>NZ_JBJHAL010000016.1:0-99946 GCF_054050995.1 Blastococcus sp. SYSU DS1021 | reverse complement strand
TGTTTTTAGGTTTTTTATTTTGTTTTTGGTGGGGGGGGGGGGCGGGGGCGGGGGGGGGGGGGCCCCCCCCCCCCCCCCCCCCCCCCCCCCCACCTCACCCGCCCGATCCGCCTCTGCACCACCCATGGAGTTCCACCATGCCCACGCGCCGCACCGCCCGTACCGCCCTCGCCGGCGCCGCTCTGCTGACCCTGCTCACCGGCTGCGCCCCCACCGGCACACCCGCCGCACCCGCGCCCGGCGACATCACCGGCACGCTGCCGGCCGCGCACGTGCACGCCGTCGCCGTCGACCCGGGCGACGGTGCACTGCTGCTGGCCACCCACGAAGGGCTGGTCACCGTCGGTGACGACGGCCGGCCGGCAGCCGTCGGCCCGGTCATCGACCTGATGGGGTTCACCGTCGCCGGCCCCGACCACTACCTGGCCTCGGGCCACCCTGGGCTGCGCACCGACCTGCCCAACCCGGTCGGGCTCATCGAGAGCACCGACGGGGGTGAGACCTGGACGCCGCTGTCGCGCACCGGCGAGTCGGACTTCCACGCCCTCACCGCCCTGCCCGGAGGCGGTGCGCTGGGCTTCGACGGAACGCTGCTGCGCACCACCGACGGCACCACCTGGGAGCAGCTGGCCATCCCGGCCGAGCCGCACACGCTCACCGCCGCCCCCGACGGCCAGGTGCTGGCCACCACCGGTGCCGGGCTGCTGCGCTCCACCGACGCCGGAGCGACGTGGGCGCCGGTAGACGGGGCTCCGCTGCTACAGGTGGTCACCTGGCTCGGTGACGGCACGGCCGCGGTCGGCATCACACCAGACGGCGCGGTGTGGACCAGCACCGACGCCGCGGCCAGCTGGACCCACCGCGGGCATCTGGACGCGACGCCGGAAGCGGTGGCCGCGACCACCGTCGACGGCGACGTGCGCGTCCTCGTCGTGGCCGACCACGGCCTGCTGGAATCCACCGACGGCGGCGCCACGTTCACCACGCTGTTGCCGGCCTGAGCCCCGGCGCGGGTCAGCCGGTCGGTCAGTCGCGCAACGCCGATCCCTCGAACTCCGGAACGGGCCGGGTCCGCCGTGCCGGGCGCGGTCCTCGCCTCCACCGACGGCGGGACGACCTTCACGGAGCTGTACCGCGGGGTGTGACGAGCCCCCGTCAGCCGGGGAGCCGGCGGCGTCCCCGCTCCCCCAGGTGGCCCATCAGCAGGAAGGCACCCCAGGGGACGATCACCCAGAACGGCCAGAAGTACAGGAACTCGCCTGCGGCGATCGAGGTCACCGCCCAGATCGCCAGCACGAGCAGCGCCGTGCTCGACCACGATCCCCAGGCCTGCCGGCCGTGTGAGAACCCGTGGCGCGTGGCGCCGGGCGTGCAGGGGCTCGTGCCCGCGGGAACCGGCGCCGGTGCGGGCCGGGCGGGTGCGGCCGGCAGGTCGGCGGTGAGCTCGGCCAGCTCACCGAAGGTGCGGGCGGCGTAGGCGCGGGCGAGGCGCTCGTCGTACTCGGCGACGGTGAGCCGGCCCTCCGACATGGCGTGCCCGAGCGCGGTGGCGACGGCGGCGCGGTCGGAGTCGGCGGCGCGCAGGTAGGGCTCGGGCACGGTGCTCTCCTCGCTCGGGGACACCAGTCTGGTCCGGCGGGGCGGGCGTGGACCACTGACAGCTGTCACCGGTTCCACGTGGAACCCGTCAGCTGCGTGGAGGCGCGGGTCAGCCCGCCGGCGGGGCCGCCTGGGCGGTGAGGTGGCGGCCGATGACCATGCGCTGGATCTGGTTGGTGCCCTCGAAGATCTGCATGACCTTAGCCTCGCGCATGTACCGCTCGGCCGGGTGGTCACGGGTGTAGCCGGCTCCGCCCAGCACCTGGACGGCGTCGGTGGTCACCTTCATCGCCGCGTCGGTGGCGACCAGCTTGGCGATGCTGGCCTGCCGGGAGAACGGCTTGCCGGCGTCCTTGCGGCGGGCGGCGACCAGGTAGGTGGCGCGGGCCGACTCCACGGCCGCCGCCATGTCGGCCAGCAGGAAGGCCACGCCCTGGTGCTCGGCGATCGGGCGGCCGAACGCCTCTCGCTCGACCGCGTAGGCGACGGCGACGTCGAGGGCCGACTGCGCCAGCCCCACGGCGACGGCGCTGATGCCCAGCCGCCCGGAGTCCAGCGCCCCGAGGGCGATCGCCATGCCCCGCCCGGGCTCGCCGACCAGCCGGTCGGCGGGGATCGGCACGTCGTCCAGGCGGATCGCCGCGGTGGTGGAGCCGGTCAGGCCCATCTTCTCCTCGGGCTTCGCGGCGCTGAACCCGGGCAGGTCGGGCGTCAGGTGGAAGCAGGAGACGCCCCGGGGTCCGTCCGCGGGCGTGCGCAGGAACGTCGAGTAGAAGTCGGCGTGCCCGCCGTGGGTGACCCACGCCTTCTCGCCGCGGGCGACCCAGCCGTCGTCGGTGGCGGTGGCCGTGGCGCGCATCGCGGCGACGTCGGAGCCGGCATGCGCCTCCGACAGCGAGTAGGCGCCCAGCAGCCCGCCGCCGACCATCTCGGGCAGCAGGTCCCGGCGCTGCGCCTCGGTGCCGAAGTTCGCGATGGGGGAGCAGGCGAGCGTGTGCACGCTGATGCCGAGGGCGACGCTCGCCCAGCGGGCCGCCAGCTCCTCGAGCACCTGCAGGTAGACGGCGTAGGGCTGTCCGCCGCCCCCGACCTCCTCGGGGAACGACAGGCCCATCAGGCCGGCGTCACCCAGCAGCCGGAAGACCTCGCGGGGGAAGCGCTCCTCCCGCTCGTACGCCGCCGCCTTCGGCGCGAGCTCCGCGTCGGCGATCTCCCGGGTGAGGGCCAGCAGGTCCTCGGCCTCGGGCGTGGGCAGCTCGCGCTCGACGGCCACGGATCTCCTCCGGAAGGTCGGGGAACAGTACTGCTGACCGTACCGCAGTACTGTTCTGCGACCAGGTCCATGCTGGCCCGCCGGGAGGAGGTGGCATGGAGACCGCCGAGGGGCGGCTGACCCGTCGCCAGGCCGAGCTGCTCGACCAGCTCGAGGAGGTGTTCCTCGCCGAGGGCTTCGCCGGGTTCACGCTCGAAGACCTCGCCGTCCGGCTGCGCTGCTCGAAGAGCACGCTCTACGCGCTGGCCGGGAGCAAGGAGCAGCTGGCGCTCCGGGTGATCCGGCACTTCTTCCGCAAGGCGACGGCGGCGGTGGAGGCGCGCACCGTCACCGAGGCCGACCCCGCCCGGCGGGTGACCGCCTACCTGACCGCGGTCGCCGCCGCCCTCGCCCCCGCGGGGCCGGCCTTCCACCGGGACCTGGACGCCTTTCCCCCGGGGCGGGAGATCTACGAGCGCAACACCGCCCTGGCGGCCGGGCGGGTGCGCGAGCTGATCGCCGAGGGCGTCGCCCAGGGCCGGTTCCGCGAGGTGCACCCGGCGCTGGTTGCCGACACGGTGACCACGCTGATGCTGCGCATCGGCCGCGGCGACACCGGGCGCGCGACCGGCCTGGACGACGCGACGGCCTACCGGGAGCTGGCCGTCCTGCTGCTGCACGGCATCACCTTGTGATGATCTCCGCCGTGCGGGTGGAGGAAGCGGCGTGGGACGACGCCGACGTGCGACGGCTGACCACCGACCAGCAGACGGAGGTCCGCGCCCGCTACGGCGGCAAGGATGAGCCGGGCACCCACCCCTCCGCGGCCGACGTCGCCGTGGTGCTGCTCGCCCGCGACGACGACGCGACGCCGCTGGGTTGCGGGGCGCTCCGGGCGCTCGGCGACGGCGTGGCCGAGGTGAAGCGCATGTACGTGGTGCCGGCGGCACGGGGCCGCGGGGTGTCGAAGGCGGTGCTCGCCGGGCTGGAGGACGCCGCACGCGCCCGGGGGTGGACCAGCCTGCGGCTGGAGACCGGCCCACTACAGCCGGAGGCGATCGGCCTTTACTCGGGCGCCGGGTACCGGCCGATCGGCGCGTTCGGGGACTACGTGGGCGACCCGGACGCGGTGGACTCGCTGTTCTTCGCGAAGGAGCTCGACGCGACCTGAGGCCGTTCGGATACCGGCCGGTCCCCTTCCTCGCGGCCGCGCTGTGTGAGGGTGGAGCCATGCGCATCCGGGAGCTCGTCCTGCTCGCCGCCGTGGCGACCGCTCCGCTCGGCCTCACCGCCTGCGGTGGCTCCAGCGTCGAGGACTTCTGCGGCCAGTACCTGGCGACCGCCGAGATCGAGCCGGAGGACGGGGAGGAGGCCCGGGAGGTGCTCGAGGACCTGGCCGACAGCGTTCCCGACGAGGTGGACGAGGTGCAGGAGGCCGCCCGGTACATGGCCGAGAACTTCCCTGCCGCTGGCGACCTGGACAGCGCGGTCGCGGAGGGGCAGCTGGGCGAGGAGGAGCTGACGGAGTTCCTCGCCGCGGCGGACACCGTCAGCGCCTATGGCGACGAGAACTGCCAGGGCTGAGCGTCGGCGACGTTCCCGCGGGATCGCCGGCGTTCCCGGCGGCGGGGAGGCGACCGCGGTCTCCCGGGAGGAAGCCGTGAACCAGATCCGCCGCTCCGGACATCAAGGGATGTGACCACTTCACCGATCGCGGCCGGATCACCACCGGCCGTGACCCCGACGGCGCTGCACCGATCCGCCGGTCCACCCGCCGAACCCCCGCGGCTGCGCGCCCTGCCCGACTCGCTCCCCAGCGACGCGGAGCTGATCGCCCGGTCGGTCGACGACCCGGCGGAGTTCGCCCCGCTGTTCGACCGGCACGCTGCCACGGTGCACCGCTACCTGGGCCGCCGGGTGGGGGAGCTGGCCGACGACCTGCTCAGCGAGACGTTCCTCATCGCCTTCCGGCGCCGGGCGGCCTACCGGGCCGACCACGTCGAGGTCCGGCCGTGGCTGCTGGGCATCGCGACGAACGTCGTCCACGGGCACGTGCGCACCGAGCAGCGCCGCTACAAGGCGCTGGCCCGCGCGGCCGCCGAGCCCGAGCGGCCCGGCGACGACCCAGGGGACGCCGCCGGCCGGCTCGACGCCGAGGCGCTGCGCGGCCCGCTCGCCGCGGCGCTCGCCGGCCTGAAGCCGCGCGACCGCGACGCCCTGCTGCTGCTCGCCTGGGGCCAGCTCGGCTACGAGGAGATCGCCGCCGTCCTCGACGTCCCCGTCGGCACGGTGCGGTCCCGGCTGCACCGCGCTCGCCGCCAGACCCGCGCCGCGCTCGGCGGCGTCCTCCCGCTCGACCCGACCTCCGAGGAGGGGGACCGATGAACGACGTGACGCTCCTGCGCGAGGCGGGCCCCGCGGCGCCGCCGCTCTCCCCCGCCGCCCGCTCGGCCGCCCGCGCCGCGCTGCTCGCCGAGATCGAGGGGCCGGCCCCCCGACGGGCGCGCCGGCCGAGCCGTAAGGCCACCCTGCGCATCGGGCTGGCCGCCGTCACGGTGGCGGCGGCCTGGGCCGCCGCCGTCGTCATCGCCGCGCCCGACGGGCCGGGGACCCCGGCAGAGAGCGTGACCCTGGTGGACTTCCGGATGCCGACCTTCCCGCTGTCGCTGGAGCCCGAGCCCGTGGGGATGCGGCCCGGCTTCACCGGGGACGGGGAGTCCGCCGGCTTCGCCGAGTACGACTCCGCGGACGGGGCCGACCGGTTCACCGTGGGGGTGCACGGGGACGAGCCCGACGGGTGGGAGGACTCCTTCGAGCACGTCGACGTCACGGAGCGCTCGCAAATCAGCGTCGACGGTGTGTCCGCCGACCTGGTCCACGGGACCCGGGACGTGTACTGCGACGACGGCCTGACGGTCTGTGGGCGGGAGCGCTTCGCCGAGCTCCTCTGGGAACGCAGGGACGACCAGTGGGTGACGATGACCGGTGAGGGCCGGTACAGCGCGACCGCCGACCTGGTCGCGGTCGCCGAGTCGCTGGTCGATCGGCCGCAGCGGGCCACGCTCGCCGCCGAGCTCGCTCCGCTGGGCTGGTCGGTGCAGTTCTACAAGATGGGGCGGGTCCTCACCCTGGTGAACGACGCCTACGAACAGCAGACGATCACGGTGCACGTGCCGCTGCCGGAGGACGTGTCGCCGCTCGCCGAGGTGCGCGCGAACCTCATGGGTCCGGTGGGGCCGCAGCTGGAGGTGGTGGTGCAGGGCCGGCCGGCAGCTCTGGTCCGGGTCGACAACGGGCCCAGGGACCGCGGCTGGTTCCTGCAGGCGCAGTTCGAGGACGGGACGACCTTCACCCTCCAGGTGCCCGACGCGTTCACCCAGGAGCAGGTCCTGCAGTTCGCCGAGCAGGTGACCTACCACCCCTGAGCCCACGAGATCTGCACACCGGCCCCCGTCGACGGCCCGATGGGGGCGAGTGTGCAGATCTCGCCGGGGCAGCGGGGCGGCGATGTGGTGAGCTGAGCGCATGCCCGACACCTGGCCCACCAGCGACCGCACCGAGGTGGAGCTCACCGCCGGCGACGCCCGCCTCGCCCTGGACCTCCGCGGCGGGACCCTTCGCCGGCTCGTGGTCGGGGATTGGGAGGTCCTCGACGGCTACCCGGCCGGGCAGGTGCTGCCCGGCTGGCGCGGCGCGACCCTCGCACCCTGGCCGAACCGGCTGCGGCACGGCCGGTGGAGCTGGCGCGGCGAGGAGCTCCAGCTCGACGTCCGTTCGCCCGACGAGCCGCACGCCATCCACGGCCTGGTCGCCTGGCAGCCGTGGACGGTGCTGGCGGAGGCGGACCGGTCCGTCACGGTCGGGACGACGGTGGAGCCGCACCCCGGCTATCCGTTCCGCCTCGCCGTCGCGGTGGACCACACGCTCGACGCCGACCGGCTCACCTGCACGCTCCGCGTCCGCAACACCGGCGACCGGCCGGCGCCGTTCGGCGCCGGTTTCCACCCCTACCTCTCCGTCGGGGCCACCCAGGACGGCGGCATCGGCGACGCGGAGGTGGAGCTCCCGGCCCGCACCGAGCTGGCGCTGGACGGCGGCCTGCCGACGGGGGAGCGGCGGCCGTTCGACGGCGCCGTCGGCCGGATCGGCGACCGGGCGCTCGACGTCCCGCTCACCGACCTCGACCGGGACGACCAGGGGTGGTGGCGCGTGCGGCTGCGCGGCGCCGCGGGGGAGCTGCTGCTCTCGGCCGACGCCGCCTGGCCGTGGCTGCAGGTCTACAGCGGCGACACCCTGCCCGAGGGCCAGTGGCGGCGCAGCCTCGCCGTCGAGCCGATGACCTGCCCGCCCAACGCGCTCGCCGACGACGTCGACCTGCACGTGCTCGAGCCGGGCGCGGAGTGGGCCGGCACCTGGTCCCTCGCCTGGACGCCGGCGGGCTGAGATGCGCGTCGCGGAGCTCTGGCGCTACCCGGTGAAGTCGCTGCAGGGCGAGCGGCTGGCCGAGGCGGAGCTCGGCCCGCTCGGCATCAGCGGCGACCGGCGGTGGGCGCTGTTCGACCGCGACACCGGCTTCGGCCTCACCGCCCGCCGGGTCCCCGAGCTGCTGTTCGGCGCGGCCCGCGTGCGCCCGGACGGCGGGGTCCAGGTGGTGCTCCCCGACGGAACGGTCACCGCCGACGAGGCCGTGCTCTCCGACTGGCTCGGCCGCCGGGTGGAGCTGCGGGCGGCCGGGGACGACGACACCGTCCCCACCTACGAGTCGGCCGTGGGCGACGACGAGCCCGATCCGAACGAGTGGCGGCAGTGGGAGGGCGCCCCCGGCCCGTTCCACGACAGCCCTCGCATCCGGCTCTCCCTGGTCTCCACCGGCACGCTGGGCACCTGGGACCGCCGCCGCTTCCGGGCCAACGTCGTGCTGGACGGCGCCGGCGAGGACGCGCTGCGCGGCACGGAGGCGGACCTGGGCAGCGCGCGGCTGCGGTTCGGCACCGGCATCCCGCGGTGCGTGATGACCACCCGCCCGCAGCCCGGCGGCATCCCGCGCGACACCTCGGTGCTCAAGACGGTGCACCGCGAGCGGGAGGGGCTGCTCGCCGTGCGGGCCGCCGTCCTCGCACCCGGGCAGGTCCGGGTCGGCGACGAGCTGCGCCGGACGGCAGACTGACGACCGTGCGCACCGTCGATCTGCGTCCCGACGAGGACAGCATCCGGCTCGGCCAGCTGCTCAAGCTGGTCGACGCCGTCCCCACCGGCGCCCAGGTCAAGGACGTGCTGCTCTCCGGCGCGGTGACGGTGAACGGTGAGCCGGAGGACCGGCGCGGCCGGCAGCTCCGCTCCGGCGACGTGGTGGCGATCGAGGGCCACGAGGACGTCCGCATCGCCTGAAGAAGGACCCCCTGCCCCCCGCGACTCGCAGGCTCGCCGCGGGACCCTGCAGGGGGCCGCGTGGAACCGACCCGGGAAAGGAGCCGCATGACCGCACCGCTGGCGTCCCGGCTGCGCGGTTTCGGGACGACGATCTTCGCCGAGATGAGCGCGCTCGCCGTCGCCACCGGGTCGATCAACCTGGGTCAGGGCTTTCCCGACTACCCCGGCCCGGCGGAGGTGCTCGACGCCGCCCGCGCCGCCATCGGCACCGGCGCCGACCAGTACCCGCCCGGCCCGGGCATCCCCGAGCTGCGCTCCGCCGTCGCCGAGCACCGGCAGCGGTTCTCGGGTGGCACCTACGATCCCGACACCGAGGTGCTGGTCACCGCCGGCGCGACCGAGGCGCTGGCGGCGGCGATGCTCGCCCTGCTGGAGCCCGGCGACGAGGTGGTCCTCTTCGAGCCCATCTACGACAGCTACAGCGCCTCGGTCGCCATGGCCGGCGGCGTGGTGCGCCCCGTCCCGCTGCACGCGCCCGCGGACGGCTCGGGCCCCTGGGTGTTCGACGAGGCGGAGCTGCGCGCCGCGATCACGCCGCGCACCCGGCTGCTGTTGGTCAACTCCCCGCACAACCCGACCGGCACGGTGCTCACCCGCGACGAGCTGGCCGTGCTGGCCGAGCTCGCCACCACGCACGACCTCACGGTGGTCACCGACGAGGTCTACGAGCACCTGGTGTTCGACGGCGCGGAGCACGTCTCCCTCGCCACGCTGCCCGGCATGCGCGAGCGGACGCTCGTCGTCTCCAGCGGCGGCAAGACGTTCAACGTGACCGGCTGGAAGGTCGGCTGGGTCTGCGGCCCGGCTCCGCTGGTGGCCGCCGTCCGCACCGCCAAGCAGTTCCTCACCTACGTCAACGGCGGGCCGTTCCAGCCCGCGGTCGCCGCGGGGCTGCGGCTGCCGGAGGCGTACTTCACCGGTATTGCCCGCGACCTGCAGTACCGCCGCGACGTCCTGGTGGCGGGGCTGCGCGAGGCCGGGCTGCCGGTGATCAGCCCGCAGGCGACCTACTTCGCCACCGTCGACGTCCGCGGGGTGCAGCCCGACGGCGACGGGCTCGCCTTCTGCCGGGCGCTGCCGGAGCGGGCGGGCGTGGTCGCCGTCCCGACCGTGGTCTTCTACACGCCCGAGCACGCCGCCCTCGGGCGGCACCTGGTGCGGTTCGCGTTCTGCAAGAGGGATGACGTGCTCGGCGAGGCGGTCGAGCGGTTGAGGAGGCTGGCATGAGGGTCGCAGCGGTGCAGCACGACATCGTCTGGGAGGACCGGGGGGCGAACTTCGCCCGGCTCGCCCCGCAGGTGGCCCGGGCGGCCGCCGCCGGCGCCGAGCTGGTGCTGCTCACCGAGACCTTCTCCACCGGGTTCTCGATGACGCCGGGCATCGGGGAGCCCGAGGACGGGCCGTCGGCGGCGTTCCTCGCCGCGCAGGCCGCCGAGCAGGGCGTGTGGGTGGGCGGCAGCTGCCCGGAGATCGCGCCGGGGGAGCAGCTGCCCTACAACTCCTTCGTCCTGGCCGGGCCGGACGGCGGGACGCACCGCTACCGCAAGCTGCACCCGTTCAGCCACGGCGGCGAGCACGAGCGGTTCCGCGCCGGCGACGGGCCACTCACGGTGACCATCGGGGGGCTCAGGATCACCCCGTTCATCTGCTACGACCTGCGCTTCGCCGACGTCTTCTGGCGCGCCGCCCTGGAGACCGACCTCTACGTGGTGGTGGCCAACTGGCCGGCCGCCCGGCGCCTGCACTGGCAGACGCTGCTGCAGGCCCGGGCGATCGAGAACCAGGCCTACGTCGTGGGGTGCAACCGGGTGGGCACCGCCGGGGACGGCACCGAGCACACGGGCGACAGCCGGATCGTGAACCCCATGGGCGAGCTGCTGGCCACCGCCGCCGGGACCGAGACCCTCGTGCTCGCCGACGTCGACGCCGCCGAGGTGGCGGCCACCCGCGACCGGCTGCGGTTCCTCCCCGACCGGCGCGGCTGAGAGGCCGGCGGCCGTCAGCTCCGGGGCGTGCCGTCCTGGTCGACGGTGATCTGCTCGCGCAGCACCTGCTCGGTGACCGTCTCCCGGCCCTCCACCACCTCCGTGCGCAGCCGCACCCGCTCCACGGGCACCACCTCGACACCGAACACAGGACGCTCGGCGTGCAGCACGATCTCGTCCGGCAGGCCCGTCGCGGCGGTGTCCTCGGGCACCAGCGACTCACCGGAGTGGGGGGCGTCCCCGGCCGCCGCGGTGCCGTCCAGCGGGATCTCCTCCAGGCGGATCTCCTCGCGCCGGATGGGCACCGTCACCTGCACCTCCTCGGTGACGACGTACTTGACCAGGCGGACCCGCCGGTCGGCGACCCGCTCGGTGTCGACCCGCAGCCGTTCCTCGCTCCGCGTCATGGCGCCGTCGGTCGGGGTCGCGGCGTCGTCGGGTTCCCGGTGGCGCCCACCGCCGGTTCCCGCGCCCCGCGCCTCGTCGATGCCGTAGTGGCGCCGCAGCTCGGCCTCCTCGCCCGGGTCGAGGTGGTTCCCGCCGACGGCCGGGGCGCTCGTCACCGCCTCCGCGGTGACCGGCAGCCGCAGTCGGCCGTCCTCCCAGGAGGCCTCGCGGGCGGGCACGATCGAGTGCCGGGTGCCGAACAGGCCGGTGGTCACCGCCACCCAGGTCGGCTCACCGGTCCGGTCGTCGACGAAGAAGTGTTCGACGGTGCCCAGTTTGTCGCCACCGTCGCCGTAGGCGGTGCTGCCGATCGCTTCCGCGACCTGGTGCTCGCTCAACATGGGTCGGCTCCCTCCATGCGGCGCGCCCGGTCGCGCGTCCCGCCGTACAAGGCTGCCCACCGGGCGGGGTCGGTGAACATCGGCTGCCGCGCCTCAGCCGCCCGGCACCACCAGGTCGACCACCACGGACCGGTGATCGCTGCCCCGCACCGGGACGAAGCCGCAGCCGGCGACGGCGAGTCGCGGATCGACGAGCACGTGGTCGAGGGCCAGCCGGGGGACCGGGACCCGCAGCGGCCGCCAGGTCCAGGTGTGCCCCACGCCGACGGCGCGGGCGGCGTCCAGGTACCCCAGCCGCAGGACCGCGCGCAGCGCCGCGTGGTCGAGCGTGGCGTTGAAGTCGCCGGCGAGCACCCGCAGCACCGCCGGATCGGGAGCCGGCAGGGCGGCGAGGTCGGCGGTCCAGGCGCGGACGGCGGCCGGTGACGTCGCCGGGGGCACGGCGTGCACCGCGGTGATCTCGAGCGCGGGCCCCGCGCCGATCGGCAGCCGGACCGTCGGCTGCTCGAAGCCGCCCGGCACGGCTCCGCGGCCGTCGACCGGCAACCGGCTCCAGACGCCACCGGAGGCCGCCGCGACGCTGCCCGGCCGGGCGGGGATGACGTGGGCGTGCGGCAGCAGCTCCGCCAGCCCGGCGGCGGTCAAGCGCCCCTCGGCCTCCGGGGTGAGCTCCTGCACCGCCAGGACGTCGACCCCGTGCCGGCGGACCAGCTCGACGACCGGCTCGGCGGGGACCAGCCCCCGGCGCAGGCTCACCGTGGCGATGCGCACCCGTCGCCCCGTCGGCGGGTCGCCGGCGGGCGGCCTGCCCCGGTGCGAGCGCACGGCGGCGCCGAGCGTGGCGCCCGCCGCCGCGGCGAGCAGGGTGCCCGCCCGTGACCGGGCCCGCACGGCCGCGACCAGGGGGACGACGGCGGCGGCGGCGGCGTACGGGGTGAACGCCAGCGCGGGCACCAGCGGGAAGCCCCGCTCGGCGCCGGCGCGGCGCAGCACCGCCCACACCGCCCACGGCGTGGCGGCCGCGACGGCCCACCGGGGATCGGTATCGGTCCGGGCCATGGCGGTCACGCTAGCCAGGGCGCCGGTGGGCCGCCGCCCCGGTCGGTGCCCTACGGTCGGGCCGTGGTCGCCGAGCAGCTCGAGATCGAGCGGAAGTTCGACGTGGACGAGGCGTTCGTGCCGCCGTCCCTGGACGCGGTCCCCGGCGTCGCGGTCGTGGACGCCCCGGTGGTCCACCAGCTGGCGGCGGTCTACCACGACACCCCGGACCTCCGGCTCGTGCGCGCCCGGGTCACCCTGCGCCGCCGCACCGGGGGGCCGGACGAGGGCTGGCACCTCAAGCTCCCGGCGGACGGGGCCCGCCGGGAGCTGCACGCGCCGCTGGCGCACGGCACCGACGTGGCACCGGCCGAGCTCCTGGAGGTGGTCGCCGGGCTCCTGGCCGGGGAGGTGCCCGGGCCGGTGGTGACGATGCGCACCCGGCGGGTGGTCACCGCGCTGCGGGACGCGGCCGGCCGGGTGCTGGCCGAGCTCGCCGACGACACGGTGACCGCGACGGTGGCCGCGACCGCTCCCGGCGACGTCCCCGAGGTGCGCAGCTGGCGCGAGCTGGAGGTCGAGCTCGTCGACGGCTCCGAGCCGATCCTGGCCGCCGTGGGCGACGTGCTCGTCGCCGCCGGCGCCCGCCCTTCCCCGCGGGCGTCGAAGCTGGCCTCCGCGCTCTCCTCCCGGCTTGACGGCACCGGCTGATCCCGCTCCGGGAACACCCCGGCGTCCTCCGTCGTCCATCCTCTGCACCGGCGTGCATCGACCCGGTCCCGCCGTGCTCCCCGATCCCGCCGGAGGTCCGCCCTGTCCCTCATCGGTCTGCTGGGCTTCGGGACGGTCGTCCTGCTGGCCGTGGGGTTGCTGCACGCCTACCTGTGGCTCCGGCTGGTCCGGAGCACCACCGAGCCCGGCCGCCTGCGCCGCCGGCTCACCCTGCTCACCGTCCTCCTGGCGGTGTCGCCGGTGGCGGCGTTGCTGTCGCGCGGCGTGCTGCCGCTGGACGCCGGCACCCCGCTGAGCTGGATCGGCTACAGCTGGCTCGGCATCGCCCTCTACGCCGTGCTCGCGCTGCTCGTCCTCGAACCGGTGCGGCTGGTCGGGAACGCGCTGATCAGCAGGCGTAGCGGGGGAGTTGTGCGCCAGGTCGTCCCGAGTGGGGCGTGGAGCGCTCCGCGGAGGGACGACGCAGCGGCTCCGTCCGACAGGGGGACGCCACCTGGCCGCGGCGCCGTCCGGGCGGACGGCGACCTCCTCGCCGACGCCCCCGCCGATGCTCCGGCCGACGCCCCTGCCGACGCCCCTGCCGACGGCATGGGGCGGCGGCTCTTCCTGGCCCGCGGCCTCGCGGTGACCGCCGGAGCGGTCGCCCTGGGCACCGCCGGCACGGGCGCCTGGTTCGCCAACTCCGCGCCGGTGGTGCGGCGGGTGCCGGTCACCCTGCGGGGGCTGGACCCGGCGCTGGACGGGCTGCGGATCGTCACCTTCTCCGACGGCCACCTGTCGGCCACCTACGGCGGACGGCGGTTCGAACGGGTCGTGGAGCTGGTCAACGAGCAGCGGCCGGACGTGGTGGCCATCGTCGGCGACCTGGTCGACGGCGACGTCGACGAGCTGCGGGAGGACGTGGCCCCGCTGGCGGACCTGGTCAGCGAGCAGGGCGTCTACTTCGTCACCGGGAACCACGAGTACTTCGTCGACACCCGGGCCTGGATGCGGCACCTGCCGACCCTGGGCGTGGACGTGCTGCGCAACGAGCGGGTGGCGATCCGCCGCGGCGCCGCGTCCTTCGACCTCGCCGGGATCGACGACCGGACCGCGGCGGTCTCGGGCCTGCCCGGCCACGGCGCCGACCTGGACGCCGCGCTGGACGGGCGCGACGACGCCACCCCGGTGGTCCTGCTCGCGCACCAACCGGTGATGGTGGAGCAGGCGGCCGCGGCCGGCGTCGACCTGCAGCTGTCCGGGCACACCCACGGCGGGCAGCTCTGGCCGTTCGACTACGCCGTGCGGCTCGACCAGCCCTCCGTGGAGGGCTGGTCCCGGCACGGCGACACCCAGCTGTACGTCTCCTCGGGGGCGGGCTACTGGGGCCCGCCGATGCGCATCGGCGCCCGGCCGGAGGTCACGGTCGTGGAGCTGCGGGCGCCGGGTCGCTGAGCCGGCGCCGAGCCCCCGGTTCGGTGGGTGCGGCGGGCATGTCGAGCCGCGCCGTCGGGTGTCCAGCCGCGCCGTGACGCGGCGGAACGTCCGGTGCAGCGGCTCGACCCATGCCGGACGGGGTCAGGCCCTGGAGAGGGCGTCGAAGGCCTCGGTCAGGCACCCCCCGAGTTCCCGCTCCCCGTCGCTGTCGGCCCACACGAGCATCCCGGTGGTGAACGCGGCGAGGTGGGCACTGGCGATCACCAGGTCCGACGACCGGACGGGCTGATCGCCGGCGCTGGCCTCGGCGACCATCGTGGCCGTCATCCGGTCGAACTCCCCGGCCCGGTACCGCAGCGCGGGGCTGCCGGCGATGATCCGCCAGCGCGCGAGCAGCTGGGCCCGCTCCCCGTCGTCGAAGCTGGTCAGCGAGTTCACCGCCGCCTGTCGGATCCGCGCGCCCAGCGGCTGGTCGGCCGGCTGGGCGGCGATGAGCTCGGCCACCTGGTGCGGCGCGAGGAGGGCCATGATCAGGTGCTCCTTGCTCGGGTAGTGCGCGTAGAAGGTGGGCACCGACACGCCGGCGGCGGACGCGATGCGGGCGATCGGCACCTGGTCGTAGCCCTCGTCCTCGAACAGTCGCAGCGCCATCTCGTAGATGCGCAGGTGGGTGGCCCCCCACCTGCGCCTGCGCCAGTCGGGTGAGTCCGTCACACGGTGATCATCGACCGGTCACCCGGGTGGCTGCCAGCCGCCGTACCGGGCGACATCCCGGTGGGCCACGTGACGCACGCCACGACACGATCGATGTGACGTCTCATACGACATGACGACCAGACGTCTCCTCGGGCAGTACCTTTGTCCCGTGGTCAGCCCCGTAGCAGGTCCCAAGTACCTGTCGGTCCGCGAGCACCTGCGCCGCCGGGTCGCCGCGCTGCCCGAGCTCACGCTGCTGCCCCCCGAGCCGGTCCTCTGCGCCGAGTACGGCGTCAGCCGCATCACGCTGCGGCGCGCGGTCGACGGGCTCGTGGCCGACGGCCACCTCGTGCGGGAGCAGGGCCGGGGCACCTACGTGACCCGCCCGGCCATCCGGCACGAGTACCGCGAGAGCTTCGTGCACCGCATCGCGGGCTTCAACTCGGTCATGACCGAGCAGGGCGCGCAGGTCGGCACGACGGTGCTCGTCCAGCGGGTCGTGCCGGTGCCCGCCCCCGTGGCGACCGAGCTGAAGCTGGAGCCGGGGTCGGAGGTGGTGGAGCTGGTGCGGCTGCGCAGCGTCGACGGCACGCCCAACCACGTCGCGCACAGCTTCCTGCCGGCCGCCGCGTACCCCGGCGCGGTGGACGCCGACTTCAGCGAGGGCTCCCTCTACGACTACCTGCGCCGGGAGTACGCGGCCGACCTCGCCCACGCCCGCATCGTCGTGGACGTCGGCACCGCCGCCCCCGACGAGGCCGAGGCGCTCGGCGTGGTCGCCGGCTCCCCGCTGCTGGTCGTCCGGACCACCGTGCGGGACGGCGAGGGGCGCCCGCAGGTGCACAGCTTCTCCCGACTGCGACCCGACGTCAGCCAGGTCGAGTTCGAGGTCTCCGTGGGCGGCCGCTGACGTGCCGACGACCGCGACGGGCACCCGGGAGGTGCCGCAGCCTCGCGCGGAGGTCTGGCGCGCGCTGGCGGTGCTGGAGCCCTACTGCGCCGTCTGCGACGTCTCCTACGTGCTCGCCGGCACCGGGTCCCCCGGGGTCGGCACGACGTTCGTCTGCTCGCCCGGGCAGCTCGACGGCGGCGCTCCGCGATCGGGCGCGCCACGCGGGGAGATCGTCGCGTGGGAGCCGCTCCGGCGGGTGACCACGCGCCTGGAGCTCACCCCGGAGACGTGGACGACGGAGATCGAGCTCTCCGACACCGCCGCCGGCGGCACGCATGTCTCGATCACGATCGGTCACGAGCCCACCGGGGGCAGCCGGCTGGTCCGCCGGCTGACCCGCACCGCCGTGCGCCGGCTGGTGCAGCGGACGGTCGACGCCGAGCTGGCCAAGGTGCCCGCGCACGTGGCTCAGGCGGCCGCGGGCTCCTGACCGGGGAAGCCGTGCCGCTCGTTCGGGGGAATCACGCATCGTCGTGATCAACCGGGGTACAGGGCCTTGTCGTGCACCGGCGGCACGCTCGGCACCGTGCCGGGAGAACCGTGCTCGCCGGTCGAGCGAACTGAGGAGCTTGCTGTGGAAATCATCGGTCTGATCATCGCCGGGCTCATCATCGGCCTGCTGGGGAAGTTCGTCGCCCCCAGCACCCGGGACAACACGCCCATCTGGCTCACGCTGCTGTGCGGCGTCGGCGGTGTGCTCCTCGGCTACTGGGTGAGCGGTCTGCTGGGCGTCGAGGACACCGCCGGCATCGACTGGCTGCGGTGGATCATCTCCATCGTCCTGGCGGCGGTGCTGGTGGTGGCGGCGTCCACGCTCACCGGGCGCAACGACCGCGCCGTCCGCTGACCTGACCGCCGTCCCCGGCGGAGGCGGTCGGGTTCAGACCTCGACCGTCTCCCCGGGGGTCAGCCGGGCGACCGGCGTGGGGGTCCCCGGACCCCGCTCCCCGAGCAGCCCGCTCACCACACCGATCCCGGTGTCGTTGAGCAGCCCGTCGTGCACGGCGTAGGCCTGGTCGGCCCGCACCTCCCGCAGGTAGTCGATCACCTCGGCCGTGCGCGACCAGGGCGCGTGCAGCGGCAGGAGCAGCGTGGGGACGGGCGTGCCCGGCACGGTGAAGGCATCGCCGGGGTGGAAGACCTGCCCGTCGACGAGGAATCCGACATTGGCCACCCGGGGCAGGTCCGGGTGGATCTCGGCGTGCAGCTCGCCGTGCACCTGCACCTCGAACCCGGCGACCGTGACCGCGTCGCCGGCCCCGACCACGTGCACGCGGTCGCCGGCGCCCTCGAGCGCGGCCGCCACCGCCCGGTTGGTCCACACCTCGAGCGACGGGGTGGCGTCCAAGGCCGCCCGCAGCCTGTCGGCGACGAAGTGATCGGGGTGCTCGTGGGTGACCAGCACCGCCGTCGCACCGTCGAGGGCGACCGGGTCGGTGAAGGCACCCGGGTCGATGACCAGCCGCCGGTCGCCGTCGGAGAGGACCACGCAGGCATGCCCGTGCTTGGTGAGCTCCATGACCTGATCCTGCACCCGGCTCCTGCGGCTCACCCTTCGGGGTGAGGAACCGCGCCGCACCCGTCGCCCGCGCCCGCGCACCTGCCGACCTCCTCAGCATGATGCTGACGACCACCGCGTTCGCCGCCGCCCGCAGCCGCGCGCACGGTCCCACCGCCGCGCTGTGGCACGCCGTGGAGCTGCACCGGCCGCCGGCCGAGGTCGACAGCGCCTGCGAGCTCACCGTCTGCGGCTCGCTGGCCCGGGTCACCCCCGAGCAGCAGTGGCCGCTGCGGGCCTCCGACGTCTGCCCCGCCTGCGCCACGCTCGCCCGGTGACCCCGTCGCCGGGAACGGCGGCCCCCTGACGCCCTGCCGCCGGCCCGGCCCGCCCGCCCGGCGGCAGGTGCACTCCTCCCGCGGGCCGGCCGCCTCAGCGGCCGGTGAACCGCGGCGCCCGCTTGGCCAGGAACGCCTCGACGGCCTCGCGGTGGTCGGCGGACTGCCCCACCTCGTTCTGCAGCCGCCCCTCCAGGGCCAGCGTCTCCTCCAGCGAGTCGGTGGCGGCGGTGGCCAGCACCGTCTTCACCGCGCGGTAGGCCGCGGTCGGGCCGGCGGCCAGCCGGGCCGCCAGCTGCTGGGCCTCCGGCAGCACCTGCTCCGGTGCGACGACGCGGTGCACCAGCCCCCACTCCGCGGCGCTCTCGGCCAGGAACGGCTCCGGCAGCAGCAGCAGCTCCGCGGCGCGCGAGCCGCCCACGCTGTGCACCAGCCGCGCCGCCAGCGCCGAGTCGCTGGACAGCCCGATCCCCGTGAACGCGGTGGTGAACTTGGCGCCGGCAGCGGCCACCCGGAGGTCGCCGGCGAGGGCCAGGCCCAGGCCCGCCCCGGCGCAGGCGCCGTTGATCCCGACGACGACGGGCACGCGCAGGCCGGCCAGCGCCAGCACCAGCGGGTTGTACTCCCGCTCCACCACCGACAGCGGCGCCTCGGCGCCCCCCTGCATCTCCGCGAGGTGCTCCCCGAGGTCCTGCCCGACGCAGAACGCCCGTCCCGTGCCGGTGAGCAGCACGGCGCGCACCGAGTCGTCCGCCGCGACGTCCTGCACAGCGGCCAGGAGGTCGCGGCGGGAGGCGTGGGTCAGCCCCGGGCGGAGCAAGGTGAGGGTGGCGACGCCGTCGGCGTCCTCCCGGGTCACGGTGTCGGACATCGTCGCCCGCCTTCCGGTTCGCGGTCGGCCGCGGCGCGGCCCTGTCGCCGGTCACCTTGCCAGGCCGCGGGCAGCGGGAGGCAGTCCCCCGGCCCGGACCCGGCGCCGGGGGATGCGTGGTGCCTCGTGCACGCCACGCAACCGGCGCGCCGACGAGACGGGTGGTGTGGGAGGGGCGGATGCGGCGCCGCGGGTCGGGTGGTGGACGATGATGCGCGTTCCGCGACGCGCCAGGCGGGTCGTGGAGCGGACAGGCGGGCGCGGGCGGCGCGCCGGCCCCGTGCGGCGACGCCACGGCCCGTGCGCACGGGCCGGACGGACGAGGAGTGACCCCCGTGGTGGAACCAGGACGCCGGTGCCTGGGTGACCGCTACGAACTGCAGCAGCTGATCGCCACCGGTGGGATGGGCCAGGTCTGGCGGGGGCTCGACGTCGCCCTGCACCGCCCGGTCGCCGTGAAGGTCCTGCGCAGCGAGTACACCGGCGACCCCACCTTCGTCGCCCGGTTCCGCGCGGAGGCCCAGCACGCCGCCGCGCTGAACCACCCCAACATCGCCGCCGTCTTCGACTACGGCGAGGAGACCGCCCGGGACGGATCGGGGGAGACCCTCGCCTACCTGGTGATGGAGCTGGTGGAGGGGGAGCCGCTCTCGGCGTTGCTGCGCCGGGAGGGCGCGCTGGACGCCGAGACGACGCTGTCACTGCTCGGGCAGACCGCGGCGGCGCTGGCGGAGGCGCACCGTCGTGGCCTCGTGCACCGTGACGTCAAGCCCGGCAACATCCTCGTCCGCCCGGACGGGACGGTGAAGATCACCGACTTCGGCATCGCCTGGTCCGCGCGCAGCGTCGCGCTGACCCGCACCGGGCAGGTCATCGGCACGCCGCAGTACCTCTCCCCCGAGCAGGCCGAGGGCCGGCACGCGACCCCGGCCAGCGACGTCTACGCCCTCGGTCTGATCGGTTACGAGTGCCTGACCGGGCACCCGGCCTTCGACGGCGACAACGCCGTCACGATCGCCCTCAAGCAGGTGCAGCAGGAGCCGGAGCCCCTGTCCGGGGCGCTGCCCCCCGGCGTCCGGACGCTGATCGGCCGGGCGCTGGTCAAGGATCCCGAGGCGCGCTTCCCCGACGGCGCCAGCTTCGCCGCGGCCGTCGCCGAGGTCCGCGCCGGTCGGCAACCGGACCCGGGCACGGTCGAGGTCGGCGTGGTGCCGCGACGTCGCCGGGCGGCGCCGGCTCGCCGCGCCGGGGCGTCGACCACCGGCCCGCGGGCCACCCGCCCGCCGGTGGCGCGGCGGCGCGGCCGGCTGGCGGTCGTGCTGCTGCCGCTCATCGGGCTGCTGGCCGGCGCGGGGATCACCGCCACCCTGCTGCAGACGCTGACCCAGGGCAGCTCGCCGAGCACGGCCGCGGCGGCCGAGGAGCGCATCGCCGGCAGCATCGTGCTGGCCCTGGAGGACTACCTGGGCCGGCCGGTGGGCGAGGTCGCCGAGCGGCTGGCCGACCTCGGGCTGACGGTCACCGTCCGAGCCGAGACGCGCGACGACGTCCGCGCGGGCCGGGTGACCGGCGTGGAGCCCGCCGGCCGCCCGCTCCGTGCCGGCGACCAGGTGGTCGTGCGGTACGCCACCGCCCCGGAGCAGGGCGAGCGGCCGCGCGAGCCGGTGGTGACCGGCGCCGCCGTCGACCGCGTCGTCCCGCCGAGCACGTCGCGCACGGAGCCGACGACACCTCCGGCCAGCACCTCGGCGCCGACGGTGACGACGACGCCTCCGCTCCCGGCGTCGCCCACCACGACCACCGGGCAGCCGGAGGAGACGAGCACCACGCCGACGACGACGCAGACGCCGACGCCGACGACGACGACGCCCACGACGTCGTCGCCCAGCCAGACGAGCGGGTCCCCCACCCCCACCTCGACGAGCCCGTCCCCGGAACCGTGACCCCGCGGCAGCGGCCGCTGTCCCCGCGCCTCCTCGGTGGCCGCTACGAGCTGCTCTCGCTGCTCGCGACCGGCGGCATGGGTCAGGTCTGGCGCGGGCGGGACGTCGTCCTCGACCGGCCCGTGGCGGTGAAGGTGCTGCGCAGCGAGTACACCGGCGACCCCACGTTCCTGGCCCGGTTTCGCGCGGAGGCCCGGCACAGCGCCCTGCTGACCCACCGCAACGTCGCGGCCCTGTTCGACTACGGGGAGTCCACCGACACCGACGGCGAGGCCCTGGCCTTCCTCGTCATGGAACTGGTCGAGGGCGAGTCGCTGGCCGCGGTGCTCGAGCGGGAGGGACGGCTCGCGGTCGACCGCACGCTCGACGTGCTGCGCCAGGCGGCGGCCGGCCTGGCCGCGGCGCACGCGGCAGGCCTGGTGCACCGGGACGTCAAACCGGGCAACGTGCTGGTCGGTGCCGACGGGATCGTGCGGATCACCGACTTCGGCATCGCCTGGTCCGCGGCCAGCGCACCGCTCACCCAGACCGGGCAGGTGGTCGGCACCGCCCACTACCTCTCCCCGGAGCAGGCCGGTGGCAGCAAGGCCGGCCCGCCCAGCGACGTCTACGCGCTGGGCATGATCGGGTACGAGTGCCTGGCCGGGCACCGCGCCTTCGACGGCGACAACCCGGTGCAGATCGCGCTGCGCCAGCTCCGGGAGCCGCCGCCCCCGTTGCCCGCCGACGTGCCCGACGCGGTGCGCACGCTCATCGACCGTGCGCTGCTGAAGGACCCGGCCGAGCGGTTCCCCGACGGGGCCGCGTTCCGGGACGCCGTCGACGACGTGCGGGCCGGCCGGCCGCTGCCGCCGGTCGCTCCGCCGGTCGCGCCGCCGTCCGGCACGCGGCCCCTGGCCGCGCGGGCGGTCGCACCGCGGCCGCTGCGGCGCCTCCTCGCGCCTCTGACCGCGCTGGTGCTCGGCGCCGGCCTGGCCATCGCCGCCCTGCAGGTGTGGGGTGACGCCCCGGCGGATCCCGGTACGGGTACCAGCGACGCCGCGGAGCCGGTCCTGCTCGCCGCCGCCGACTTCGTCGGCCGGCCGGTCGTCGAGGTGGAGGGGGAACTGGCCGCCGCGGGCCTGGGCGTCCACCTCGTCGGCCGGGAGAGCGCCGCCGTCCCCCCTGACCACGTGCTGGCCCTCGCGCCGGTGGGTGCGGTCGCCCCGGGCACCGTCGTCACGGTCACCTACGCGGTCGCGCCACCGGAACCCGAGCCGGGCCCCGAGCCACAGCCCGCCCCGGCACCGGCCGACCCGGGCCCCGTGGTCCCCGCCCCGGTGCCGGTCGGGGCCGGGGCCGACGGCGCGCCCGCCGAGGCCGGCGGGAACGGCAGCGCGGGCGGGAACGGCAATGCGGGCGGCAACGGCAACGCGGGCGGGAACGGCAACGCGGGCGGGAACGGCAATGCGGGCGGGAACGGCAACGCGGGCGGGAACGGCAGCGCGAGCGGGAACGGCAATGCGGGCGGCAACGGCCGGGGCCGCGGCTAGCGGATCAGCCGCGGGCCGGCGCCGCGTCCTCGGTCGGCCGGTGCTCCTGGCCCGCGGCCAGCCACAGCGCCCCGCCGAGAGCGCCGAGCGCGGCCGTGTGCAGGAAACCCCGGTCGGTGCCCGCGTCGGGCAGCACCACCAGCACCCAGAAGACCGCCAGGCCGCCGAGACCGCCGGCCGCCACCCGCCACCCGGTCCGGTGGTCCAGCCGCCGGCCGACGGGCAGCAGACCCGCGAACGCGGCCAGCCCCAGCACGACGCAGACCGTGGCGAAGGCCGACCACAGCGGGGTGGCGGACCAGGCCGGCTCCGTGCCGAAGCGCAGGAACAGGGCGAGCTGGAGCAGCACCAGGGACAGCGCCACCAGCCCGGCGCCGACGAGCGCCGTCCGGTCACGGGGGGCACGGGGGAGCTCGGTGGCGGCGCCGGCCGCCGGGGGAGGCGGGGCGCCGACGCCGGGCAGACCGGGGACGAAGTCGACCGGGCCGGTGGGCTGGGCCTCCCCGGCCGACGCGGCGGTCGGCGTGGTGAGCGGTCCGCTCGGCGCCGCGGGCGGGTGGACGGGAGCCGAGGGGGGCGGGAGCTGCTGCACCGTCGTCGGCGTGCCGGACGCCGGCGTGACCACCGGGATCTCCTGGGTCGACGACTGGGCGGGACCGGTGCCCGCGGTGGGGGACTGCGGTTCGGACGGCGTGCTCACGGGTGCCTCCAGGTCGGCTCCGGCGGGACCACCGGTCGGTGCGGTCGTCCCGCACGCTAGCGCCGCCCGGCCGGCCCGTCCGCGCGCCACCCGGGGGAACGGGCCGCACCTGCCGGAGCGGTCCGCCGCGCCTAGGGTCGATCCGTGGTCACGCGCGCTGGGATCGTCGTCACGGGGACCGAGGTGCTCACCGGACGGGTGGCCGATCGCAACGGTCCCTGGCTGGCCGAGCAGCTGCGCCGGCTCGGCGTCGACGTCGGGCACGTCGTCGTGGTCGGCGACCGCTCCGAGGACCTCGTGGCCGCGCTGTCCTTCCTGGCCGGCACCGGCGCCGACCTGCTCATCACCACCGGCGGGCTGGGGCCCACCGCCGACGACCTGACCGCCCAGGTGGTGGGTGGCTTCCAGGGCCGCGCCTCGGCGGTGGACGCCGCGCTGGAGCAGCGGATCGGCCGGATCGTCGAGCGGCTGATGGCCCGCCGGGGCTGGCGCGCCGACCCGGCGTCCACCGCGGCGGGGGTGCGCAAGCAGGCCCTGGTCCCCGAAGGGGCCACCGTGCTGGAGCCGGTGGGAACCGCGCCGGGCCTGGTCGTCCCGCCCGCGCCGGGCCGGACCGGGCCGCCGGTGGTCGTGCTGCCCGGACCCCCGGGCGAGCTTCGGGGCATGTGGCCCGCGGCCGTCGCCGCGGCTCCGACCCGGGCGGCGCTGGCGGGCGCCGCGGAGCTGCGGCAGGAGACCCTGCGGCTGTGGGGCACGCTCGAGGCCCAGCTGGCCGCCACGCTGCGCGAGCTCGAACCCGAGCTCGGCGGCCTGGAGATCACCACGTGCCTCCGGGACGGGGAGCTGGAGATCGTCACCCGCTTCCCCGCCGCGGCGCAGCCGGCCTACGACCGGTTCGCGGCCCGGCTGGGCGAGCGCTACGCCGACACGCTGTTCTCCACCGGCCCCACCCTCGACGAGCTGGTGGCCACCGCGCTCACCGAGCGGGGCCTGACGATCGCCACCGCGGAGTCCTGCACCGGCGGGCTGCTCGTCGCCCGCCTCACCGAGCGGCCCGGCGCCTCCGCCGCCGTGCTGGGCGGGGTGACGGCCTACGCCGACGGGGCGAAGGAGGCGCTCCTCGGGGTTCCCGGCGCGCTGCTGGCCGAGCACGGCGCGGTCAGCCCGCAGGTGGCGCGTGCCCTCGCCGACGGAGCCCGCGGGCGCTTCGGCGCCGACATCGGGGTGGGCATCACCGGCATCGCCGGCCCCGGAGGTGGCACGGAGACCAAGCCCGTCGGGACGGTCCACCTGTGCGTCGTCGGCCCCGAGGGGGTGGAGGCGCGCTCCCTCGCGCTGCCGGGCGGCCGATCGACCGTGCGGGAACGCTCCGTCACCATGGCGCTGCACCTGCTCCGCCGGCTGCTGCTGGGCGGCCCGGCGGCCTGACGCCGTACGCGCCGCCGGCCCGCCGCCTGCACGCTCGAGCAGCTCGCCGGCGGAACGGGGAGCACGATCCCGTGCCGGACCGGATTACGGTGCCGTCGCCCAGCCCGACGGCAGCTACCGGCTCACCGGGCACAAGTGGTTCACCAGCGCGCCGATGAGCGACCTGTTCCTCGTCCTCGCCCAGCTCGAGGAGGGGTCTCCTGCTTCCTCGTCCCCCGCGTGCTCCCCGACGGCACCCCCAACGTCTTCCGGCTGCAGCGGCTCAAGGACAAGCTGGGCGACCGCGCCAACGCCTCCAGCGAGGTGGAGTTCGACGGGACGACCGGGTGGCTGGTCGGCGAGCCCGGGCGGGGTGTCCCGGCGATCATCGAGATGGTCAACATGACCCGGCTGGACTGCGTGCTCGGCTCGGCGGCCACGATCCGGGCGGCGCTGACGCAGGCGGGTCACCACGCCCGGCACCGGCACGCGTTCGGCGCGCTGCTGGCCGACCAGCCGCTGATGCAGAACGTGCTCGCCGACCTCGCGCTCGAGAGCGAGCCCGCCAAGGCGCTGGCCATCCGGCTGGCCGCCGCGGTGGACGCCGGCGAGGCGGCCTTCCTGCGGCTGGCGGGGGCGGTCGCCAAGTACTGGGTGTGCAAGCGCACCCCGGGGGTGGTCGCGGAGGCGATGGAGGTGCTGGGCGGCAACGGCTACGTGGAGGAGTCCGGGTTGCCCCGCCTCTACCGGCAGGCGCCGCTGAACTCCATCTGGGAGGGCTCGGGCAACGTCATCGCCCTCGACGTCCTGCGGGCGCTGGGGCGCTCCTCGGAGTCGCTGGCCGCCGTCACCGCGGAGCTGGAGCTGGCCCGGGGAGCGGACCGCCGGTACGACGACGCGGTCAAGCGGCTGTCGGCCGAGCTGGGTGACCGGGACGGGCTGCCCTTCCGTGCCCGGCGGATCGCCGGGTCGCTGGCGCTCTGCCTGCAGGGCTCGCTGCTGCTGCGCCACGCACCGGCCCCGGTCGCGGACGCCTTCTGCGCCTCTCGCCTGGGCGGAGAGTCCGGCGCGGTCCTCGGCACCCTGCCCGCCGGCACCGCCGTCGCCGAGATCGTCCGGCGATCCGAGGTCGCGGCTCCCTGAGGCGGGCTCCGGGCTATTACCCTCGGGGACGGCTCACGTGCTGCCCGTGTTCTTCACGAGCGGTCCGTGTCCCCGGCGTCTGCGGAAGCGGACCGGACGACCACTGGACGAGAGCGGGCAGCGTGCAACCAGGCGACGACCGGTCCCTCGGGATCCGGCCCGACCCGTTGAGCGGCGTGCCCGACGCGGTCTACCGCCTGGACACGCGGGGATGCTTCGCCTACCTCAACGAGGCGGCCGAGCGGCTCCTCGGGCGCCGGGCCGACGAACTGCTCGGCCAGGACGCCCGCGACGCCTTCCCGGCCCTGCGCGGCTCGCTCGCCGAGGAGCAGTACCGCCAGCTCCTCGCGGACGGCCGGCCACGGGAGTTCCACTTCTTCTACGAGCCGACGGGGCGCTGGTACGAGGTCCGGATGTTCCCCGATCCGGCCGGCGCCGCCGTCCTCTTCCGCGACATCGACGTCCGCCGCCGCACCGACCAGCAACGCGACGCCCAGATCCGCGGCCTCACCGCGGTGCTGGAGGCCCTGCCCTCGCCCACCGTCCTGATCGGGCCGGACGGGCGGATCCTGTCCACCAACGGGGCGTGGGTGCGCAGCAGCGAGGAGCTGCTCCCGGCGGTCTCGTGGCCGGGCCGGGAGGGCGAGGACTACCTTACGATCATGACCCGGGGACTGGCTCCCCGGGAGCACGCCGGGCTGGCCGAGGGGCTGCGGGCGCTGATGACCGACACCGCGCGGTCGGACGGGCGCACGTTCTCCTACGACTACTCCTGCCAGACCCGGCGCGGTGCCGCCTGGTTCCACCTGCAGGCGACGCGGGTCGACCGCGAGGGCCGGGTCGTCATCACCCACAACGACGTCACCGACCAGGTGCGCGCCCGGCAGGACCTGCTGTGGAAGGCGCAGCACGACGACCTCACCGGGCTGCCCAACCGCTCCAGGCTGCTCGAGCTCACCGGCGAGGCGCTGGCCGCCGACCACCAGGCCGGAGTCGCACTGCTCGTCATCGACCTCGACGCCTTCAAGACCGTCAACGACTCCCTGGGCCACCAGATCGGTGACGAGCTGCTGCGCCAGGTGGGCGGCCGGCTCTCCGAGCAGCTCCGCCCGGGCGACGCCGTGGCCCGCCTGGGCGCCGACCAGTTCGTGGTCCTGGCGCGCGGGTGCGACGCCTCGGAGGCCGCTGCCCTGGCCTTCCGGCTGCAGACCGCGTTCGGCCGGCCCTTCCTCGCCGGGGAGATCTCCGTGCCGCTCAGCGCCAGCGTCGGCGTGGCGGTGGCCCGGCAGGAGGTCCGCGACGCGCACCACCTGCTCAGCGATGCGGACGCCGCGATGTTCGCCGCCAAGAGCTCGGGGCGGGACCGGGTCCACCTGTTCTCCCCCGCGTTGCGGGAGGCGGCCCGGTGGCGGCTGGAGGTGGCCACCCGGCTGCGGGGTGACGCCATCGACCAGCTGGTGGTGCACTACCAGCCCGTCGTCCGGCTGGACACCGGGCAGATCGAGGGCGTCGAGGCGCTGGTCCGCTGGCAGCACCCCGAGCGCGGGCTGCTGTCGCCGGACACCTTCCTGTCCGTGGCCGAGGAGACCGGGCAGATCATCCCGATCACCCGCTGGCTGCTCCGCGAGACCACCCGCAAGGCGGCGGAGTGGGCCGCCGAGGGGCTCTCCCTGCGCATGTCGGTGAACGTCAGCGCCCGGCACTTCTCCGCCGAGACGCTGGTGCGCGACGTGCGACTGGCCCTGCAGAGCTCCGGCCTCCCGGCCGACCAGCTGGTGCTGGAGCTCACCGAGACCAGCGTGGCCGAGGACCCGACGCGGGCGGAGGACCAGCTGTCGGTGCTGCGCGGCTTCGGCGTCCGCGTGGCGATCGACGACTTCGGCACCGGGTGGTCCTCCCTGGCCCAGCTGTTCGCGCTCCCCATCGGCACGCTCAAGATCGACCGCTCGCTGCTCGCCGCCGCCGAGCGGGTGGCGGCCGGCGACACCGGTGCGGTGCTCGCGGCCATCGTCGGGCTCACCCGCACGCTGGGCATCAGCTCCGTGGCCGAGGGGATCGAGACCCCCGAGCACCTGCGGATGGTGCGCGAGGCCGGCTGCGACCTGGCGCAGGGCTGGCTGCTGGGCCACCCGATGCCCGCCGACCGGCTGCCCGGCTGGGTCCGCGAGGTGCAGCAGGCCGGAGGGGACCTGTGCGCCCTGGCGATCGCCGGCCACGCCGTCCCCGCGCCCGGGTGAACCTCCGCCGTCCCGGCCGCCGGGCGACGGCGCCGGCCGGTCCGCCACCCCCCGCCGGAACGCTCCAGGCGCCGCCCCCGGCGACGCCCGTCGCCGGGCCCGGGCAGACTGTCCCCGTGCTGGACACCTCCGAGGCCGTGCCCGCGCCCGCCGAGCAGCCGGCCGGCCCCGTCGACGACGGCCGGTCGCGTCCCGCCCTGGACCTGCTGATCTGGGACGCCCCGAACATCGACATGACCCTGTCGACGGTGATCGGTGCCCGCCCGACGGCGGCCTCGCGGCCGCGGTTCGACGCGATCGCGGCCTGGTTCGTCGAGGGCGCCGGCGATCCGGGTGCGCCGGACTCCTCCGATGTCGAGGCGTGCGTCTTCGCCAACATCCCCCCGCAGCCGGGATCGCTGCAGCGCTGGGTGGAGGCGCTGCGCGGATTCGGCTACTCGGTGTTCGCCCGGCCGAAGACCCAGCCGGACGACGACATCGACCAGGACATGCTCGACCACATCGCCGTCCGCCGGCACAGCCACCAGCTGCGGCGGCTGGTGGTCTTCTCCGGTGACGGCCGGAACTTCGCCGAGCCGCTGGAGGACCTCGCCCGCCAGGGGACGCAGGTCGTCGTCGTCGCCTTCAGCGAGGTGGCCGGTTATGCGATCGGCTCGGACCTGCTGGAGTTCATCGACATCGAGGACGTGCCGGGGGCGTTCGTCGAGCCCCTCGACCGGGTCCGCCTGGACGCGCTCCCGCCGGACGGTGCCTGGCTGCGGCCCACCCGCAGCCTCCGGGACTTCGTCGCCGGGTTCACCGCGCGCCGCGGCTGACCGCCGTCCGAACACGGTGCCCCCGCCCGGTTCACCCGCGGGGGTGAACCGGGTGCGAGCCGTTCAGGAAACGGCTCGCCGTGCCGATCGCAGAACAGTGCCGTTCTCCCTGACCGAGCGCCTGGTGGCCATGCTCCGCCGAGGCGACGTGCTGCCCTCGCCGGCGTCCGCCGCCGGTGCCGAGGGCGGGGCGGGACGGCGCCGGGTGGCGTCGGCGTCGCAGCTGGCGCGGGCGATCCCCGGACTGGCCGAGGAGCGTGCGGAACGGGCTCGCACCGCCGGGCTGCTCGTCGGCTGGGTGGCCGTGGTCGTCGTGCCCCTGTGGTCGCTGGTCGACCTGGTGACCGAGGGCAGCAGCGCCGGCACCTTCCTCACGGTCCGGCTGCTCTGCGAGATCCCGATGCTGCTCGCCCTGCTCGCGCTGTGGCGGCTCCCGCTGGGCCGCCGGCGTCCCGAGCTTCTGACGTTCCTCGTCCTGGCGGTCGTGCAGGCGGAGGTCGCCTGGATGGTCACGCGCTCGGACGACCCCCGGTACCACCTGCTCGGCTTCACCCTCGCGATCTACGGCAGCGGCTGCGTCCTGGTGGCCCGCCCGCGCTGGACCGTCGCGCTGGTCGCCGTCTCCTGGGCCGCCCTCGGGCTCGCTTCGGTCACCGTCGAGGACGGGCTGTCGCCCGGAGACCTGCTCGCGGTGACCGTCTACCTCGCCAGCGCCTCGCTGATCGCGGTGCTCGCCCACCTGCGGCGCTACGCGCTGGACAGCCGGGAGCTGCACACCCGGGTCCGGCTGGAGCGTGAGCAGCAGCGGACCGGGGTGCTGCTGGCCCAGCTGGAGCGGCTCAGCCACGAGGACCCTCTCACCGGCCTGGCCAACCGCCGCCGGTGGGACGCCGAGCTGGCGGAACTGTGCGCCCGCGCCCGCCAGCGGGGAGACGTGCTCAGCGTGGTGCTGGTCGACCTGGACCACTTCAAGGAGGTCAACGACCGGTACGGGCACGGCGGAGGGGACGACGCGCTGCGCGCGGTCGCCGGGCTGCTGTCGGCCCGCGTGCGCGGTGGGGACCTGGTCGCCCGGCTCGGTGGTGACGAGCTCGCCGTCCTCATGCCGGGGGCGGACCAGGCGCGCGCGACCGCGCTGGCCGAGCAGCTCCGGCGCGAGGCCCGGCTGCTGCAGCCCGCCGGCTTCGACGCCGCGGAGCTCAGCCTCTCCCTCGGGGTGGCGACGGCGGCCGGCGACGACGCCTACCCCCTCGAGCTGATGTCCCGGGCGGACGAGCAGCTCTACCGGGCCAAGACCACCCGGAACGCCGTCGGGGCCGGGCTCGCGCCGCCCGGGGCGACCGAGCCGCAACCGGCCCGCTGAGCGGGACCGGTCCATCCCGGCGCGTCACGCTCCCCTGCCGCCCGGCGCCCGCCGACGGCGGTTACCGTTCCCGCGCGGACGGGCGACCGGGAGGTCGCCGGCCGAGCACCGGATGATCGAAAGAGGACCATGACCAGCGTTCCCGGCGTCGACCACCCGGCGGAGCAGAGCGAGGCCGAGGTGCGGCTGGGCGGCACCAACGTCGCCGTCAGCGCCCGGGTGGAGGTGGTCCACGCCGGCGTGCTCTCCGTCCGGCCGTCGGCGAGCGAGTTCGTGGAGGGCACGGTCGTGAACCCCGGCGACGTCGTCGAGGTCTACTGGCGCACCGAGAGCGGCCACCGCATGCTGCCGGCCGAGGTGCTGGACGTCCAGACGGGCGCGGTCGTGCGCTGGCGGCTCACGACGACCGGGCCCGCCGAGCACAGCCAGCGGCGGGCGGCGGTGCGCGGCCGCGTGACGGTGCCGGTGGAGGGTGCTCTCGGCGGGGTGGACCTCACGGGCGAGACGCTGGACCTCAGCGAGGCCGGCATGCGCGTCCACTTCGAGGGCTTCGGCGTGGTGCCGGACGCCGGGACGACGATGGGGCTGACCGTCCGCCTCGAGGACGGTCCGCTGGTGTCGCGCGGCGAGATCATCCGCATCCAGGCCCGGGGGGCGCGCTGGGTGATGAGCATCCGGTTCGTCGACATCGCCGAGAAGGAGCAGGACCGGGTCCGGCGGCGGGTGTTCCAGGCGCTGCGCGAGGAGCGTGCGCGGATGGCGGAGTGACCCGGGGGAAACCGGCGGGTAGCCGGCCGCCTCCCGGGGCAGAGCAGCAGGCGTGATCCCGTCGCCGCCGCGTCTGACCGAGGCCCTCACGGTGCTCCGCGACCGGGTGGCCGCCGCACCGCTGGCCCTGGCGACGGCGAGCCGCGACGAGGCCGTCCGGACCGCCCGGGGCATCACCGACCAGATCGACGACTACCTGCTGCCCCGGTTGCGCGACCTGGACGCCCCGCTGCTCGTCGTCGTCGGCGGCTCCACCGGCGCCGGCAAGTCCACGCTGGTCAACAGCATGGTCGGCGCTCCGGTCACCACCGCCGGCGTGCTGCGCCCCACCACCCGCGCCCCGGTGCTCGTCTGCGCCCGCGCCGACGCCGGGAGCTTCTCCGGTGACCGGGTGCTGCCGGGGCTGGCGCGGGTCACCGGCGGGAGCGGCGGCCCCGGGACGCTGCAGCTGGTCCCCCGTGACGATGTGCCAGCGGGGCTGGCCGTGCTCGACGCTCCCGACGTCGACTCGGTGGTGGCGAGCAACCGCGACCTCGCCGGCCAGCTGCTGGCCGCCGCCGACCTCTGGGTCTTCGTGACCACCGCGGCCCGCTACGCCGACGCCGTGCCGTGGGACCTGCTGCGCACCGCCGAGCAGCGGGGGACGGCGCTGGCCGTCGTGCTGGACCGGGTTCCGCCGGAGGCCGCCACCGAGGTCGCCGACGACCTCGCGGCGATGCTGCGGGGCGCCGGCCTCGCCGCCGCCCGGCTGTTCGTGGTCGAGGAGCGGCCGCTGCAGGACGGCCGGCTGCCCGAGGAGCAGGTGGCGCCGCTGCGGAGCTGGCTGCACGGGCTGGCCGCCGACCAGGAGCAGCGGGCGGCCGTCGTCCGGCAGACCCTCGCCGGGGCGCTGGACAGCCTGCAGGAGCGCACCGCCACCGTGGCCCTGGCCGTGGAGGAGCAGCTGGCCGCGGCCGGGGCGCTGCACGGAGCGGCCGCGGCCGCGTACGACGGGGCGCGCGACGGGATCGACCAGGGGGTCCGCAGCGGCAGCCTGCTGCGCGGCGAGGTGCTCGCCCGCTGGCAGGAGTTCGTCGGCACCGGGGAGTGGATGCGCACGCTGCAGAATCGCGTCGGCCGGGTGCGCGACCGCGTCACCGCGGCGCTGACCGGGCGCCCGGCCCCGGCCGAGAGCCTGCAGGGCGCGCTGGAGAGCAGCGTCGAGCACCTGCTGCGGGCCGAGGCGGACCGGGCCGCGGAGCGGACGGTCACGGCGTGGCGTGCGCTCCCGGCCGGACCAGGGCTGCTGGGCGACCGGGAGCAGGAGCTCGCCGCCGCGTCGCCCGACTTCCCGGAGGCCGCCGCGGCGCAGGTGCGCGACTGGCAGGGCACGGTGCTGGACCTGGTGCGCGACGAGGGCGCCGACAAGCGCTCGCGGGCCCGGCTGCTCTCCTGGGGCGTCAGCGGGACCGGCGCGGTGGTGATGGTGGCGGTCTTCGCCCAGACCGGTGGGCTCCTCGGCGGGGAGGTGGCGGTCGCCGGCGGCACCACTGCGGTCGGCCAGCGCGTGCTGGAGGCGGTGTTCGGCGACGCCGCGGTGCGGTCGCTGGCCGAGCGGGCGCGGGCCGACCTGGAGGAGCGGGCCGAGGCGCTGCTGCGGTACGAGCAGGACCGCTTCGACGGCCTCCTGGACGCGGCGGCGCCGGCGCCGCAGGCCGCCGACGACCTGCGGCTGGCCGCCGGTGCCCTCGTCGAGGCACGCCGGGCATGAGGCGTGCGGGAGGAGCGCTGGCCGACCGGCTGGCCGCGCTGCGCGAGGCGGTCGAGGTGGCCGACGGGCAGCTGGCGGTGCCGGAGGTGGCGCGGGCCAGGGCGGTGCTGGCCAAGGCCGGGGCGCGCGAGGCGCTCGGGGACGCCACCGTGGTCGCGCTGGCCGGGGCGACGGGCAGCGGCAAGTCCACCCTGTTCAACGCGCTGTCCGGCAGCGAGGTGAGCACCCCGGGGGTGCGGCGTCCCACGACCGGCGTCGCGCACGCCACCGTGTGGGGCGCGGCCGAGGACGGCGCCGACCGGCTGCTCGACTGGCTCGAGGTGCCGCGGCGGCACCGCCACGAGCCCGAGCCGGCGCTCGACGGGCTGGTCCTGCTCGACCTCCCCGACCACGACAGCGTGCGGCTGGAGCACCGGCTGGAGGTCGACCGGCTGGTGGAGCTGGTCGACGTCCTCGTCTGGGTGCTCGACCCGCAGAAGTACGCCGATGCCGCCGTGCACGAGCGGTACCTGGCGCCGCTGGCGGGCCACGCGGGCGTGCTGCTCGTCGTGCTCAACCAGGTCGACCGGCTCGACGACGCCGCGGCCCGCGCCTGCCTGGCCGACCTGCGCGGCCTGCTCGACCGCGAAGGGCTGGCCGCGACCCCCCTGCTGGCGGTGTCCGGTCGCACGGGAGCGGGGCTGGCCGAGCTGCGCGGTGAGCTGGCCCGACGGGTGGGTGACCGCCGGGCGGCTGGGGAGCGGCTGCTCGCCGACGTCCGCGGCAGCGCCGCGGAGCTCGCGGCGCACTGCCCGCCCACCCCGGCCGGTGGGTCGCGGTGGTGGGGGCGGGCCGGTGCCGCCGACGACCCGGCCCGGGAGCCGACCGACGGCCTCACCGACGCGCTGGCCCGCGCGGCCGGGGTGCCCACCGTGACCGCCGCCGTCGAGCGGTCGACCCGGCGGGAGGGCGCCGGGCGCACCGGCTGGCCCCTGCTGCGCTGGACGCGCACCCTGCGCCCCGATCCGCTGGGGCGGCTGCACCTGGGGGACGAGCGGGCCCGCACGTCGCTGCCCCCGGCCGGCGCGGTGGAACGGGCCCGCATGGCGACCGCCGTCCGCGAGGCGCGCGACGCCGTCGGAGAAGGGCTGGCGCCGGCGTGGCGCGAGGAGCTGCGGCGCACCGCCGAGGTCTCCGAGGACCGGCTGGCCGACGCGCTGGACCGGGCGGTCGGCGGGGCCGATCTGGGGCCCGACCGGGTGCCGCTCTGGCAGCGGGCCGCTGCGGGGCTGCAGTGGCTCCTCCTGGCCACCGCCCTGGTGGGTGCGCTGTGGCTGCTGGCCCTGGTCGCGCTCGGGTTCCTCCAGCTCGACGGCGTCGTCCCGCTGCCCCGGGTCGAGGGGCTGCCGCTGCCCACGCTGCTGCTGGGCGGTGGGCTGCTCGCCGGCCTGCTGTTCGCCCTGGTGTGCCGCCCGTTCGTGGCGATGCGGGCGCGACGACGGGGGCGAGCGGCCGACCGCCGGTTGCGCGCGGCCGTGCGCGCGGTGGCGGAGGAGGAGCTGCTGGCACCGATGGCCGCGGTGCACGCCGATGCCGCCCGGTTCTGCGCGGCGGTGACCCGCGCCGCGCGGTGATGCGCTGGGGCGGGGCTTCCCGGGTCCAGCCGGACCGCCGGACGAAGAGCCGCGGCATGGCACGGCTGCAGGGACGGTGCACCGGGCCGACCGCGCCTGGTGAGGTGCTGGGACGGCCCCCTCCGGAGGCTCGCCCCGAGCGTGCGAGGGGTGAGGAGGAGGGGGTCCTCCGTCAGTCCCGGTGGAGGCCGGGTGAGCGCTGCTCGGGCAGCCGGTCGCGCAGCCCCTCGACGGCCTCCCGCCCCGAGGGCAGCAGCGCCCAGACGTGCTTGCGGCCCGGCCGCTCCTCCCAGCCGTAGGCGGTGGAGAGCTGCGCGACGAGGTGCAGGCCCATCCCGCCCAGCGCCGGGTCCCGGTCGACGGCCGGCACGGGCGGGCGGTCGGGTGCCTCGTCGCTGAGGTCGAGCAGCCAGCCGGCGGGGCCGGCGACGACCAGGGCCCGCACGTCGCCCCCGCCGTGCCGCAGCGCGTTGGACGCCAGCTCCTCGAACACCAGGAGCAGCCCGTCCCGGGCGTCCTCGGTCGAGGCGGCGGAGACCGACGGGTGGGCGATCCGCGCGCGCAGATCGGTGCGCACGCGGGACACCACGTGCATGGCTTCCAGCTGCCAGTGCCAGACGTCACCGGGGACGGAGGGGACGGGCGCGGTCGGCCACGCGTCGGGGGCCAGCTCGTCGGCCATCTCGTCCTCTCGCGTCTGCTCCGCGGGTACCCCGGGACCCGGCCCGGATCGCACCATCCTGACCGATGGGGACGCCACGCGCGAAGGGGGGCGACCGGTGCGGGTCCCGCCGGGCAGACTGTGCCGGTGGACGACGTCCTTCGCGAGCTCGCCCGGGTGACCCTGGGCGGCCGGGAGCTGACCGAGGTGCTCACCGAGATCACCACGATCGCGGCCCGGGCCGTCCCCGGCGCCGACGCCGTCTCCACGACGCTGGTCCGCGGCGACAAGGCCTTCACGGCCGGCTACCGCGGCGAGATGGCGCTGGCGGCCGACGAGCTGCAGTACGCCGAGGACAGCGGTCCCTGCCTGGACGCCGGCCGTGGCGGCGTCGTCCTGCGGATCGACGACGTGCGCACCGAGGAGCGGTGGCCCGCCTACGTGGCCCGCGTGCGCGCGACCCCTGTCCGCAGCTCGCTGTCGGTGCCGCTGCCCTACCAGGGGTCGAGCATCGGCGCCCTGAACGCGTACTCGACCCGGCCCGCGGCGTTCGCCCACCCCGGGTCGCTGGCCGCCGCCCTCGGGGTGGCCGAGAGCATCGCGGTCGCCGTCGCCAATGCCGACGCGCACGCGCAGATGACCGAGCAGGCCCGCAACATGCGGATCGCCATGGAGTCGCGCGCGGTCATCGAGCAGGCCAAGGGCGTGCTGATGGCCCAGCAGGGGATCGACGCCGATCGGGCCTTCGAGGTGCTGCGCCAGGCATCGCAGCGCTACAACCGCAAGCTGCGCGACATCGCCGCCGGCATCGTCGCGGGCACGCAGGCGCGCCGCTAGTCAGCCGTCCAGCCGCGCCAGCCGGGAGACCAGGAACTCGACGGCGGCGGCGCTGTCGACCGTCTCGGCCACCTCGACCGCCGTCGCGGACCCCGAGACCGCCCGGCGGTCCACCAGGGTCTGCCCCCGGCCGGCGCCCAGCGTGGTGTCGACGACGACGTCGCGCCGGACGGTGCCCAGGGTGCCCGGGGCGATGGCCTCGGTGAGCGCCAGGGCGTCGTGCACGACGACGCCCGCGGTGCCGTACGCGTCCCGGGCGTGGTCCACGTACTGCTGCAGGATCGCCGCCGCGCTGCGGCCGACCGGGCCCGCACCGGCGAAGCGGGCGATCCCCTCCTCGGTGAGGACGGTGGGCAGCGTGACGTCCAGGCCGACCAGGACGGCGGGCACCGAGGAGCAGAGGACGGCCTGCGCCGCCTCCGGGTCGGACCAGATGTTGAACTCCGCGGCGGCGGTGACGTTGCCCCCGCGGGAGGCGGAACCGCCCATGACGACGAGCCGCCCGATGCGCTCCGCGGCCTCCGGGTACACGGCCAGCAGCAGCGCGAGGTTCGTGAGCGGGCCGATCGCGGCCACCGTCACCGGCGTGCTCGCGGCCAGCAGCGTCTCGGCCAGGGCGACGACCGCGGGGCGGGGGTCGACGACCGCGGGGGAGGGCGGCAGCTCGACGCCGCCGAGCCCGGCGACGCCGTGCACGTGGCCGGCCCGCTCCGGCTGTGGGTGGACCAGCGAGGCGCGGGCGCCCGCGGCCACCGGCACGTCGGAGCGCCCGGCCAGGTGCAGCACCCGCAGGGCGTTCTCGGTGACCTGCGCCAGCTCCACGTTGCCGTGCACCGTGGTGACCAGCCGCAGGTCCACCTCCGGGCTGGCCAGGGCCAGCAGGATGGCGAGGGCGTCGTCGATGCCGGGGTCGGTGTCGATCACCAGGGGGATGCGCTCGGTCACCGCCGCATCCTCGCAAGCCGGTCCGCACGGGCCCGCCGCGGTCCGGCCGGTCCGCACGGGCCGACGGCGCTCCGGCCGGGGCCGACACGCCGGGCGTGCCGGAGTCGTCCGGAAGTGACCGACGGCCCGGATCGGCCCGTCCACGCTCGCGGGGGGCCGTCGAATCGACAAGGGCATGCGCCGGGCGAGGGGTCACCGACCGGTGCGCAGGGGTTGGGCAACGGTTGGGTCACGCGGTTCCGGCGAGGCGCCGGAGGAACCGGCTGCCGGGCCCGCCGATCCCTACGTTTCTCCTTGTCCGCGGCACCTTCCCCTGCTGCGGACACGACTTCGGGAGGCGACATGAGCAGCAGCCGGCAGGCCGTCAGGCCGGCGGACTCAGCGGCGCGCGCCGACCGTTCCCCGCGCGAGCCGGCCAGCGCGTTGGTGGGTCTCATCGACGTCCTGGACCGGGCGGACGAGGTCCGTCCCCGCCCGCGCCCCCGGCCGGCCACGCACCGGGCGGCGGCCCGACCCGTCCCGCTGCGGTCGGTCCAGCCGGCGCCCGCGGCCCGTGCCCCGCACGTGCCCGCTCCGCCGGTGTTCAGTCCTCGGGTGACCGTGGTCCCCGAGCGGGTCCGCGAGCCCCTGGGCGGAGTGCGCGGGTTCACCCGCCGGATGGCGCTGTGGGGTGCCGGCGAGCAGGGTCAGAACCTGGCGTGGCGCACCGCCGCACCTCCCGCCCCGGTGCCCGGTCGGCGCCGTGCGGCGCTGCGCGGGTTCACCCGCCGGATGGCGCTGTGGGGCGCCGGCGAGCAGGGCCGGCACCTCGCCTGGGGCCGCCCCGCGTCCCCTGTGCTGCGCGACCTCGATCCCCCCGTGGTGCTGCGCGAGATGCCCAGCACCCCCTCCGTCCAGCCCGTGGCGCCTTCCCCCGCCGCGGCGCTCCTTCCCGCGGGACCGGCCTCGTCGCCGGGGTCGCGAACCGGTACGGCCGCACCTGACGCGACCGCCCGCCCCACCACCCACCCGAGTTCCACGGAACCCTCGGTACGGAGCCGGCCATCGGCCGGCTGGCGTCCACCGGGGGACTGGCCGTCCTCGGGTCGGTACGGGGCGCGGTCCACGCCGCCGTTCCTCCCGGTCCGCACCCCCGGCCCGGCGGGCCGCACCCCCCGGGTACCGGCACCGCGGTCCCCGCAGGGATCCGGTGGAGCCGGGGCCCGCGGCGACCCGGCCGGGTGCCCGGTCCGCGGGTCTCCGCCCCCGCCGCGACGAACCGGGCCCGCGAACGGCACCTTCGCCTCGCCGTTCACCGTGCGGGCACCCTCGGCGCACCCCCGCCCGGCGCCTCCCGCGCCCGGCTGATCCTGCAGCGCGACCACGGCATCCAGCCGCGGCAGCCGTCCACCGCTCTCCCGTCGAGCACGCCGGCCCCGACCTCCCTCTTCCCCGGGTGGTCGCGGATCGTCGACTCGGTCCCGCGAGCGCGTCCCCCTCGGCCGACCTCGGCCGCACCTGGCCCACCCCCGACGGTGCCCTCCGGGCGCCCGCAGACCTCGCCGCTCCACGAATCCGGCCTCGTCCCCCCGCCCGGCTGCTGCCCAGCACGCAGCGCGCGGACCCTCCAGGGAGGCACGGATCGCGGACGGCGGGCAACGCGGACCCGGAACCGTCCGGCGGGGTGGACGACAGGCCCCTGCCGGTGCCCGGCGGCGCGATCCCCCTCGCGACCGCCCGGGTCTCCGACCGGCGGCGCCTGGCCGGCTGCGGCGGAGGGGCCACCGGTCCACCGACCGGCAGGGTCCCGACGCCGCCCGGGCCCGCGGTCCGACGTCCCGGCGCGGTGCTCCGGGACGAGGCGTCGGACGACGTCGCGGAGCTCGTGGCACGTGCCGGTGGACGGGCATCCCGTCCGCTTCCTCCCGCCGTCGGCGGGCGCCCGCCGACGGCGGGCCGGACCGCTCGCCGGTCCGGTCCCCGCCCGGGCGCCCGCCCCGGCTACCGAACCCCCACCCGCCCTCTCCCGCCCTCCTCACGGTCCCCTTGCAGACGCGATCCGCGCGCCCGGCCGACCGGTGTGACAGGCTCTGCACCTCTCGCCGCGCAAACGGAGCAGCCGTGCCGCCGGCCACCCGCGGACCGTCTGTGGAGGGAAACCCACGTGACCGCCGCCGAGCTCCCCGACGGGCCGGCCCCCCTGGGCGCTGCCGAACGCTCGGCGACGGGCATCGCCGACCGCGCCGAGGCGGTGCGCCGGCTGGCCGGCGAGGCCCTCGGCAACCGCAGCCTGCAGCGGCTCACCGACCTGGCCACCCGGCTGCTGGACTGCGAGTCCGTCGACGTCTCCCTCGTCGGCGAGGTGCAGACCGCGGTGGCCGGCACCGGCCTGCCACCCGGCGGCATCGGGGCCCGGCTGCCGCTGGCCTCCTCGCTGTGCGCCGTCGCCGCGACGGCCGACGGCCCCCTCGTCGTGCCGGACGCAGCCCGCGACGAGCGGGTGGCCGACCGCGACCCCGTCCGGTCCGGGCAGGTCGGCGCCTTCCTCGGCATCCCCCTGCGGGCCACGGGTGGGGACCCGATCGGTGCGCTGTGCGCGTACGAGCCCCGGGCACGGGCCTGGACCGAGCGGGACGTGACCCTGCTCCGCCAGCTCGCCGACTCGGTCAGCACCGAGCTCCAGCTCATGGCGCTCACGGCGGAGTACGAGGCGCACCGGCTGCGCTTCGAGCTGGCCATCGACGCCGCCGGAATCGGCAGCTTCGACTGGAACCTGGTCACGGGCCGGCTGCTCTGGGACGACCGGATGCTGGCCCTCTTCGGCTACGAGCGAGCGGGGTTCGACGAGAGGATCGACTCCTTCGTCGCCCGGGTGCACCCCGACGACCGGGAGCGGACGACCGAGGCCCTGCAGACGGCCATCGAGGGGCGCGGCGACTACGAGGCCGAGTTCCGGGTCGTGCTGCCGACAGGGCTGACCCGCTGGGTGCGGGGCCGGGGCCGGGCGGTCTCCGACGACAGGGGTACCGCGGTGCGGCTGCTCGGCGCCGCCTACGACACGACGCCGCAGCGGCAGGAGGACGTCCGCCTCGCCCGCCTGCTGGAGGCGATGAAGGCCTCGTTCTTCTCGCTGGACCGGGAGTGGCGCTTCACCTACGTCAACGCCGAGGCCGAGCGGGTGCTGGGCGCCTCGCGGGAGGAGCTGATCGGGCAGGTCGTCTGGGACCGGTTCCCGGCGGCCGTGGACAGCGACTTCGAACGGCACTACCGGACGGCGGTGTCGACCGGGCAGGAGCAGCTGTTCGAGGCCTACTACCCGCCGCCGCTGGCCGCGTGGTTCGAGGTGCGCGCCTGGCCCACGCCCGACGGTCTGTCGGTGTCCTTCCTCGACGTGACCGAGCGCCGGGCGGCCGAGGAGAAGGCCCGGCGCAGCGCCGCCCGGCTCGCGCTGGTCGCGCACGCCACCACGGCCGTGTCGGCGTCGCTGAACACCCGGCAGCGGGAGGAGGAGGCGCTGCAGCGGGTCGCCGAGCTGCTCGTGCCCGAGCTCGGCGACTGGGCGATCCTGAGCCTCGCCGACGAGGAAGGCCGGATGCGGGACGTCGCCAGCTGGCACCGCGACCCGGAGTACCGGGACGCCGTCCGCCGCTACGCCGCGCTGCGGCTGGCCGCCCTGCCCCCCGACGCCCCCATCATGCGGGCGCTCGCCTCCGGGCAGGTCCTGGTCGTCCCCGACGTCGGGGTGGCCGTGGGGCAGACCCTGCCACCGGGCGACGTCAGCGACGCCTTCTGGCGGTTGGCGCCGCGGTCGGCGGTGACGATGGCGCTGGCCGCCCGGGGCCGGACGCTCGGGGCGCTCAGCGCCTACCGGTCCGCCGACCGCCCGCTGCCGGACGAGGAGGACGTCGCCACTGTGCGCGACGTCGCCGGCCGGGTGGCGCTGGCGCTGGACAACGCCCGGCTCTACGAGCAGCAGCGCCGACTGGCCGAAGGTCTGCAGCGCAGCCTGCTCACCGCACCGCCGCAGCCCGATTCCGCCGAGATCGTGGCGCGCTACCAGCCGGCGATGGCGGTGGCGGAGGTCGGTGGCGACTGGTACGACGCCTTCCAGCAGCCCTCGGACGCGACCGTGCTGGTCATCGGCGACGTCGTCGGGCACGACACCGAGGCGGCCGCGGCGATGGGGCAGCTCCGCGGCATGCTGCGCGGCATCGCCTACCGCGACATCGGCCCCGCAGAGGTGCTCACCGACCTCGACGCCGCCATCCGCGGCCTGCACGTGGGCACGCTGGCCACCGCGGCGGTCGTGCGCGTCGAGCAGACGGCCGAGGAGCGCGCCGCCGGCATGACCCGGCTGCGCTGGTCCAACGCCGGCCACCCGCCGCCGCTGGTCCTGCGGCCGGACGGGCGGATCGAGGAGCTGGCGGGGGAACGGGCCGAGCTGATGCTCGGGGTCGACCCGGAGACGCGGCGCACGGAGACGGTGGTGACGGTGCCCCGCGGGACGACCGTGCTGCTCTACACCGACGGCCTGGTCGAGGGGCGCGACCTCTCGCTCGACGAGGGCACCGCCCGGCTGCGCGCGGCGCTGGCCGACCTCGGGGGCCGGCCGCTGCCGGAGCTGTGCGACGCCGTCCTCGACCGGCTGCGCCCCGCCGAGGCGCTGCAGGACGACGTCGCGCTCGTGGCGGTCCGGCTGCACCCCCACGGCTGACGGCCGCTCAGCGGCCCAGCATCGCCCAGACGTGCTTGCGCCCCGCGGCGACGTACCAGCCGTGCGCGGCGGCCAGTTCGGCGATCAGGTAGAGGCCCAGTCCCCCCAGGCTCGGGTCGCGGCCGACGGCCGGTGCCGGCGGGCGGTGCGGCGCCTGGTCGGTCACCTCGACGAGGTAGGCGGCGCCGGTGGTGCGGAGGGCCGCCCGCACCTCACCGCCACCGTGGCGCAGCGCGTTCGACGCCATCTCGTCCAGGGCGAGCACGAGCCGGTCGAGCAGGTCACCGATCCCCGGGCCGGTCACCCGGTGGCGGACCTGCGCGCGCACACCCGGGAGCTCGGCGACGTCGTGCAGGTCCCAGACGAGGACGGGCTCGGCCGCAGGCGGGTACGCCGAGGGCCAGATCGTGCCGGCCGCCTGCCCTGTCACGCCTGTGCTCTCCTCCGTCGAGGCCCGCTGCTGCCGCGTGCTGGCCTAACCATCACCTATGGGTCGTGGCCCCGGGCGTCAAACCTGATGTCGTGCGGATCACACCATCAGCCGACGAACACCGGCGACCAGTATCCGGATCGGACGCTCGCGGCCACGGCGAGCACGCACACCGCGACGGCGGCGGCGACGAACCAGGCATCGCGCCGGTGCAGCGTGGAGCCCCGCGCGTTGCTGCGGGGGATCCCGGAGTCGAAGCCGCGGGCGTCCATCGCCGTCGCCAGCCGGCTCCCCCGCCGGATCGCGCCGACGAGCAGTGCGAAGGCGGTGCCGGCGAACAGCCGGACGTGGGCGACCGGGCTGGCACCGGCGTCGACGCCCCGGGCGCGGCGGGCGAGGCGGATGGTCTGCCACTCGGTGGCCAGCAGCGGCACCAGCCGCAGGGCGGCGAGCGCCCCGTAGGCGAAGCGGGTGGGGACGCGCCAGTGCAGGGTGAGCGCGTCGGCCAGCCGCACGGGGTCGGTGGAGGAGACCAGCAGGACGCCGGGCAGGGCCAACGCGATCACCCGCAGCCCCCAGGTGGCCCCGCTCAGCCACGCCGCCGCGCCGTCGAGTGTGCCGAACGCGACGTTGACCCAGGCGACACCGGCCGCGCTCAGCAGCAGGGGCCACGTGCGGCGCAGGACCGACCGCGGCGTGGTCAGGCCCGCCGCGGGCAGCAGCGCCAGCTCCGCGGCGAGGACCACCGACGGCGTCACCCAGTCACCGCTGACGAGCAGGACGACGGTGAGGACGACGATCGCCGAGAGCTGGGCGACGGGATTGATCGCCGACAGCGGGACGGCCCGGGCCGGGCCGAGCGTGAGGGGGGCGCTCACGGTGCCGGCACCGGGTCGCCGAGGCGGAGCACGTCGTCGGCCAGCGCGCCGACGACGGCCGTGTCGTGGGTGATCAGGCACAGTGCACGGCCCTCGCCCTGCTGCTCGGCCAGCAGCGCGGTCAGCTCGGCCCAGGTGTCGCGGTCCTGGCCGAAGGTCGGCTCGTCCAGCACCAGCACCGGCGGCCGGGTCGCCAGCGCGGTCGCCACCGACAGCCGTCGCTGCTGGCCACCGGAGAGGGTGAAGGGGTTGGCCTCGGCGAGCGGGGTCAGCCCCAGCCGCTCGAGCAGCTCGTCGGCGCGTCGGCCGGCCGCCGTCCGGTCGGTCCCGGCCCGCAACGGTCCCAGGGAGAGCTCGTCGCGCACCCGTCCGGTCAGGAACTGGTGCTCGGGCTGCTGGAACACCGTGCCGATCCGCTCGACCAGCTCGGCCGCCCGCCACCGCGCCGGCGGCCGGTCGGGTCGGCGCAGCCCGGCGCGCAGGGTCGGCCCGACCCTGACCTGCCCGCCGGTCGGCGCGCGCAGCCCGGCGAGCAGCAGGGCCAGCGTGGACTTGCCGGTGCCGTTCGGTCCCGTCACGGCGAGCGTCCGGCCGGCGAGGAGAACCGCGTCGGTCGGCGCGAGCGCCGGGCGGTCGGACCCGCGGTGGGTGTAGCTGACGGCCTCGGCACGCACGAGCGCCTCGCCGGCCGGTGGGTCGGCCCGGCGCGCCGGGAACCGCAGCGGCGGCGGCGTCCAGCCGGCGGCGTGCTCGGTCAGCCCGCCGCCCGGCAGCAGCTCCACGACCCGGTCGACGAGCGGCAGCCACGCCTCCAGGTCGTGGTCGACGATGACCAGGGTGGCCGAGCGGTCGGCCACCGCGCGGTCCACCGCCGTGCGCACGAGCGCGGCGCCGTCCGGGTCGAGCTGGGCGGTGGGCTCGTCCAGGAGCAGCAGACCCGGGCGGGGGGCGAGGGCGCCGGCCAGCACCAGCCGTTGCTTCTGACCGCCGGAGAGTGCGGCGGTCGCCCGGTCGCGGCCGAGACCGAAGCCGACGGCGTCGAGGGCGGCGTCGACCGCCGGCCAGATGCGGTCCCGCGGCGTCCCGACGTTCTCCAGCCCGAAGGCGACGTCGTCGCCGGCCCGGGTCATGACCAGCTGGGAATCCGGGTCCTGGAAGACCGTGCCGACCCGTTGACGGCGGCGGTCGGGCGGCCCGCCGTCGACGGTGATCTCCCCCTCGACGTCACCGCTCTCCGGTTCCAGCAGCCCGCCGAGCGCGCGCAGCAGCGTGGACTTGCCGGCGCCCGAACGGCCGGTGAGCAGCACCCGCTCGCCGGGGGCGATGCGCAGGTCGACGTCCCGCACCGCCCAGGCCCGCCGGGTGGCGTGCCGGAAGCCCCACCCGTCCAGCCGGACGGCGGCCGGGCCCGTGGCCCCGGACGTCGTCAGACCCGCGTGCGACCGGAGGCGAACGACGACAGCGCGCCGCTCGCGGCCAGTGCGCGGGCCAGCAGCACGCTGCCGATCCCGGCGACGACCGCCGTGCTGCCCACGACGAGCGCGACGTAGGTCGTCTTCCAGCCCGCCGACCAGTCCGGGTAGTAGTAGACGAGGTCGAGGACGGCGGCGGTCGCACCGGTGAGGACGGCGGCCAGCAGCGCGGGCGCCCAGCCGAAGCGGCGGTAGCGGAAGGCGGCGAAGCCGGCGTCGCCGGCCAGGCCCTGCAGCAGGCCGTAGACGATCGTCGTCGTCCCCCAGGCGGAGCCGAGCAGCGCGGAGACGATCGCGGCGACCAGCTCGGCGAACAGGCCGGCGCCGGGCTTGCGGACGATCAGCGGGGCGAGCACCGCGGGGATCAGCCAGACGCCGTACATGAACGCCTGGGCGGGCGGGAAGGCGGCGAACGCCGTCCCCGTGCCGGCCCAGAGCAGGCCCCACGCCCAGAAGACGACGCCGAAGGCGGCGCCGAGGACGGCGGTGACGACGATGTCGACGGTGCGCCAGCGGTTGCTGCGCTCCCGGGCGGGCGCAGCGTTCGACGAACGGACGGCCGGATCGGCCATGTCTCTTCCTCCAGGCTCCCTGCGCCGGCATGACCCGGATCAGGTTCGAGGGTCTGCGGTGTCCCGCACTCTCAGCGCCGAAGCGCTCCCCTGCTGCGAATGTGTGTGTTCGGTTGTGCCGCCAGACTAGCCCGGCCACGGTGGGGACGGAGCCTGCGGCCGGGCGCCGGGTCCCGGGCGGCTGACCGGGGGCATCGCCTCGAGGTACGCGGCCGCGCGCCCCGGGTCGCGCATCAGCGGGCCCATCACGGCGACCCCGTGCGCCCCTGCGGCCAGGAGCGAGGGCACGTGCTCGGGGAGGACCCCACCGAGCGCGAGCGCCGGCGGTGCCCCTGGCACGAGGATCGCGCGCAGGCCCTCGGGCCCCAGCGCGGGGCCGTAGCCGGGCTTGGACGGGGTGGGGAAGACCGGCGAGACGGTGACGTAGTCGCATCCCTCGGCGCGGGCGGCCGCCACCTCGGCCGCGGAGTGGCACGACCGGCCGACGACCGGCGGGCGGGGTGCGGGGAACGGCTCGCTCGCCGAGAGGTGGACCGCCCCGGTGGCGCCGGGCGCACCGGCGCGCAGCAGCACGCCGCCCACCGACGCGAGCACGGGCGCCAGCTCCGCGGCCAGCAGGTCCCGCTCGGCAGCGGGCAGGTCCTTCTCCCGGAGCACCACCGCGCGCGCTCCGGCCTCGACCGCTGCCGCGACCACGTCCACCAGCGGCCGGTCGCACTGGGTGCGGTCGGTGAGCACCAGGAGGCGGGGCGGCGTCACAGCTCGGGCAGCCCCTGCATCGACGTGGAGGCTTCGGCGTGCCAGCGCCGCGGGATGCGCCCGGCCCCCCGGGCGAGCCTGCCGGCCTCCACCCCGTGGCGCATCGCCAGGGCCATCCGCTCCGGTTCCCGCGCCCGGGTGACGGCGGAGGCGAGCAGGACGGCGTCGCAGCCCAGCTCCATCGCGAGCGTCGCGTCCGACGCCGTCCCGATGCCCGCGTCCAGCACCACCGGGACGTCGACCGCCTCGCGGAGGAGCGCGATGTTGTGCGGGTTGCGGATGCCCAGGCCGCTGCCGATCGGCGAGCCCAGCGGCATGACGGCCGCGCACCCGATGTCGGCCAGCCGGCGCCCGAGGATCGGGTCGTCCGTGGTGTACGCCAGCACGGTGAACCCGTCGGCGACGAGCTCCTCGGCCGCCTCGAACAGCTCGATCGGGTCGGGGAGCAGCGTGTGCTCGTCGCCGATGACCTCCAGCTTCACCCAGGAGGTGTCGAACGCCTCGCGGGCCAGCCGGGCGGTCAGGACCGCTTCCCGGGCGGTCCGGCACCCGGCCGTGTTGGGCAGCAGCCGCACCCCGCACCGGTCCAGCACCTCGAGCATCGCCGCACTGCTGGAGGCCTCCACCCGGCGCAGTGCCACCGTCACCAGCTCGGTGCCGGAGGCCACGACGGCCCGCTCCAGCGACTCGAGACTGGGCGCCCCGCCGGTGCCCAGCAGCAGCCGGGACGTGAACGTCTCCCCGCCGAGGAGGAAGGGATCGGCCTTCTCCTCCTGCTCCAGCGCGGGGACCACCTCGTGCACGGTCATCGGGTCAACCTCCTGCGGTGGGGGCGAGGACTTCCAGGCTGTCCCCGGCGGAGAGCCGGGTCGACTCCCAGCCGCTCCGGGGGACGACGTCGCCGTTGCGCGCGACGGCGACTTTGCCGTGGCCGTTGGTGCGGGCTTCGACGAGCGCGGCGACGGTGCAGTCGTCGTCCACGTCGGTGGGCACGCCGTTGACGGTCACCTGCATGCGGATCACCTTCCGAACCTGTCTGCGGTGAAGGGGGCGGCGAGACCGGGCAGCTCGCCGGTCGCGAGGTGCTCGGCGACCACCTCGCCGGTCACGGGCGCCAGGAGGACGCCGTTGCGGTAGTGCCCGGTCGCCAGGACCACGCCCGGCACCCCCGATGGTCCCAGCAATGGCCCGTTGTCCGCCGTCGCGGGCCGCCACCGGGCGATGGTCTCGACCAGCTCCAGCTCGGAGACGCCGGGGACCACCTCGAGCGCGTCGTGCAGCAGGTCGTGCACGCCGCCGGCGGTGACCGCGGCGTCGAAGCCCCGGTCCTCGACGGTGGCGCCGACGATCAGCCCGTCCCCGGTCACGCCGTCGTCGTACGGCACCAGGTACACCTGCCGCCCGCGCACCAGCGCCCGCACGGTCCCCTCCAGCAGGCCGGCGGCCCCCCGCATGCGGAGGATCTGCCCCTTGACCGGCCGGACGGGCAGCGGGGGAACCCCGGTGAGCGCGCCGCTGCGCGCGCCCAGGGCCACCACGACGGCGTCGGCGGCCAGCTCCGTGCCGTCGGCCAGCCGCACCCCGGCGGCCCGGCCGTCCACGACCCGCACCTCCGCGACCCGGGAGGACACCAGCCGGACGCCGGCCGCCTCGGCGGCGGCCAGCAGCCCGGCGTGCAGGGCCCGGCCGTCCACCGAGTGGTCGCCCGGGACGTGCAGGGCGCCCCGTACCCGCGGCGACAGCGACGGCTCGCGGCGCCGGGCGGCCCGCGCGGTCAGCCGCTCGACGGCCAGTCCGAGCTCGCGCTGGAAGTCCAGCAGGGCATCCAGCGCGCGCATGTCGTCCTCGTCGAAAGCGACGACGACGGTGCCCTGCGTGCGCAGGCCCACCGGCACGCCACCGGCCCGCTCCACCTCCGCGACGAAGGCGGGATAGCGCTCCAGCGACGCCAGGCACAGCCGGAGCAGCGCCTCCTCGCCGTAGGCGGCCTCGGTGACCGGCGCGAGCATGCCGGCGGCGGCCTGCGACGCACCGCCTCCGGGCGCGTCGTCCACCACAGTGACCGGCAGGCCCCGCTGGGCCGCCCGCCACGCCACCGACAGCCCGATCAGCCCACCGCCGACGACGACGACGGTCACGGTCTGCCGCCCAGGGCCCGGAGCAGCTCACGGGTGGCGGCACCGGGGTCGGCCGCGGCCGAGACGGCGCCGACGACGGCCACCCCGGCGGCGCCGGCGGCGAGCAGGTCCGGGATCCGCTCGACGGTCACCCCGCCGATGGCGATCACCGGGATCTCGACCGCCTCGGCCACCGCACGCACTCCTGCCGGGCCGAGGGGAGCGGGCAGCCCGGCCTTCGTCGCCGTCGCGTAGGCGGGCCCGACGCCGAGGTAGTCGGCGCCCTGGGCCACCAGGAGGCGGGCGCGTTCCGGGTCCCGGGCCGTGCCGCCCAGCAGGTGCCCCGGGCCGGCCAGCCGGCGGACGACGTCGAGCGGCAGGTCGTCGGCGCCCAGGTGCGTGCCGTGGGCGCCGACGGCCAGCGCCAGGTCGACGCGGTCGTTGACCAGGCAGGTCGCCCCCGCGCCCGCGCAGACCTCCACCACCCGGCGGGCGAAGTCGTAGCGCTCCCGGTCGGAGGCGTCCTTGGACCGCACCTGGACCACCGGGGCGCCGGCGGCGACCGCGGCGGTCACCGCGTCGAGCGCCGCCCGGCCGACCCGGGCGTCGGTCAGGACGTGCAGGCCCCCGAGGGACGCGGTCACGCCGCCGCCCGGCGGTGCCGCAGCGCGCCCGGCAGGGCCACGGCCACGGTCAGCAACGCGGCCACGGCGAGGCTCACCAGCGAGGCCGACCAGCCGTTGGCCGGGTCGATGCCGAGGTCGGTCTGGCGCTCGGTCCACCACGTCGTCCAGGCCGCACCCGGACCGGCGAAGAAGGTCGGCAGCGTGAGCTGGTAGGCCACGAAGCCGGCCACCCAGGGGAGCAGGAGCAGCGGGCGGGCGCGCGCGGTGTCGGAGGTGTCCCACGCCCCCCGGGGCAGCAGGAAGTAGGCGACGACGAAGACCCCGATGAGCGGGACGAACACCGCGCCGATCAGGAAGAGGAACGGCTCGTACGCGGCGAGGTCGAAGGCCAGGGCGAGGGTGGTGGCCACGACGCCGACCGCCACGGCGAGCACGCGGCGGTCGAGCCGGGCCACCACGTTCTGGGCCGAGACCGCGGTCGAGTACACGTTGGCGAACGCCTCGTCGACCTCCACCACGAGCAGCACCAGGACGGCGACCAGACCCAGCGGGACGGCGAGCATCGCGTCGATGACGTCGAGCCCGCCGCGGCCGTAGGCGGCCAGCGCGATGACCCCGAGGCTGAACATGGCCACGGTGGCCAGGCCGTAGCCGGACGCCGTCCCGACGAAGGCGGTCCGGCCGCTGCGGACGTGCCGGGTGTAGTCGGCTGCCAGCGGGAACCACGAGATCGGCAGGGCGATGACGATGTCGGCCGCCGTCCAGAAGGACGTCGCCCCGCCCTCGGTCACCGGTGGCAGCGGCTCGGACAGGACCTGGACGAAGAGGTACGCGATCGCGGCGATCGCCGCCCAGACGGCGTAGCGCGCAAGCACCCGCACGACACCGAGCGGGCGCAGCGCCATCAGGGTGGCGAAGGCGCCCGCGGCGATCGCGAACGGCCAGCGCGGCGCGTCGAGGGCGCGCGCGGCGGCCTCGGAGATGATCAGGATCTCGAAGGCGGCCCAGCCGACGCACTGCACGAGGTTGAAGCCGGTGGGCAGGAACGAGGTCCGCCGGCCCAGCAGGCCGCGGAGCAGCACCATCGCCGGCACGCCCTCGCGGGCGCCGGCGGCGGCGCCCAGCCCCAGCAGCACCGACCCGATGACCGCGCCGACGACGATGGCCCCGATCGTGTGCCACAGCGGCCGGTCGGCGAGGACCACGAAGGTGGCTGCCACGGGCAGCAGCAGGCTGATGCCCAGGCTGGCCCAGAGGCCGGCGGTCTCCCGCAGGCCCAGGGTCCTGGGCGGCGGCTCGGACAGGGTGAGGGGCGCATCTCCCCCGCGGGTGGCTGCGCCGACGGTTCCGGACGTGCTCATGATCGCTCCCTACGCCGGCATTACCCGGTCAGGTTCCAGCGGTCGGCGGCGCGGCAGCCGCCCTCTCAGCCCGGTCGATCCGAGCTCCCGCACCACGGCCTCGGCCGTGACACCGCCACCCTAGGCCGTCTCGTACAGTCGGCGCCCGTGCCGGTCGACGAGCTGCCAGTCCGCCATGCCGAGGCCTTCGCGGACGCCACCCGCCATCCCTTCCTCGCCGCCGTGCGGGACGGCACGATCGCGCCGTCGGCCTTCGACACCTGGCTGGTGCAGGACGCGCGGTTCGTCGCCGACCTCCTCCGCTTCCAGGCGCGGCTGCTGGCCCGGGCGCCCCGGCCGGCCCAGGAGGTGCTCGCCCGCGGAGCCCTGGCCCTGGTCCAGGAGCTGGACTGGTTCGAGGAGCGGGCGGCGGCCCGGGGACTGGACCTCTCCGCGCCCGCGCTGCCGGCGACGACCGCCTATGCGGAGCTGCTCGAGCGGCTGGACGGCGCCGATGTCCCGGCCGCGCTGACCGCGCTGTGGACCATCGAGCGCACCTACCTCGACGCCTGGTCGGCCGCGCTCCCGGGTGCACCGGCCTACCGGGAGTTCGTGGAGCACTGGACGGCGCCGGAGTTCGGCGGGTACGTGGCGGACCTCGCCGCGGCGGTGGACGCGGTCGGCGGAGGCGACGAGCGCGTCTTCCTCGAGGTGGTCACCGCAGAGGTCGCGTTCTGGGACATGGCGGTGGCGACGGGATGAGCCTGGCCCGTGAGCTCTGGACCGCCGAGGCCGGCCTCGCCGCCGCGGCGCTGTCGCACCCGTTCGTGCAGGGGATCGCCGACGGCACGCTGCCGCGGGACCGGTTCGCCGGCTACGTGGCCCAGGACGCGTTCTTCCTGGAGGCGTTCGCCCGGGCCTACGCGCTGGGCGTCGCGCACAGCCCCGACCGCGCCACCCTCGACGTCTTCGCCGACCTGCTGGCCGGGGTCCGTGAGGAGCTGGGGCTGCACGCGTCCTACGCGCAGCGCTGGGGCATCGACCTGACCGCCGTCCGGCCGGGGCCGGCGACGTCGGCCTACACCGACTTCCTGCTGGCCACGGCCTCGCTGGGCGGCGTGGCGCTCACCTGCGCGGCGATGACCCCGTGCATGCGCCTCTACGCCCATCTCGGGCAGTCGCTGGCCGACCGCGCGTCGGGCCCGTACGAGGAGTGGGTGCGCACCTACGCCGACCCGGGCTTCGAGGAGCTCGCCGCCACGCTCGAGCGGCTGCTCGACGCCGTCGCCGTCGACACCCCGGCACTGCGGGCGGCCTACTCCCGGGCGATGCAGCTGGAGATCGGCTTCTTCGACGCCGCCTGGCGCGGCGTCTGACCGGTGCGGCCGGGTGCGCCGCCCGATCGGGAGGTGCCTGCTGATTCAGCCGAGCAGGCCGACCAGCAGGTGGGCGTTGAGCCCGATGATCAGGACCGCGATGACGCTGCCGGCCACGGTGGTGGTCCGGCGGTTCACCCAGCCGCCCATCAGGTCGCGGCGGCTGGTGAGCCACAGCAGCGGCACCAGGGCGAACGGGATGCCGAAGGACAGCACCACCTGCGACCACACCAGCGCGGTGGTGGGGTCCCCGCCCAGCACCAGTACGGCCAGCGCCGGGGCCAGGGTGATCAGCCGGCGGGTGAGCACCGGGATGTGCCGCTTGAGGAACCCGGCCATGACCACCTGGCCGGCGTGCGTGCCCACCGAGGAGGAGGCGAACCCCGAGGCCAGCAGCGCGAGGGCGAAGGCGAGCGCGGCGCCGGTGCCGAGCTGGTCACCGAGCCCGGCGTGCACGCCCTCGAGGCTGTCGACGCCGCTGTCGCTGGTGAACAGCTGCGCGGCGATGACCAGCATCGCGGCGTTGACCAGCCCGGCCAGGCCCATGGCGACGACGATGTCGATCCGCTGAGCCCGCAGCAGCCGGCGGCGCCCCTCGTGCGTGCGGCCGGCGGTGACCGCGTCGCCGTAGCGGCCGGGGGTGAGCGCGGAGTGCACGTAGATCACGTGCGGCATGACCGTGGCCCCGAGGATGCCGGTGGCCAGCACCACGCTCTCCGCGCCGTCGAAGGAGGGCACCATGCCCCCGGCCAGCCCGCCCGGGTCGACGCCGGAGCCGAGGAGGGTGTAGCCGAACCCGATGCCGATGACCAGCAGCAGCCCCGCGATGACCCGTTCGAACGGGCGGTACCCGCGGGACTGCGCCGCCAGCAGGACGAAGGCGACGACGGCGGTGATGACGCCGCCGATCGGCAGCGGGACCCCGAAGAGCAGGTACAGCGCCACGGCGCCGCCGACGATCTCGGCCAGGTCGGTGGCGATCGCCACCGCCTCGGCCTGCAGCCACAGCCCCCGGGTCACGGGCTTGGGCAGCGTCTCGCGGCACAGCGTCGCCAGGTCGCGGCCGGTGGCCAGCCCGAGCTTCGCGGTCAGCGACTGGATCAGCATCGCCATGAGGTTGGCCGCGACGATGACCCACAGCAGCGTGTACCCGAACGCGGCGCCGCCGGCGAAGTTCGTGGCGAAGTTGCCCGGGTCGACGTAGGCGACGGCGGCGACGAAGGCCGGACCGAGCATCGACCACAACCGGCGGCGGCCCGGCTCGGCCAGCGGGGGGCGGTGCGCGGGGGCGCGCAGCGTCGTCGGCAGGACGGCGGCCTCGGTCTTCGACAGGTACACGGCGGTCCTCGCAGGCGGTCTCCGGGTGGGTGGTCGCTCGCTCCCTGCCCGCGCCGCGTGTCACGCCGGGGCCGACCCGTGGCCCCCCGGGGCCAAGGTCAGGCTTGCCTGCCCCGCCCGGTCCGGCGGGCCCGCTCGACCAGCGCGTCGATGCGCGCGGCGTGCGCGCCGCGCCAGTACACCCGCCCGCACACCGGGCACCGGGCGAAGGCGTCGTAGGTGCGGCGGGTGCCGGGCTCCAGCTCCGCCGCCACCTCGTCCTTCGGCACCGGGTGGACGGCGGCCCCGCAAGCGGTGCAGCGGGTGAGCGGCGCCAGCGGCAGGGAGAAGCGGTCGAGCACGTCGTCGAGCTGCTCGCCGGGCCGGCTCCCGCGGACGAGCGCGCCCTGCGGCAGGGCGCGCCGCATGAGCAGCCGCCGGTCCTGCGTGAGCAGCACCCGGCCCTCGGCGGCCGCCCGGGCGACCAGCGCGGCGTCGTCGGCGTCGTTCGACCAGGCGGCGTCGGCCCCGAGCAGCCGCAGCTGCCGCGCGAGGGCGCCCAGCCCGACGTCGAGGAGGAACCCACCGGGCGGGACGGCGACCGGCCGCGGCGCCGGGTCCACCTCGAGCACGGCGCCGGGGGCGGTCCGGTCGGCGGGCGTCGCCGGTGCGCCGTCCGCCAGGATCGTCCCCACTTCGGTCAGCGGGATCCCGGCGGCCTGCACCAGGTGCCCGGCCGTCGCGTCGGGGTCGAAGGGCAGCCGGCGTTCGCCCGCTCTCCGGTACCGCGGGGCGAGCAGCCACCGCAGGTCCGGGGCCGGCCGCACGCGCACCTCCATGGCGACGGGCTACCCCGGCCGGACGGCCGCCGACACGCGCCAGGCGTGCGCGGGCCTCTTCCTGGGCACGGAGGTGGCCGTCCGCCGATCCACCCGTGGAGGTCCTGTGTCCGAAGCAACCGCCCGTCCCCTCGCCCTCGTGACCGGTGCGTCCAGCGGCATCGGGCTGGAGCTGGCCAAGCAGTTCGCCGAGCACGGCTTCGATCTGGTGGTCGTCGCCGAGGACGCCGAGCTCGACGCCGCGGCCCAGCAGCTGCGCCAGCGCGGCGCCGCCGTCTCGCCCGTCCGGGCCGACCTCACGGTGCGCGCGGAGGTCGAGAAGGTCGTCGCGGCCGTGCGCGCGGCAGGCCGGCCGCTGGCCGCCGCCGCGCTGAACGCCGGCGTCGGGATCGGGGGTCGCTTCGCCGAGACCGATCTGGAGGCCGAGATCGGGATGGTGGAGCTGAACTGCGTGTCGACGCTGCACCTCGCCAAGCGGGTGGTGCAGGACATGGTGGTCCAGGGGGAGGGGCGGATCCTCTTCACCTCCTCGGTCGCCTCGCAGGCGCCCGAGCCGTTCCAGACCGTCTACTCCGCGACGAAGGCGTTCGTGCAGTTCCTCGCGCTGGGCATCCGCGAGGAGCTGACCGACACCGGCGTCACCGTCACCGCCCTGCTGCCCGGGCCGACCGACACGGAGTTCTTCGACCGGGCCGACGCCACCGACACCAGGCTGGGTGCCAGCGACAGCAAGGACGACCCCGCCCAGGTCGCCCGGCAGGGCTTCGAGGGTCTGATGAAGGGCGAGGCGTCGGTGTTCGCCGGCTCGGTGAGCAGCAAGCTGATGGGGCGGCTCTCGGCGCTCATGCCGGACGCGCTCGCCGGCAGGTCCCACAAGCCGATGACCCGGCCAGGGTCCGCCGAGTAGCCCGGGGGGCGGGGGCCTCCGGCGCGGTGCCGGCGATCAGCACCCGCAGCTGCCCCCCGGCGCCGGGGCGGTCAGCGGATCGACCGCCGGCCGGTGCACGCCCTCGTCGGTGACCACCGGTAGGCCCTCCCGCGCCCAGTACTCGAACCCGCCGATCATCTCGCGCACCCGGTAGCCGAGCAGGGCGAGCCGGAGCGCCGCACGGGTGGCGCCGTTGCAACCCGGACCCCAGCAGTAGGTGACGACCGGGACCGCGGGGTCCAGCTCCGCGGCCGCCCGGTCGGGGATCTCGGCGCCCGGCAGGTGCACGGCGCCGGGCACGTGCCCCTGGTCCCACGCCTGCGTGCTGCGGCTGTCGAGCAGGACGAACCCCGGCGCCCCCGACTCGAGTGCGGCGTGCACGTCGCTGACGTCGGTCTCCACGGCCAGCCGCCGGGCGAAGTGGGCGGCGGCCACGGCCGGTTCGGTGCTCCAGTCCATCACCGGGCCGACGCTAGGGGTGCCGCCCGCCGCCGACGAGGCCCGCTCCTGCCGACCATCGCAGCGGATCTGCCGTCCTCAGAGCGGCACGGCGAGCCCGTCCGGCGCCGGCCGTGCCAGCGCGGCCGCGACGTCCGGCCGCATCGGCGCCAGCCCCGCCCCGGCCAGGACGACGTCACGCGCGAACGCGTGCCAGCGGTGCGCCGAGCGCAGCATGCTGTGGCCGCCGGTGATGGTGAACCGGGCCACCCGCGCGCCCGCGCGCTGGGCCCGGACCGCGAAATCGGCGGAGAGCTGCGCGGGCACCCACCGGTCGCCCCGGCCGTGCAGGATCGCGACGGTGCGGTCGCGCAGGTGGCCGACGGGCTCGCCGGGAGGCGTCCACGGCGCGAGGGCGCAGACCGCCGCGACGCCGTCGTGCCCCCCGGCGCGCAGCACGGCCCGCCCGCCCATCGAGTGCCCGACCAGCACGACCGGCAGCTCTCCGTGCTCGGCACGGATCCGGTCCAGCGTCCAGCGCACGTCGGCGTAGGCGTCCGCGGCGGCGCCGTTCCAGCCGGCCACCCGGTAGCGCAGCAGGCAGGTGGTGAGCCCCCGCTCCGCGCCGGCGGAGGAGACGAACTGTTCGATCGCCCGCATGCGCACCAGCGAGAGCGCCCGCTCCTTGGGGGGCTCCACGCTGGCCACCGTCCCGCCGTGGCAGAACAGCGCGACGGCGCGGGGTCGGCCGGTCGCCGGGCGGGTCTCCAGGACCGGTCCGGTCACGCCCGGCGGGACCGGCGGCCGCCGCGGAGGCTCGCCCGGGCCCGGTCGCCCAGGTCACCGGCCTTGAGCAGGCCGTTGCTGAGGGACGAGGGCCCGCGGCGCCGCTCGAGGGCGTGCCCGAGCCGGCGCAGCACGCCGGTGGCCAGCGGGACCAGGATGGTCAGGATCAGCCACATGCGCAGCCGGCGGGTGAAGAAGAGCCACATGCGGTGCACTCTGCCCCGCCGTGGTCCCGGGGAACCGCCGGGTCAGTCGGCCAGCTTGACGATCATCTTCCCGGTGTTCCCCCCGCGGAGGAGGTCGAGGAAGGTGTCCACCGCGTCGTCCAGCCCCTCGCGGACGGTCTCGCGGACGACGAGCTTCCCGGACGTGAGCAGGTCGCCCACCTTCTCGCTGAACTCCGGGGCGAGATCGGCGTGGTCGCCGACGATGAACCCGCGCAGGCTCAGCTTCTTGGTGACCATCATGAACATGTTGCGCGGACCCGGGGCCGGCTCGGTGGCGTTGTAGCCGGAGATCGCCCCGCACAGCGCGGCCCGGCCGTGCTCGTTGAACGCGCCGATGGCCGCCTCCAGGTGCTCGCCGCCGACGTTGTCGAAGAAGACGTCGATGCCGTCGGGCGCGGCGGCCGCGAGCAGCTCCGCGACCGGGCCGTCGTGGTAGTCGAACGCGGCGGTGAACCCCAGCTCCCCGGTCAGCCAGCGCACCTTCTCCGGCGTCCCCGCGCTGCCGACGACCGCCGAGGCGCCGTGGAGACGGGCGAACTGGCCGACGAGGCTGCCGACCGCGCCCGCGGCGCCGGAGACGAACACGGCGTCGCCCTCCCGGAACTCCGCCAGCCGGAACAGCCCCGCCCAGGCGGTGAGGCCCGGCATGCCGAGCACGCCCAGGTGGTAGCTGGGCGGGATGCCCGGCAGCTCGGGCAGCACGCGGACGTGCGCGGCGTCGAGCACCGCGACGTCCCGCCAGGCGGCGTCGGCGAGCACCAGGGCGCCCTCGGCGACGTCGGGGGAGCGGGACTCCACCACCCGGCCGACCGCACCGCCGCGCATCGTCTCGCCGATCTCCCAGCGGGCCGCGTACGACTTCCCGGGGTTCATCCGGCCACGCATGTACGGGTCGACGCTCATCACCAGCATCCGGACGACGATCTGGCCGTCGGCCGGGTCGGGTCGCTCCAGCTCGACCAGGCGGAAGTCGTCGGGGGTCGGCTCGCCGTGCGGCCGGGCCGCCAGCTGCCATTCGCGGGTCCGGATGGGCATGCGGCCATCCTGCCGGGCGGAGCGCGCGTGCGCCGGGTGCGACGAACTCGTGGTGATCAGCGCGTGATGGCCACGAGTTCGTCCCATTCGCGTGGCCCCGGGCGGTCAGGCCGAGCGGCCGTCGCGCTCCCCGGTCCTCGGCTGCGGCTGCTCGGCCGGTGCCGTGCGCCGGGCCCGCTGCCCCCGGGCCACCTCGGTCGCCAGCGCGTCGAGGGGCTGGGCGAATGCCGCCAGCGGGTCGGCCAGGGCCACGAGCCAGGCCTGGGCCGCCGCCAGGCCGGACGGGTCGAGGGCGTAGAGCCGGCGGGTGCCCTCGGCGCGCACCGTGACCAGGCCCGCCTCCCGCAGCACCCGCAGGTGCTGGGACACCGCGGGCTGCGAGATCGGTGCGGTGCCCTGCAGCGCGGCGACGACGGCCCCCGCCGGCTGCTCGCCGGTGGAGAGCAGCTTCAGGATCTGCCGGCGGGTGCGATCGCCCAGCGCCTCGAAGGTCCCGTTCACTCAGCTCCCGGCAGCATCCTCGGACGGCGGGGTCGTGTAGAACGCCACCGTACGGTCGGCCGCCTCGCGCGCGACGGTGGGGTCGTCCCCGTCCGCGGCCGCTGCGTCGCCCCAGCCGGAGGCGGCCCGGCGGACGAACTCGACCCCCTCCGGCGTCAGCCCGAACGTGGCCGTGAGCTGCGGGTCGACGGGGGCACCGCTCTCCAGGTGTAGCCCGAGGCCCATGAGCGCCAGGTCCCAGCCCACGCCGACCGCGCCCGGCCCGAACTGCGCCCAGAACTCGGGGTCGACCGGCGCCTCGTGCCTGAGCTCCAGGGCCGTCCCGCCGTCCGAAGGCGTGAGGTCCACCTGCAGCCAGGAGACCATCCCGCCGAACTCCCAGGTCACGGCGAAGGATTCGGGCTCCGAGCACCGCTCGACCACGCCGCCCGCGTTGCCCTCGAGCTGGTAGCGGCCGCCGGGGCGCAGGTCGCCGCTCACCGGCAGGAACCAGCGGGGGAGCCGCTCGGCGTCGGTGAGCGCGCCCCAGACCTCGGCCCGGTCGGCGCGGTAGGTGCGCGTTGCGACGGCGATGCGCGTCGGGGCCCCGTCCCGGGAGGCGGTGCGGACCTCGCGCGTGACCAGCCCGGCCGTGGCGACCGGATCGATGGTGGTCATGCCCTGCTCCCTCCATAAGTCAAATCTTATGGAAGGACGGTAGCGTCGGGGTCCGTCCGGGACAAGCCCCCTGGCGGCGGCCCGCGGAACGCGCTCCACGCCGGGATCGGTGTTGCACGACCGACCTAGAGTGGGGGCATGCTCTTCTCCCGGTCCAAGACCCAGCCGGTGTCGCCCGAGGACGCCCTGCCGGGCCGCCCCGACCCGCTGCCGCACGTGCCCGAGGTGCACGCCGTCAACGGCAACCGCATCCAGCCGCCGTTCCCCGAGGGCATGCAGACCGCCGTCTTCGGCGCGGGCTGCTTCTGGGGCGTGGAGAAGGTCTTCTGGGAGCTGCCCGGTGTCTACTCGACCGCGGCCGGCTACGCGGGCGGGCACACGCCGAACCCGACCTACGACGAGGTCTGCTCGGCCCGCACGGGGCACACCGAGGTGGTCCTCGTCGTCTTCGACCCCGCCGTGACCTCCTACGAGCAGCTGCTGAAGGCGTTCTGGGAGGACCACGACCCGACGCAGGGCATGCGGCAGGGCAACGACATCGGCACCCAGTACCGCTCGGCGATCTACTACGCCACCCCGGAGCAGGAGGCCGCCGCGCTGGCCACCCGCGACGCCTACCAGGAGCGGCTGAAGGCGGCCGGGTACGGCGAGATCACCACGGAGATCGCGCCGCTGGGGGAGTTCTACTACGCCGAGGACTACCACCAGCAGTACCTGTACAAGGTGCCCAACGGCTACTGCCCGGTGCACTCGACCGGCGTCTCCTGCCCGGTGGGCCTGGGCGTCGACAGCTCCGACAGCTGATCCGCCCCGGCGCCGGCTGCGTCCCGAGCCGGTAAGACTGAGGCATGGAGATCCTGCGGACGCCCGACGAGCGGTTCACCGGTCTGCCCGACTTCCCGTACGAGCCCCGCTACGTCGAGGTGGACGACGGCGGGGGCGGCCGGCTGCGGGTGGCCTACGTCGACGAGGGCCCGGCCGACGGCGAGACGGTGCTGCTCCTCCACGGGGAGCCGTCCTGGTCCTTCCTCTACCGCCGGATGATCCCGGTCCTCGTCGACGCCGGCCTGCGCGTCGTGGCGCCCGACCTGGTCGGTTTCGGCCGCTCGGACAAACCGGTCGACCGCGCGGCGTACACCTACGCCCGGCACGTGGAGTGGATGCGGCAGGCGCTGCTCGACGAGCTGGGGCTGCGCGACGTGACCCTCGTCGGCCAGGACTGGGGCGGGCTGATCGGGCTGCGGCTGGTCGCCGAGAACCCCGACCGGTTCGCCCGGGTCGTGGTGGCCAACACCGGCCTGCCCACCGGCGATCAGAAGATGAGCGAGGCGTTCCTGGCCTGGCAGCGGTTCTCCCAGGAGAGCCCGGAGTTCCAGATCGGCCGGATCGTCGGCAACGGCACCGTCGGCGGGCTCGCACCCGAGGTGGTCGCCGCCTACGACGCCCCGTTCCCGGACGACCGGTACACCGCCGGGGCCCGGCAGTTCCCCGCCCTGGTGCCGACCTCGCCGGACGACCCGGCGGCCGCGGCGAACCGGGCGGCCTGGGAGGTGCTCTCGCGCTGGGAGAAGCCGTTCCTCACGGCGTTCTCCGACGGCGACCCGATCACCGGCGGGGGCGAGCGGGTGTTCCAGAAGCTGGTGCCCGGTGCCCAGGGCATGCCGCACACCAGGCTGGCCGGCGGCGGGCACTTCCTGCAGGAGGACGTCGGCCCCGAGCTCGCCCGGGTGGTGGTGGACCTCGTCGCCGCGACGCCCCGTTCCTGAGCCCGCCGTGGAACCCACCGCCGACGAGGTGCTCGCCGCGCTGCGGCGCGAACCGGACGTCGAGGCCCCCGACCTGGTCGCCGTCGACGCGACCGACCGGCTGCTGCTGGACCTGGCGGCCGAGCTGGTCCCCGGCTGCGCGGCCGGCGAGGTCGCGGTCGTCGACGACTCCTACGGCGCGCTCGCCCTGGGGCTGGCCGCCCGGCACGGCCTCGCCGGGGTGCGGGTCGGGCAGGACCTGCTGGTGGGGGAGCGGGCGCTGGCCGCCAATGCCGAGCGGGTGGGCCTGGCCGGGCGGTACCGCGTGCTGCCGCTGGGCCCGGAGCTGGCCGCCGGGGCCCGGCTGGTGCTCGTCAAGGCGCCCAAGGCGCTGGACGCGCTGCGCGAGATCGCCGAGGTGGTCGCCGCCTCCGCGGCGCCGGACGTCACGGTCCTGGTGGGCGGCCGGGTGAAGCACATGACGCACGCGATGAACGACGTCCTCGGTGCGTCGTTCGGCGAGGTGTCGGCGACGCTGGCCCGGCAGAAGTCCAGGGTGCTGGTGGCCCGCGGACCGCGGCCGGGACGGTCGTCCTTCCCCCGCCGCCAGGAGCACCCCGACCTCGACCTGACGGTCTGCGCCCACGGCGCCGCGTTCGCCGGCACGAGGATCGACGTCGGGACCCGGGCGCTGCTCCGGTCGCTGCCGGAGATGGCCCCCGACGCCCGGACGGCCGTGGACCTCGGCTGCGGTACCGGCGTCCTCGCCACGCTGCTCGCCCGGAGCCGACCGGGGCTGCGGGTGCTGGCCGTGGACCAGTCCGCCGCGGCCGTCGCCTCGGCCGCGGCGACCGCCGCCGCCAACGGGGTGGCCGACCGCGTGGAGGTGCGCCGGGACGACGCCGCCGCGACCGTGCCCGACCGCAGCGTCGACCTCGTGGTCTGCAACCCGCCGTTCCACGTCGGCGCGGCGGTCGTCACGACGGCCGCCGACCGGCTGTTCGTGGCGGCGGCCCGGGTGCTGCGCCCCGGCGGTGAGCTCTGGACCGTCTACAACTCGGCGCTGCGGTACCGGCCGGCGCTGAACCGGGTGGTGGGGCCGACGCGGGTGGCCGGTCAGGACCCCAGGTTCACGGTCACCGTCTCCACCCGCCGCTGAGGCGGCAGGGGCGGGTGGTGAGCCAGGTCACCGATTGGTGTCGATCCACCCGCTCGGGTTGACCCCGGGCCGCGGATCCCGAGTACGGGGGCGAGGGATCCGACCGAAGGAGCATCCATGACCGGGCGACTGCGCGGTGTGAAGGTGAGCACCCGTCTGATGACGCTGGTGCTCGTGGCGGTCATCGGGATGGCGACCATCGCCGTGATCGGGGCGCTGCAGGTGCGCTCGACGATCGAGGAGGAGCAGCGCACCCAGGCCCGCGTGGCCGTCGAGGCCGCACTGGGCGTCATCACCCACTACGGCGAGCAGGAGGTGGCCGGCGAGCTGACCCGGGCGGAGGCGCAGGCGGCGGCGACCGCCGCGATCCGCGGGCTCCGGTACTCCGGCGAGGAGTACTTCTGGATCAACGACATGACCCCGCGCATGGTCATGCACCCGATCAAGCCCGAGCTCGACGGGCAGGACCTCTCGGCCAACGAGGACCCCGACGGCAAGAAGCTCTTCGTCGAGTTCGTGGAGGTGGTCGAGGCCGAGGGCAGCGGCTTCGTCGACTACCTGTGGCCCAAGCCCGGCGAGGAGGAGCCGCAGCCCAAGATCTCCTTCGTGACCGGGTACGAGCCGTGGGGCTGGGTGGTCGGCTCGGGCATCTACGTCGCCGACCTCGACGGCGCCTTCCGGGAGGAGCTGGTCACGGTCGCGCTCTGGGCGGCGCCGCTCATCCTGCTCATCGTGGGGCTGTCGCTGGTCATCTCCCGCAGCATCAGCCGGCCGCTGCGCACCATGACCGAGGTGCTCTGCACCGGTGACCTCAAGCGCCGGCTCGACGAGGGTGCCGGCCGGACCGAGCTGGACCAGCTCGCCGGCGCGGTGAACACCACGCTGGGACGGGTCTCCGGCGTCGTGACCGAGGTCGGCCAGGCTTCGCAGCTGCTCGAGGAGGCCGCCCGCACGCTGTCGTCCACCAGCGAGTCGATCGCGGGTACGGCCGACCGCTCGCAGGGCCAGGCCCAGAGCGTCACCAGCGCGACCCGCGAGGTGAGCAGCGGGATCGAGGCGGTCGCCGCGGGAGCGGAGGAGATGGGTGCCTCGATCCGGGAGATCGCGCACAACGCCGCCGAGGCCGCCCGGATCGCCGGCAGCGCCGTCTCCGCGGCGGAGTCGACCTCGGCGACGATCGGCAAGCTGGGGGAGTCCTCGGCGGAGATCGGCAACGTGGTGAAGGTGATCACGAGCATCGCGGAGCAGACCAACCTGCTGGCGCTGAACGCCACGATCGAGGCGGCCCGCGCGGGTGAGGCCGGCAAGGGCTTCGCCGTGGTGGCGAACGAGGTGAAGGAGCTGGCGCAGGAGACGGCGAAGGCGACCGAGGACATCGCCAAGCGGGTCGAGGCCATCCAGACCGACACCGGCAGCGCCGTCCGGGCCATCGGCGACGTCACCACGATCATCGCGGAGATCAACGACTACCAGACGACGATCGCCTCGGCCGTCGAGGAGCAGACCGCCACCACGAACGAGATGAGCCGGGCGATCGGGGACGCCGCGGAGAGCGGCCGGTCGATCGCCGGGACCGTCGCCGAGGTCGCCCAGGGTGCGCAGGAGACCTCCGCCGGGGTGGTCGCCATGCAGGCGGCGGCCGGCGACCTCGTGCGCATGTCCGGCGAGCTGCGGAAGGTCGCCGGAGCCTTCCAGCAGTGACCTGACGCCGGCCGGTGGCGGTGGGGTGGACACCCCGCCGCCACCGGTGCGTCCGCCCCCGGGCCGCCCCAAGGGGTGAACGGGACCCACCCCGCCGCGCGCTGCCGGTGCCGCGTGGCCCAGGATGTCGCAGAATGCTCAACCAGCCGGCCGGAAGGCTCCGGCCCGAGGGCGCAGGGGGCTGCATGGCTCAGGTGAGGGACGGGGACGCCGCGGTGGCCGGCCCGGTCGCCTGCCACCCTGCGCCCGCGCAGCAGGTGCGCACCCACACCGCCGCGCTGGTCGGCTCGGACGCGGAGCTGCTCGCGGCCGTCCTGCCCTACCTGGACGAGGGCCTGCGCGACGACGACCTGGTCGTCCTCTGCTGCCCGCCGCAGACGGCGGCGCTGATCGGCGGGGGGCTGGGGGAGCGCGCCGGCGCCCTGGCAGCGGACCCCCGGGTGTCCCTGCTCGACACCTCCGTGCCCGATGCCGTCGCCGCCACCTGGGAACTGATGCGACGGGCGAGGGAGACCGGCTCGGGCCGGCTGCGCGTCGTCGGTCAGGTGCAGTTCGGCCCCACGCCGCGGACCTGGCGGGAAGGCCTGCGCTACGAGGCCGCCGTCAACATCCTGCTGGCCGCACGGCCGGTCTCGGCGCTGTGCCTGTTCGACCGCCGCGAGCTCCCGGCCGAGGTGCTGGCCGGCGCGGCCGCCACGCACCCCGAGCTGCTCACCGGCGGCCGGGTGGAGCGGAGCGGGGCGTTCGAGGAACCCGCCGACTACGTGCGCCGGCTGCCGCTCCCCCGGGAGCCGATGGAGGCCGGTGCGCCGGCGCTCGCGGTCGAGGACGCGCCGTCGCTGGCCTACCTCCGCCAGGAGCTCCGCACGGTGATCACGGCCCGGGTGCCCGACCGGGACCAGGCCGCGGACCTGCACCTGGCCGCCAGCGAGATCGCCTCCAACGCCTTCCGGCACGGGTCCCGACCGGTCTCCGCGTACGTGTGGGCCGACGGCGAGGGCCTGGTGTGCACGATCACCGACCAGGGCGCCGGCTTCGACCTGCCCTGGGCCGGGTTCCGCCCCGCGCACGGGGTCGACCTCGCCAACGGCGGGATGGGGCTGTGGCTGGCGCGCAAGCTGTGGGACCACGTGGACCTGCTCCCCGGTCCGTCCGGCTTCTCGGTCCGGCTCAGCAGCCGGCTGCGCTGATGCGCGGCGGCCTGGCTGCGCGGTCGGGGCCGTTACGGTGAGCGACGTGGAGGACGCCGTCGACCTGATCCTCGAGCAGTGGGCTCGGGAACGCCCGGATCTGGACTGCTCTCCGATGGGGATCATCGGGCGCATCACGCAGCTGCAGCGGGAGGTCCACCTCGCGCAGCGGGACACCTTCGCCCGGCACGGTCTCGACGCGCCGTCCTTCGACGTCCTGGCGGCGCTCCGGCGGGCGGGAGCGCCCTACCAGCTCACTCCCACCGCCCTGATGCGCACGGCGCTGGTCACCTCCGGGGCGATCACCCAGCGGCTGGACCGGCTGGAGGAGCGCGGCCTGATCACCCGTGAGCGCAGCGAGGCCGACGGGCGGGCCGTCGTGGTCACGCTCACCGACGCCGGCCGGGCGGCCCTGGACGCGGCCCTGCCCGACCACCTGGAGACCGAGCGGCGCCTGCTGGAGGCCCTGCCGTCGGGGGACCGGGAGCAGCTCGCGGCGCTGCTGCGCCGCCTGCTCGTGGGCCTGGGCCGGCTGCCGCAGCAGCCCTGACCCGTGGAGCGGGTTCAGCCGAGCACGGCGTCCGTCGCCGCCAGCAGGGCGCGCGAGTCCTTGCCCGACCGCTTCGCGGCGTACATCGCGGTGTCCGCCCGGTGCAGCAGTTCCTCGGCCGTGCAGCCGGCCACGCCCAGCGCGCCGCCGATGCTGGCGGTCACGGTGATCGTGCGGTCGCCGACCTCCACGGGGGCCCGGAGCGCCGCGAGCAGGCGGTCGGCGACCTCGCGCAGGCGGTCGCCGTCGGCGTCGTCGAGCAGGAGGGCGAACTCGTCGCCGCCCAGCCGCGCCACCACGTCGTCCCCCCGCACGTCGGCGGACAGCCGGGCGGCGACGGCCAGCAGGAGGTCGTCCCCGGCCGCGTGGCCCAGGGTGTCGTTCACGCTCTTGAAGTCGTCGACGTCGACGAAGAGCACCGCCGGGGCGGCGCCCGGGGCGGCGGCGGTGGTGGCCTGGGCCAGCCGTTCGTTGAAGGCGGTGCGGTTGAGCAGCCCGGTCAGCGGATCGGTGCGGGCCTGACGGCGCAGCTCGTCCTCGAAGAGCTTCCGGTCGGTGACCTCCCGGAAGTTCACGACCCAGCCCTCGATGCCGACGGCGTCCACGCGACCGCTGATCCGCATCTCGACCCACCGGGTCCCACCCGAGCTGTGCTGCACCCGGATGTCGGTGTCCACGACGCCGGAGTCCCCGCCTGACGAGCGGCCGGCCGCGGCGACGGCGGCCCGGAGGCGCGGCTGGTCGCGGGGGTCGGCCAGCGAGACGGCGTCGCGCCCGACGTAGTACGCCGGGGGACGACCGAGCAGCGACTGGACGGCCGGGCTCATGTAGGTGACCGACCCCGCGGCGTCGACGATGGCGATGACGTCGGCCGCGCTCTCCAGCAGGAGCTGCAGCCGGGCCTCGCTCGCGGTCAGCGCGAGCCGGGTGCGTTCCCGCTCCCGGCTGAGCGCGAGCAGCCGCCAGAGGGCGAGCCCGGTCAGCAGCGCGCTCCCGCCGCCCAGGACGTAGCCGACCTCACCGTGGTCCGCGGTCCACAGGATCAGGACGGCGGGGCTGACCAGCAGGGCGGCGCCCACGGTGACGACCCGGCCGAAGGTGGTGTCCCCGTCGGTGGCGGGGCCGGGCCCCAGCGCGGTGACCGAGGGGTGCCGGCCGGCCAGGCAGAGCGCGGCGACGGGGAGCAGCGACAGCGGGTCCAGCACCCCCGACCCCCGCAGCGCGGAGCCGGTGAGGATGGCGCCGCCGTATGCCGCCACGGCCAGCGCGGCGGCGGCGAACAGCGCCGTCGTGGTGACCGTCCGGCCCCGGGTGAGGGCCAGCGGCACGCAGACGACGAGCAGGACGGCGGTGAGCACGGGGGTCCCGACGCTGACCTCGACCAGGTTCTCCCCCTGCCTGTGCGGGTCGCCCTGCACCGCGAGGAGGATGAGACCGGCCGCCAGCAGGAGGGTGAGGGTGTCGGTCCAGGAGGCCCGGTCCCGTCGCCGCCTGCCGCCGCGGACCACCCCCACCGCCCCGACGACGAGTGCCGCGTACGCGGCGACGTCGAGCGCGGATTCCAGCGGTGCGCTGACCCCCGGTGCGAGGCCGGCCTGCGCGGCGACGTCCGCCACGCAGCTCAGCGCGAAGAAGACGAGTCCGGCCGCCAGGCCGGACCAGGCGACGACGAGCGGGGTCCGGTGCCGCCGCAGCGCGGTCAGCACCCCGGCGGTCCCGAGGGCGTAGAGCGCGATCTCGGCGGCCGGACGCCACGGGCCGACCGGGACGAGCGCGACGACGAGGCCGATGCCCAGCACGAGCACCGCCGTGTGCAGCCATGCGGCACGGGCGGTCGGGGCGTCGGAACCGGTCACGCGAACCCATCGGCAGCGACGACGCGCTCCTTTGATCACCTCATCCCACCGGGGGAGGTGCCGGCGTCAGGGCAGCAGGGGGAGGTCCTCGGGGCGTAGGTCGGGTCGCACCCGGACGAAGCGCAGCGGGTGGCGGAACACCCCGGCCTGGAGGGCCGCGTCGGCGCTCACCTCGACGACGGTGGTCGGTTGCACGCGGGTCAGCGGCACGGCGAGACGGCCGCCGCCGAACCGCCCGGTGCCGATGCGCTCGGGCCACGGGTGGTCGGTGCCGGCCGGGCGCAGGACGCCGGCCAGCTCGACCGACTGCGCCGGTGTGAGCGGGCTGCTGCGGCCGACGACGACCAGCTCGCCGTCGCGGTAGCGGCCGGCCACCAGCTGACCGGGGCGCTCGAGGGAGCCGATGACGCCGCCGGCGAGCACCTCGGTGGTCTCCCAGCTCTTGACCTTCAGCCACTCGCGGCGTCCCGGCGCGTAACGGGTCGCCGCTCCCTTCACCACCAGCCCCTCGACGCCGGCCGGGCGGAAGTCGTCGGACCACTGCCGCGCCTCGACGGGGTCGGCGGTCACCGGCGAGAGCTGCAGCGGCGGGGCCCAGCCGCCGGCCAGCTGCTCGAGTGCGGCCCGGCGCTTGGTGAACGTCCGGCCGCGGAGGTCCTCCCCGCCGGCGGCGAGCAGGTCGAACGCGACGTAGGAGGCCGGTGCGGTCGCCACCTCCGCGGCGATGCGGCCGGCCGAGGTCACCAGGCGCCGCTGCAGCAGCCCGAAGTCCAGCCGGTCGCCGTGCCAGATGACGACCTCGCCGTCGACCACCGTGCCGGCGGGCACCTGGGCGAGGGCGGCGGCCGCCACGTCGGGGAACCGGTCGGTGAGCTCGCGCCCCTGCTTGGACCACAGCCGGGTCGAGCCGTGGTCGCGCACGATCACCAGCCGGTAGCCGTCCCACTTGGGCTCGTACCGGCAGCCGCCGGTCAGCGCCGTGGGGGGCGGGATGTCGCGCACCGGCTTGGCCAGCTCCACGGCGACCGGCCCGGCGAGCTCGGGCGGCAGCGCGGGCAGACCCGGGGCGGACAGGGGCACCCGGACAGCCTGCTGGCCGGCCGGGCGCCGCGCACGCCGGCAGCGGCAGGTCACACCCGTTCGAGGGCCGGTCGCCACGCTGCGGGGTCGGTGGGCTGCGCCGGCCCATCCCCTGCTCGTCGTCAGGTCAGCGGGCCGCCCCGTCCCAGCCCCAGGAGGGCGTAGGCCGCCAGCGAGGGGCCGTCGGTGAACCGGCCGTCCAGGATCATGGCGCGCAGCTCGTCCTCGGGCACGAACGCGCAGATCATGTCCGCCTCGGTCACCTCCCGAGCGGTGGCGCCGACCGTGAGGTCGGTGGCCAGCCAGACGTCGAACCGCTGGGTGGACAGGCCCGGCGCCAGGTCGAGGCGGCCCAGGTGGGTCAGGGACCCGGCCCGCAGGCCGGTCTCCTCGGCGAGCTCGGCCCGGGCCAGCTCGTCAGCCGTGCCCTGCGCGCCGTGGGACCAGGTGCCCTGCGGGAACTCCCAGGCGCGGCGGCCGACGGGGTGGCGGAACTGCTCCACGAGCCAGAAGCCGTCCCGCTCGGCGGGCAGCACCAGCGCGAAATCGGGCTTCTCCACCACGCCGTAGACGCCGGTGGAGCCGTCGGCCCGCTCCACGCTGTCCTCCCGCACCCGGATCCACGGGTTGCGGTACACCTCTCGGCTGCTCGTCGTCCGCATGGTGGCGAGCCTGGCAGATGCGTGGACCATGGACGGTGATGACCGAGCGGAAGCCCCCGGGGGTCTCGTTCGAGACCTGGGTGGAGACCCAGATCGCCCAAGCGCGCGAGCGCGGGGACTTCGACCGCCTGAGCGGTGCCGGCAAGCCGATCGCCGGCCTCGACCGGGAGCAGACGGCCTACGACTGGGCGGTGGCCAAGGCCCGGCGCGAAGGCGTCGAGACGGCGGCCATGCTGCCGCCCGGGCTGGCGTTGCGGCGGGAGCGCGACCAGCTGCCCGCCCGGGCCGCGCGGCTGACGACGGCGGCGGAGGTGCGGGCGCTCGCGGAGGACTACAACGCCCGGGTGGAGGCATTCTGGCGCCGGCCGCAGGAGAGCCGCTGGTCGCCGGTGCCGGGCCTGGCCGACGTCGACGCGCTCGTGGCGTCCTGGGAGCGCGACCGGCCGCCGCCCGCGCCCGCCCCTGTGGAGCCCGCGCCACCGCCCCGTCGCCGCTGGTGGCGCCGCCCCTGACCCGCGCCGGTGCGGCCGGGCACGCCGGCGTTCGCCGCTGGCGTATCCCGCGTCGGAGGCGCCGGGCCCGGGTAGGGGCCGGGTACGCCGAGAGGAGGTCGAGATGACCGAAGTACCAGGGACCGACCGGGACGACGCCCGGGAGAACGTGCTCGAGGAGACCCCGGTCACGCCGGAGGGCGTCGAGCAGGACACCTCCACGGAGGGCGACGAGGGGCAGACCGGCGACCAGGCCAAGCCGGAGTCCGGGAGCACCGAGCCGCTGACCTGACCGGCTCCGCGCAGTGCCCCCGTCAGCAGGCTGGCGGGGGCGCTGCGCGGGTCCCGCTCCTGGCCGGTGCAGATCGGCGCCTCCTGGCCCTCGGGGCCCGGCCCCCACGGGGTCAGCGTCGGCGCAGGCCGAGCAGTTGCAGCGCCGCGAACCCGGCGACGACCGCGGCCTGCAGGACGAGCCAGACGGCGCCGAGGGTGGTCGGGGACCACCACCCGGCGACGACGGCGACGACGCTGAGGGCGGCCCACAGCAGGTTGCCGCCGACGACGGCCTCCACCGCCGCGGTGCTGGGGCGGCGGCGTGCCGCGACGAGCCAGACGGCGGCGGCGTAGCCGAGCAGGAACACGCCGGCGCCGCGGAGGAGGCCGGCGGGCAGGCCCAGGGGGCCGTCCAGCAGCGGTGCGGCCAGCAGGTACGCCGCGCCGTTCGCGGCGGTGACGACGGCGTCGATGCGGAGGGCCGGGCGGAGCAGGTCGCCGGCCCCCAGGGGCGAGGGGGCGGGGTGCATGGTGGTCATGCCGGCAACGGTGGCGGCGCGCAGGCCGCGGGTCGATTACCTCGGAGGTAAGCGACACGGGGCACCGTCGTCGCTAGCGTCGGCGGCGTGACCGGTGGAGTCGTGCAGGGCCGCCACGTCGGTGAGCTGCTGCGCACGTGGCGGCAGCGCCGCCGGCTCAGCCAGCTCGACCTCGCCGGCGCGGCGGGGGTCTCCTCCCGGCACCTGAGCTTCGTCGAGACCGGCCGCGCCCGGCCCAGCCGCGACATGGTGCTGCACCTGGCCGAGCAGCTCGAGATCCCGCTCGGTGCTCGAAACGAGCTCCTGGCGGCGGCCGGCTTCGCCCCCGCCTACCGCCGTCGGGATCTCGCGGATCCCGACATGGGCACGGTCCGCGCCGCGATCGACCTCGTGCTGGCCGCGTACGAGCCGTTCCCCGCGGTCGTCGTCGACCGGTCCTGGTGCCTCGTGGCGGCCAACCGGGCCGTCGCCGCGCTCACCGGGGGCGCTGCCCCGCACCTGCTGGAGCCGCCGGTCAACGTGCTGCGACTGAGCCTGCACCCCGACGGCCTGGCTCCGCGGATCCTGAACCTGCCGCAGTGGCGGCGGCACGTCCTGCACCGGCTGGGCCGCGAGGCGCACCTGAGCGGTGACCCGGGGCTGGCCGCGCTGCACCGGGAGCTTCTCGCGCTGCCCGGAGGCAGCGACCGCAGCGTCCCCGACGGCATCGCCGTCCCGCTGCGCCTCCGGGTGGGTCCGGAGGTGCTCAGCTTCCTGAGCACCGTCACGACGTTCGGCACCGCCGTCGACCTCACCGCCGCCGAGCTCAGCATCGAGGCCTTCCTGCCCGCCGACAGCCGCACCGCCGGCGCGCTGGGTGCGGGGTAGGGCTCAGTCGGCCCGGTTCTCGTCCGCCTTCTCGGCGTCGAGCTCGCGGGTGGCCATGCCGCCGTGGCCGCCCTCGTCGTACTGGCCGGGCCGCAGGTTGTTCGGCTGGTCGTCGTCCTCGCGCGGTTCGGTCATGCCCGGAGCCTGCCCCACCGGCGAGGACCGCGCAGGCAAAGGAAGCTATGCATGCGGAATCGGTCGCCGAACCACATGCATAGCTTCCTTCGCCTGGGCCTCTAGAGGAGGTCGAACTCGTTGAACGCCGCGCCGCCGGAGAGGGTGGCGTAGCCCGGGCCGCGGTCGAAGAACGGCTCCTCGCCCGTGCGGGCGGCCCGCATCGACGCGCGCAGCTCCTCGGTGGCGGCCGGGTCCGCCGTGCCGTCCTCGAGGACGACCACGCCGTAGTCCGCCCGCGCGCCCTCGACCGACACCTTGCGCCAGGCGATGTCCCGCAGCACCTCGTCGACCGGGCGGTCCAGCGGGTCCCCCCAGCCGCCGCCGCCGGTGGTCCGGATGCGCACCACCGTGCCGGCCTTGAGCGGCTCGGCGTCGGCCAGCGCATCGACCTCGTGCTCGTCGGGGCCGCCCGGGTCGACGGTGATCTGGAACGGCCGCCCGGCCTTGCCGCCCTTGACCCCCCAGCAGGCGAGGATCGAGCGGTCGGCGATCGACATGAAGTGCGCATCGCGTAGCACGCGGATGTGCTTCTCGTAGCCGCAGCCGCCGCGGTAGCGGCCCGGGCCACCCGAGTCCATCGCCAGGCCCAGCCGCTCCACCCGCAGCGGGAAGCGGCCCTCGGTGAACTCGGTGGGCAGGTTCCGGGAGTCCGGGACGACGTGGATCGTGTCCTCGCCGTCGGCGTAGTACCGCCCGCCCGAGCCGCCGCCCAGCACCTCCCGCATCAAGTACGGCTGCCCGTCGAAGTCCGTGCCGTAGACGCCGGTGTAGCGGATCGTCTCCTGGTCGGCCGGCATCCGGCCGCCGGTGGCCTTGGCCAGCACCCCGGCCAGGACGCCGAGCAGCCGCAGGATCACGAACGTCCGCGCGTTGGTGGGTGCGGGGAAGATCGGGGTGAGCAGCGTGCCCTTCTCCGGGAACCGCATCTCGATCAGCGGGACGACGCCCTCGTTGACGTCCAGCTGGGCCATGCGCTCGGGGCTCTCGGCCAGATTGCGCAGGATCGGCGCCAGCCACTTCTTGAGGAAGTTGCCGTCGGCGTAGTCACCGCAGTGGTTGATCGGGCCCTTGGCCTGCGGGCCGGTGCCGGTGAAGTCGATGACCAGCGGGGTCTCCTTGGTGGAGTCCATGGTCAGCGTGATCCGCTGGCGGTGCAGCTGCGGCTCCTCGACGCCGTCGTGCTCGGCGTAGTCCTCCCACACGTAGGTGCCGTCGGGGATCTGGCTGAGGATCTCCCGCCGGTAGACCTCCGTGGAGCTGTCGAGGATCGCGTCGAACGAGGCCTCCACCGCCGGCACCCCGTACCGGTCGAACAGCTCGCCCAGGCGCCGGGCACCGGCCAGGCAGGCCGAGCACTCGGCGTCGAGGTCGGCGGCGAGCGAGTCGGGCATCCGCGAGTTGCGGGTCATGATCTTCAGCGCGCTCTCGTTGGGCACGCCGCGGTCCCACAGCTTGATCGGGGGGACCATCAGGCCCTCCTCGTACACGCTGGTCGCCGCGCTCGGCATGGACCCGGGCACCGCGCCGCCGATGTCGTCGTGGTGGCCGAACGCCTGGATGAAGGCGACGACGCGCTCGGCGCCGTCCACGTGCGCGAACACGGGCACCGTCACGCAGAGGTCGGGCAGGTGGCCGATCCCGCCCTCGGAGGCGTAGACGTCGTTGTGGAAGTAGACGTCCCCGGGGTTCATCGTCTCGATCGGGTAGTCGCGCACCACGGGGTGCACGAGCGCCGAGTACGAGCGGCCGGTGAGCTTGCGCAGGTTCCGGTCGTGGATGCCGGCCCGGAAGTCGTGCGCATCCCGGATCATCGGCGAGCGGGAGGTCCGGCCGATGGAGGTCTCGACCTCCTTCTCGATCGCGGCCAGCGTGCCGGCGACGATCTCGACGAGGACGGGGTCGGCGTCGACCTTCGTGGCGTTCAGGGGACCGGTGGGGAACGTCGTCACTGGTCCGACTCCTTCGTGAGGATCAGGTTGCCGTAGCTGTCCACGGTGGCGGTGAAGCCCGGGTGCACCGGGACGGTGGAGCCGAACTCCTCGACGATCGCCGGGCCGCTGACCACGTCACCGGGGGCGAGGTCGGGGCGGTTGTACGTGGGCGTCTCCACCCAGTCGTCGAAGAAGACGGGACGCGAACCCGTGACGGCCCGGTCCGTCCCGCCGTTCCCGGGCGCCAGCTCGACCAGGTCGGGCCGGCGGATCGGGCCGATGCCGCTCACGCGGAGGTTGACCCACTCCACGGCCTGGCGCGGGTCGTCGGCGAAGTCGTAGCCGTAGAGCTGGCGGTGTGCGGCGTGGAACGCCTCGGCGACCTGCTCGGTGGCCGCCGCGTCCAGCTCGCCCTCGGCGACCGGCACGCGCACCTCGAACGCCTGGCCGACGTAGCGCAGGTCCGCCGTCCGCTGCATGCGCTGGGCGTCGCGGGCGAAGCCCTCGCCGTCCAGCGCCTCCTGCGCCTGGGCCTCGAGGTCGGCGTAGACCGCGCGCACCCGGGCCAGGTCGAGGTCGACGTGCTTGCTGATCACGGTCTGCACGTAGTCGTTGCGGACGTCGACGGTGAGCAGGCCGAACGCGCTGACGTTGCCCGGGTTCGGCGGCACCAGCGTGCGCGGCAGGTTGAGGATGTCCATGAGCCGGCACGCCAGCAGGGAGCCGGAGCCGCCGAAGGTGGTCAGCGTGAAGTCGCGGACGTCGAGGCCCTTGGCGACCGTCACCTGGCGCAGCGCGTTGGCCTGGTTCCACGCGGAGATCTCCAGGATCCCGGTCGCGGTGCGCTCCAGGGAGAGGTCCAGTTTCGCGCCGAGCTGCTCCAGCCCGGCCCGCGCCGCGTCGACCGACAGCGGGATCTCCCCGCCCAGCAGGTGCGGGGGGATCCGGCCCAGGACGACGTGCGCGTCGGTCACGGTCGGCTGGTCGCCGCCGTTCGGGTAGCAGATCGGGCCGGGGTCGGCGCCGGCCGACTTCGGGCCCACCTTGAGCGTGCCCTCGGGCGAGAGCCAGGCGATCGAGCCGCCGCCGGCGCCGACGGTGACGACGTCGATCATCGGGATCTTGCTGGGGTAGTCGCCGACCGAGCCCTCGGTGGTGAGCGCGGGCTCGCCGTCGATGACCACGGTGACGTCGGTGGAGGTGCCGCCGCCGTCGCAGGTGAGCACCCGGTCGAACCCGGCGGTGCCCGCGATCAGCGCGGCACCGAGCGCGCCGGCGGCGGGGCCGGAGAGCATCGTGGTGATCGGCTGGTGCACGACCTCCGCGGCCGACAGCACGCCGCCGTTGCTCTTCATCACGTAGAACGGCACGCCGGGCGCGATCTCGTCGAGCCGGGTGCGGATGTTGGTGACGTAGGCGCCCACCTTGGGCTTGACGGCGGCGTCGACCAGCGTGGTCACCGACCGCTCGTACTCGCGGTACTCGCGCAGCACCTGGGAGCTGATGCTCACCACGGCGTCCGGGTGCTCCTCGCGGAGCACCTCGAGCATGCGGCGCTCGTGCGCGTCGTCCGCGTAGGCGTGCAGGAAGCAGACCCCGATCGTCGAGATGCCGGCCTCGCGGAAGAACCGGGCCGCGGCGCGGGCGTCGTCCTCGTCGAAGGGGCGCACCTCGGCGCCGGTGTGGTCCAGCCGCCCGCGGACGGTGCGCACCAGATCGGCCGGGACGATGCGGGGCGGCTTGACCCAGAAGTAGCTGTTGCCGTAGCCGTCGGGCACCGACTGACGGGCGATCTCCAGCACCGACTCGTAGCCCTCGGTGGTGATGAAGCCCAGCCGGTCGAGCTTGCCCTCGAGCAGCTGGTTGGTCGCGACCGTCGTCCCGTGGCTGACGGCGGTGACCGCCTCGCCGGTCAGCCCCATGAGGTCGAGGACCTTGCGGACACCGGTGAGGAAGCCCTCGGCCGGGTCGGCGGGGGTGGAAGGGGTCTTGGTGGTGGTCGTCCGACCGGTCTCCTCGTCCACGGCGACGACGTCGGTGAACGTCCCGCCGGTGTCGATGCCGATGCGGACCCGGCGCGTACTCATGGGATGAAACCTTAGCGCTGAGATATCCATGGGGGAAGCGGTTCGTGGATCCCACCGCAGGGAAAGCGGTTGCCTTAGCCTTCGGTGCGTGACCCAGGTCTCGATCGTCGTCGCCCCCGACAAGTTCAAGGGCAGCCTGACCGCCGCCGCGGCGGCGGACGCCATGGCTGCCGGCTGCCGGGACGCGCTACCGGACTGCCGGGTCGTCGCCGTCCCGGTGGCCGACGGTGGCGACGGGACCGTCGACGTCCTGCGCCGGGCCGGGGCGCGGCTGGTCCGCCGCAGGGTCACCGGCCCGGTGGGCGGAGAGGTCGACGCGGACCTGGCGATCATCGGCGACACGGTCTACGTCGAGACGGCGCAGGCGTGCGGGCTGCGGCACGTGCCGCAGCCCGGACCGGCCACCGCCCGCACGGCGACGACGTACGGCGTGGGGCAGCTGATCACCGCGGGCCTGGACCTGGGCTACCGCAGGTTCGTGCTGGGGCTCGGCGGCAGCGCGACCACCGACGGCGGGGCCGGCATGGCCGTCGCCCTCGGCGCCCGGATGCTCGACGCGTCCGGGCGGGAGCTCCCCCCGGGAGGGGCGGCGCTGGCGGAGCTGGGAACCGTGGACACCGCCGGGCTCGACCACCGCCTGCGCGAGGTGGACGCCGTGCTCGCCTGCGACGTGGACAACCCGCTCACCGGTCCGGCAGGCGCTGCCGCGGTGTTCGCACCGCAGAAGGGGGCCGACCCGGCGACCGTGGCCGAGCTCGATGCCGCCCTGGCCGTCTACGGGGACCGGCTGGCGGCGATGCGCGGCGGCGATCTCGCCGCCCGGCCCGGCGCCGGCGCCGCCGGGGGGCTGGGCGTCGGCGGGATGGCGTTCCTCGGGGCCCGGGCGGCGTCGGGCATCGACCTGCTGCTGGAGCTGCTCGACCTCCCGGCCGTCGTCCGCGGGGCAGACCTGGTGCTCATCGGCGAAGGGCACCTGGACGAGCAGAGCCTGGCCGGCAAGGCGCCGCTGGGGGTCGCCCGCCTGGCCCGGCAGCACGGGGCGGACGTGGTGGCGGTCGCGGGTCAGGTGAGCGCCCCGCCCGACCTGCTGCGGGCCGCCGGAATCCGGGCGGCGCACGCCCTGGCGGCCCGGGCGGAGGGCGTGGACGACGCGCTCCGCCGGGCGGCAGAGCTGCTGCGCGCCACCACCGCCGCCGCGGTGGCGGAGTGGGCGGCGTCCCGATCCGGTGCCGCGCAGGGCTGACGCACGCCGCGCGGACGACCGTTGACACCGGGAAAGCGCTTTACCTAGTGTGGCGCACGCCACAGAAAGCGATTTCCCGAGGGAGTCCCGCATGCGTCCGTTCCATCGCGCGGTGGTCGCCGGAGCCGCCGGAGCACTGCTCGTCACACTCCTCCCGACCGGCGCGGCCTCCGCGCGCGGCGGCGATCTGGGCCGGGAGGCGCTCGGCCCGCAGGACGGCTGGGCCGCGGCCGAGGGCGGCACGACGGGGGGCCGGGCCGCGAGCGCCGACCACGTCTTCCACGTCGACACCTGGGAGGAGTTCCGCGCGGCGCTCGGGGGCGACGCCGCGCGCGGCGACACGACCCCGCGCATCGTCTACGTGCACGGGGTGCTCGACGCGAACCTGCGCACACCCGACGGCGCTGTCGACTGCGCCGCCTACGAGGTCGAGGGCTTCGACATGCAGGACTACATCGACGCCTACGCGCCGGAGGTGTGGGGGACCGAGACCGAGCCCGCCGGCCCGCTCGAGGACGCCCGGGCGGCGTCGGCAGCCGTGCAGAACGCCCAGATCCGCCAGTACGTCGGCTCGAACGTCACCATCGTGGGCGTCGGCCGGGACGCCGGGATCGTCGGGGCGGCGCTCACGGTCCGGGGCTCCGACAACGTGATCATCCGCAACCTGCGGCTGTCCGACGCCTACGACTGCTTCACCGCCTGGGACCCGACCGACGGCGACGCCGGGGCCTGGAACGCCGACTACGACAACCTGTGGATCGCCGAGTCCACCCACGTCTGGGTCGACCACAACACCTTCGACGACGGGCGCAACCCCCCGGAGTCGCTGCCCACCGTCCACGGCGCACGCTTCGAGGTGCACGACGGGCTGCTGGACATCACCAACGGCGCCGACCTGGTCACCGTCTCGTGGAACGAGTTCCTCGACCACGACAAGACCAACCTGATCGGCTCCTCGAACAGCCGGACCAGCGACCGCGGCACGCTCCGGGTCACCTTCCACCACAACCTCTGGCAGGACATCGGCCAGCGGGCACCGCGGGTGCGGTACGGCGACGTGCACGTCTACAACAACCTGTACGTCGTCACCAACCCCGAGTACTACAGCTACACGTGGGGGGTCGGGGTCGAGGCCGAGATCATCGCGGAGAACAACGCCTTCCTCCTGCACCCGGCGATCGACCGCGCCGACATCGTCGAGGACTGGCGCGGTGACCGGCTCACCGACGCCGGGCTCGCGGAGTCCGGCACCCTCGTCCGCGGGGGCGGGAACGGCCGGGTGAGCCTGGTCGAGGCCTACAACGCCGCCCACGACCCGGACATCCCGACCACGGTGAGCTGGACGCCGGCCTTCGTCGAGCGCCTCGACCCGACGTCCGCCGTGCCCGGGCTGGTGCGGGCCGGGGCCGGCAGCGGCGAGCTCCGCTGAGCGCCGTCCCGAGGTGAGGGCGCCGTCCCCCCGGCCATGCCGGGGGGACGGCGCCCTCGCGGGCTCCCGGGCGGTCAGCGCACGAGGACGTCGGGGCGCGGCAGCCCGAGCGCATCGGGCGTCTGCGGCCACACCCCGTCGGTGGTCAGCACCTCGAGGCCGTCGGGGCCCAGCAGCACCGTGTCCTCGGCCTTGACCCCGGGGGCCGACGGGTTCCAGGCGAACGCCTGGTGGAGGACCACCGGGACGCGGCTGCCGGGCGTGGCGACCGGGTCGCGCCCCCAGTAGCCCGTCGGCCCGCCCTGGTGGTGCCGGGTCCACTCGTCGGCGCGGAACCCGGCGGCGGCGTACGCGGCGATGCCGGCGGCCAGGGCGTCGCCCACCGTGCGGCCGGGGACCGTCGCGGCGAGGAAGGCCGTCTCGACCTCCCGGATGCGGGCGGCCGCGCCGGCGTCCTCCCGGCCCGGCCCGCCCAGGCGGACCCACCGGGTGGCGTTGGCGATCAGCCCGTGGCGCCGGGCGCAGACGACGAGCATCACCCGGTGGCCCAGCGGCCCGGCGGTGGGCAGCGCGTGGCGGAAGGGCAGCCGATCCTCCCCGGCGACCAGCACGACCACCGGATCGGCGCCCCGGGCGACGAGCTCGCCGGCGAGCAGCGCGGCCGCCTCCCGCTCGGGCATCCGCGGGTGCAGCCGCAACGCGGCCGTGGTGAGCGCCTCCGCGGCGTCCCGGCCCAGCGCCCGGTACCGCTCCCGCTCGGCCGGCAGCAGCGCCGCCCGGGCCGCCCGGAGCCCCTCGGCGGCCGCCGGCTCGTCCTCGTGCAGGACTCCCGGTGCGCCCGGCGCGAGCTCGGGCCCCAGCAGCGGGGCCCACCAGTCGGTCACCCGGACGTCGACCGCCGCGGGCAGCTCCTCGGCGCGGAGCCGGTCCACCTCGTTCCCGGGCACGATCACGGCGTCCCCGTCGGCGTCCACGACGACCGCGAGGACGCCGCGTTCCGCGGAGAGGCGGACGGCCGGCCGGGCGCCGTCGAGGTACCAGGCCAGCGCACCGACGCTGGTCAGCACGAGGCGCTCGCGCCCGGCGTCGCGGAGCAGGCGCAGGACCCGCTCGCGCTTGACGCCGCGATCGGCGGCCGACGGTGCGGCCGGGTCCGGGGACACGTCGCCTCAGCGCAGCCGGCGGGTGCTGTCGCGCAGCACCACCTCGGCGTGGACCTTCACGCTGCGCGGCTCGGCGTCCGGTTCGGCGTCGAGAGCGAGCTGGGCGGCCTGGACCCCCATCTCCTCCAGCGGGAGCCGCACCGAGGTGAGCGCCGGGACGACGTCGCGCAGGGTGGGGATGTCGTCGAAGCCGGCCAGCGAGACGTCACCGGGCACGTCGACACCCGCTTTCCGCAGACCCGAGAGCGCACCGAGCGCCATCACGTCGTTGACGGCGAAGATGCAGCTGGCCCGGAGCCCGTCCTCGACCAGCCGGGTGACCATCTCCTCGCCGCCCTCGTGCGTGAAGGCCCCGTGCAGCACCTGCATGTTCCCGGGGGGAACCCCCTCGTCGGCCAGCCCGTCGCGGAACCCGGCGACCCGGTCGCGGGACGCCAGCAGGCCCGTCGGCCCGGCGAGCACGGCGAACTCCCGGTGCCCGAGGCGGCACAGCTCCCGGGCCAGCTTCCGCGCGCCGGCGCGGTTCTGCGGCACGACCGCGTGCGTTCCCAGCCGGTTCTGGCTGATGACCGCGGCGCGGCCACCGGCGGCCGTGTAGCCGTCGAGCTCCTTGGCCAGCCGTTCGTTGTGGGCCCGGTCCGTGGTGCGGCTGCCGCAGATGATCAGCGCGCGCGAGCGGTGCGAGCGCATGGTGGCCACGAACTCCAGCTCGCGCTGGAGGTCGCTGTGCGTGCTGGCCAGCAGGACGACCAGCTCCCGCTCCTCGACGTGCCGCATGACACCCCGGGCGATGCTGGAGAAGTACGGGTCGAGGACGTCGTGGATGATCAGCCCGACGACGTTGCTCGCCCCGCGGGCCACGGCCTGCGCCTGTGCATTCGGCGTGTACTGCAGCTCGCGGGCGGCGGCCAGCACCCGTCCGCGGTGCGGCTCGCCCACCGAGCGGCTGCCGCTGAGCACCCGCGAGGCGGTGGCCAGCGAGACGCCGGCCTGGGCGGCGACCTCGGCGAGCAGGACCGGACCGGCCCGCCGGGCACCGTCGGGCCCGGCGGCGCCCGGACCCGGCTTGCGGCGGGCGGGTTCCTGCGGCGGGGTGGTCACGGCCCGTCCTCGGCGGCGGCGGTCAGCGCGCGGGTGATGCCGTCGGGCCCGGGCGTCCCGTCGGCGATCAGGGCGCGGAAGCTCCGGGTGGTCTCCTCGCCGGGGGCGAGCAGCACCGGCCGCTCGGCGGCCAGCTGCGAGCCCAGGCCCGGGTAGTCGGCGACCCGGACGAACCACGGGTCTGCCCGTGCCTGGTCATCGAGCCCGGCCAGCGCCACCGTCACAGGATCCGGACCGCCGGCGGAGTACGCCACCCAGGGCGCCACCGCGCCGTGCACGGCATCCTCCCCCTCGGCGTCCGCGGTGGCGACCCGCGCGTCCGGCGCGGTGGGCAGCCGCCAGAACAGCCCGCCGTACCCGGCCCCGGACCGCCCGTGGGTGGCCGGGCTGCCCAGCTGCAGCTGCGCACCCGTCGCGTTGCACAGGCGGGTGGAGAGGTCGAGGGTCCACCCGCCCGGCAGGTCGGCCGCGCGTGCCCGGAGGGTGCGCTCCTCGGTGAGCAGGACCTCGCCGCGGGGCCCGCGCCACTCGAGGGTCTCGGTGAACCCCGTGGCGTCCCGGGAGCGCCAGCCGGTGTGTACCTGCCGGCCGTGGTCGGCCCGCCACGTGTACCCCTCCCCGGCCAGGTACGTCCGACCGCCCCAGATGTTGGCCCCCCCGACGTCCTGCAGGGTCACCGAGACGCCCAGGTGCCACCGGTGGTCCTCGGGCTGGGCGTCGGTCACCGGGCGGCCGGACAACGTGGTCACCGGGTGCAGGAACGGCCGGGGGGCCAGGACCGCCGGCAGGTCGGCGCCGTCGCAGTAGGTGGCGACGACGACGTCGCCGACCCGAAGCGTGGCGAGCGTCCTGCCCGCCGGCACCGGGTGCTCCGGGACGTGGCCCTGGTGGACCCCCTTGAGCGCCATCGTCAGGCTCCCGCCGCGCCGGTCGGCAGACCGGTGCGCGTGCCGGGCCGGGCCCACGGCGCGTCGAGCTCGGAGAACAGCCGCAGCTGCTCGGCGGCGTCGTCGACCAGTTGGTCGATCCCGGGCACGACCTGGTGGCGGGCCGGGCCCGCGCCCTCGCTCCGCCGGTGGTGGGCCGGGATCTCGATCGGGTCCGGCGCGCAGCGGACCGCCTCGACGATGCGCATGAAGGAGTGGGTCTGCGCCGGCGGCACGAGGAGCGGAACGCTGCGGTCGGCGATGTGCGCCAGCAGGTTCTCCAGCAGGTCGGTGCTCGGGTGCGTCGTCGTCTCGTCCACCTCGCCGGCCTGCAGCCGCACCGTGCCGGTCTTGTAGGACAGCGTGATCCGGCCGGCCGAGCCGTGGACCACCAGTTGGGGGTCGCGGGGGCGCTCGGCGGCCAGCGTGGCCGCGATGACGATGGTCACGCCGTCGGCGGTCCGCACCCGCAGGCAGGAGGTGTCGTCGGCCTCGATCGGGTTCGCCCGGTAGAGCTCCACCTCGATGGCGGCCAGCGAGCCGGGGCCGGTCGCCCCGGTGAGCGCCAGCGCGGTGGCGACGGCGTGGGCGAACGGGTTGGTCAGGGCGCCGTCCACCACCGGGACCCCGTCGACGGTGCGCCGGCCGGCCCAGGGGGCCCGGTCGTAGTAGGAGGCGTCCCGGACCCAGGCGCAGGCGCCGCCCACGCCCCGGAGCGAGCCGATCGCCCCCTCGGCCACGAGCGAGCGCACCCGCCCGATGGCCGCCGAGCCCAGGCTCTGGAAACCGACCTGGCAGGCCATGCCGGTCGCCTCGATGCCGGCGACCAGGCGCTCGAAGTCCGCCATGGTGGGCGCCGGCGGCTTCTCCAGCAGCACGTGGCTGCCGGCCCTGGCCGCGGTCAGCGACAGGTCCGTGTGGGTGTGGATCGGGGTGCAGATGATCGTGACGTCGGGGGCCACGCGGGTGAGCAGGTCATCCAGGGCCGGGGACACCGGCACGTCACCGGCCAGCTCGGCCAGCTCGTCGTCGAGCGGCCGGGGGTCGCAGATCCCGACCAGCCGGATCCCGCTGGAGGCGCTCAGGCGACGGAGGTTCTGCAGGTGCCAGCGCCCGTGGCCGTGGGCTCCGACGAGGACCACGCGGCCGGCCGGCCCGGACGTCTCCGACACCGTTCCCCCGTTCCACCCAGTGCGGTCGCCCGGTGGGCCGCAGCGCTGCCGAGCGTAGCGACGGTCACCTGCGCTGGAAAGGGGTTGCCGACGACGCGCCCCCATGGCTGCGGCCCCCCGGCTCCTTGTGGAGACAAATACGCAGGTCAGCGCGGTGCGGGAAGCGCGCGCGGTGATCTGCGCCGGATCGACCCATTGACATGGTTTCGGCGGTTCGTTAGAAAGCGCTTGCCACACTGTGACTCACCGCACAGCTCCTCGCGGGGGGTGCAGCCGCCGGCTCGTGGCGGAAGCAGGTCGTCGCGGAAGGCTCTAGAAAGCGCTTACCAAGTGTGATGCACTGCACTCCGTCCACCGGGCGAACCCGTCCGCCGAGCTCTGCAGAGAGGTGAGAGCCCGTGTCGTCCACGCTCGACGTCTCGTCGCGTGCACGCCCGCACGACGAGGCTCCCCCCGGGGGGCGCAACGCGTCGTCGCCCGGAAAGCGGCGGCGCAGCAGGCAGTCCGGCCGGCTGGTGCCCTACCTGTTCCTCGCACCGTGGTTCGCCGGCCTGCTGTTCATCACCGCCGGCCCCATCCTGGCGTCGGCCTACCTGTCCTTCACCGACTACAGCCTCATCGGCTCGCCGGAGTGGGTCGGGCTGGCCAACTTCGAGCGGATGTTCGACGACCCGCGCTTCTACCAGTCGCTCAAGGTCACGTTCACCTACGTCGTCGTCTCGGTGCCGCTGCAGCTGGCGTTCGCGCTGTTCCTGGCGATGATCCTCGACCGCGGCCTGCGCGGCCTCGCGCTGTACCGGTCCATCTACTACCTGCCGTCGCTGATCGGCGGGAGCGTCGCGATCGCCATCCTGTGGCGGCAGATCTTCGGCTCCGACGGCCTGCTCAACCAGGTGCTCCGGTTCGTCGGGTTCGACAACCCGCCCGGCTGGGTCTCCGACCCCGACTACGCCCTCGGCACGCTGATCGTCCTGAACGTCTGGACGTTCGGTGCCCCGATGGTCATCTTCCTGGCCGGCCTGCGGCAGATCCCGACGATGTACTACGAGGCGGCGTCCCTGGACGGCGCGGGGAAGGTCCGGCAGTTCTTCCAGGTCACCCTGCCGCTGCTCTCGCCGATCATCTTCTTCAACCTCGTGCTGCAGACGATCAACGCGTTCCAGACCTTCACGCAGGCGTTCATCGTCAGCGGCGGCACCGGTGGCCCGGCCGACTCGACGCTGTTCTACACGCTCTACCTCTACCAGCGCGGCTTCGGGAACTTCGACATGGGCTACGCGTCCGCGCTCGCCTGGTTCCTCCTGCTCATCGTCGGTGGGCTGACCGCGATCAACTTCCTCGCATCGAAGTACTGGGTGTTCTATGGCGACTGACCTGACCGTGGCCCCCCCTGTGGCTGCCACGGAGAAGCTGCCCGACCGTCGGAAGAAGCAGCGGCCGCGCTGGCTGGCGCACACCGTCCTCATCCTGGGCGCGCTGCTCATGCTCTACCCGCTGCTGTGGATGCTCTCGAGCTCGTTCAAGTTCACCGAGGACATCTTCAGCCAGACGGGGCTGATCCCCGAGCGCGTCACCGCGCAGAACTACCCCGAGGGCTGGACGGCGCTGCCCCGGGACTTCGGCCACTACATCTGGAACTCGCTGATCATCGTCGCCGGTTCGATCATCGGGAACCTGCTGGCCTGCTCCCTGGCGGCCTACGCGTTCGCCCGGCTCGACTTCCGGTTCAAGAAGGTCTGGTTCGCGATCATGCTCGGCACGATGATGCTGCCGATCCACGTGGTGATCGTCCCGCAGTACATCCTCTTCTCCGAGCTGGACTGGATCAACACGTTCTGGCCGTTGATCGTGCCGAAGCTGCTGGCCACCGACGGCTTCTTCATCTTCCTGATGGTGCAGTTCATCCGGGGCATCCCGACCGAGCTGGACGAGGCCGCGCGGATCGACGGCTGCGGCCACTGGGCGATCTTCTGGCGGATCGTGATCCCGCTGTCGGTGCCGGCCCTGGCGACCACGGCGATCTTCACCTTCATCTGGACCTGGAACGACTTCTTCAGCCAGCTGATCTTCCTGACCGACCCCGAGATGTACACGGTCCCGGTCGCCCTGCGGACGTTCGTCGACGCGACGAGCCAGACGCCGTGGGGCCCTGTCTTCGCCATGTCGATCGTCGCCCTGGCGCCGGTCTTCGGCTTCTTCCTCGCGGGCCAGCGCTATCTCGTCCGAGGCATCGCCACCACGGGGCTCAAGTGACACCCCCCAGCACACGTGACAGCACTTACAAGGAGGTAAGGAACGTGCACACGATCCAGAGATTCGGGATGCGGGCGTCCTGGCCCACCCGCCTCGGCGTGACCGGCGGCGTCCTCGGGCTGCTGCTGACCACCGCTGCGTGCGGTGGCGACGGCGGCGGCGCGGCCGCTGACGGCGGCACCACCCGCGAGGACGGGCCGGTCACGATGCGGATGTCGTGGTGGGGGAGCGACACCCGGCACGCCGCCACGCAGGAGCTGATCGACCTCTACGAGTCGCAGAACGAAGGCGTCACCATCGAGGGCGACTTCACCGGGTTCGCCGACTACTGGGACAGGCTGGCCACCAACACCGCCGGCGGCCAGGCGCCCTGCGTCATGCAGCAGGACACCCGGTACGTGCGTGAGTACGCCGACCGCAACGCACTGCTGGACCTGACGCCGTACATCGAGGACGGCACGATCGACACCGGCAACCTCGACGAGAACGTCGCCGAGACCGGCATGGTGGACGACGCCACCTACGCGATCCCCACCGGTGTGAACGCCTTCTCCGTGGTCGTGGACCCGCAGGCCTACGCCACCGCCGGGGTGGAGATCCCCGACGGCGAGTCCTGGACGTGGGAGGAGATGGTCGAGACCGCCGCCCAGGTCACGGAGGCGACGGGCGGTCAGGTGTACGGCATGCAGGCCATGGGCCTCAACGGCGGCGACACCAACTTCGAGATCTACGCGCGTGAGCAGGGCGAGGCGCTGTTCGACGAGAACGGCGAGATCGGCTTCACCGCCGAGACGCTGGCCGAGTGGTGGAACATCGAGAAGCAGGCGTCGGAGTCCGGCGCCGAGCCACCGCCCTCCACCACGGTCGAGGTCTTCAACGGCGGGGTCGACCAGGCGCTGGTCGCCACCGGCCGCGGGGCCTCCGGGTTCTGGTGGACCAACGAGCTGCCGGCGCTGACCGCCGGAGCCGGCCGCGAGCTCCAGCTGATGCGGTTCCCCACCGAGGCGGGGGACGGCGAGACGGGGATGTACCTCAAGCCGGCCATGTTCTGGGCGATCAGCAGCGACTGCGAGAGCCCGCAGGAGGCCGCGATGTTCCTCGACTGGCTGATCAACTCCGAGGAGGCGGTCGAGATCATCAAGGCCGACCGCGGGCTGCCGGTGAACACCGAGCTGCGCGAGCAGATCGCTCCGTCCCTGGACGCGCCGGGCCAGGCCGCCATCGCGTTCGTCGAGGAGATCACCCCCGACCTGCAGGAGCCGCCGGCGCTGCCCCCGCAGGGCGCGGGTGAGGTGCAGGCGATCCTGCAGCGCTACACCGAGCAGATCCTGTTCGACCAGATCTCGGTGGAGGACGCCGCCGAGCGGTTCATGTCCGAGGTCGAGGCGGCGATCGCCTGATCACCGGCCGGGGGGGGGGGGGGGGGGGGGGGGGGGCGGGGCCCCCCCCCCCCCCCCCCCCCCCCCCCCCCCCCCCCCCCCCCCCCCCCCGCCCCCCCCCCCCCCCACCACCACACCCCCCGCCCCCCCCCCCCCCCCCCCCACCGCCCCCCGCGCCACCCGTCCGACCACCGAGAGGGAGACGTGACCTCCACCGACTCGTCCGCGCCCCCGGCGCCGCGCAGGTACGCGATCGTCGGCACCGGCCACCGCGCGGAGATGTACGTCGCGGCGCTGCTGGGCAGCCACGCCGACGTGGGCCGGCTGGTCGCCCTCTGCGACCCCAACCGCGTCCGCATGGCCTACTACCAGCGCCAGTACGCCGCGGCCCACCCCGGCGCGGCGCCCCTGCCGGCGTACGCGCCGCAGGACTTCGACTCGATGCTCGAGGCCGAGCGCCCGGACACCGTCATCGTCGCCAGCGTCGACCACACGCACGCGGAGTACGTCTCCCGCGCGCTGCGCGCCGGGCACGACGTCATCTGCGAGAAGCCGCTCACCACCGACGCCGCGGGCTGCGCCACGATCGTGGACGCGGTCGCCGACAGCGGGCGCGACCTGGTCGTCACCTTCAACTACCGCTACTCGCCGCGGAACGCCGCCGTCCGCCGGCTCGTCGCCGAGGGCGCGATCGGCGCGGTCACCTCGGTGCACTTCGAGTGGGTGCTGGACTCCGTCCACGGCGCCGACTACTTCCGCCGCTGGCACCGGGACAAGTCGCTGTCCGGCGGCCTGTTCGTGCACAAGGCCACGCACCACTTCGACCTGGTCAACTGGTGGGTCGACGCGGTTCCCGAGACCGTCTTCGCCCTCGGCGACCTGCGCTTCTACGGCGACGCCAACGCGAAGGAGCGGGGCCTGGGCGAACGTCCGGCGCGCAGCCACGGCGCCCCGGACGCCGGCCGCGACCCGTTCGCCCTCGACCTGGCCGGGAACGACCGGCTGCGCGCGCTCTACCTCGACGCCGAGGCCGAGGACGGTTACGTCCGCGACCAGGACGTGTTCTCCCCGGGCATCACCATCGAGGACAACATGGCGCTGCTGCTCGGCTACGGCGGCGGCCCGATGCTCAGCTACTCGCTCAACGCCCACGGCCCGTGGGAGGGCTACCGGGTGAGCATCAACGGCACCGAGGGCCGGATCGAGCTGTCGGTGGTCGAGCGGGCGGCGGTGATCGCCGCCGACGACGTCATCGGCGGGTTCGGCGTGGCCGTCGACCCCAGCGCCACCCCCGAGGCGGCCCCGGCGTCCTCCGGTGCCCGCACCGAGGGCACCGAGCTGCTGCTGCAGCGCCGCTGGGAGACCGCCCAGCGGATCCAGGTGCCGGAGGGGCCCGGCGCGCACGGTGGCGGCGACGCCCTCCTCCTCGACGACCTGTTCCGCCCCGGCACCCGACCCGACCCGCTCGGCCAGGCGGCCGGCTGGCTCGACGGCGTCCGCAGCGTCCTCGTCGGCGCGGCCGCCAACCGGTCCCTGACCACCGGCCAGGTCGTGCACCTGGCCGACTTCGGCATCCCGCTGCGGCCCGAGGTCGCAGCCGCTCCCGCCGGGAGCACCCGATGACCCCTTCACCCGCCCCGGAGGCAAGCACCGTGTCCAGCTCGATCGGCATCATCATGAACGGCGTCACCGGCCGGATGGGCTACCGCCAGCACCTGGTCCGGTCCATCCTCGCGATCCGGGACGCCGGCGGCCTGGAGCTCGCCGACGGCCGCAGGGTCGTGCCCGAGCCGATCCTGGTCGGGCGCAACGAGCGCAAGCTGGCCGACCTGGCCGCCCAGCACGGCATCGAGCGGTGGACGACGGACCTGGACGAGGCGCTGCGCGACGACTCCGCGCCGATCTACTTCGACGCGCAGGTCACGCAGGCGCGGGAGAAGTCGATCAAGGCCGCGATCGCCGCCGGCAAGCACGTCTACACCGAGAAGCCGACCGCGGAGTCCCTCGACGGCGCTCTGGAGCTGGCCCGGCTGGCCGCCGAGGCCGGGGTGAAGAACGGGGTGGTCCACGACAAGCTCTACCTGCCGGGCCTGGTGAAGCTGAAGCGGCTGATCGACGGCGGCTTCTTCGGCCGCATCCTGTCGGTGCGCGGCGAGTTCGGCTACTGGGTCTTCGAGGGTGACTGGCAGGAGGCCCAGCGGCCCAGCTGGAACTACCGCAAGGAGGACGGCGGCGGGATCGTCGTCGACATGTTCTGCCACTGGTCCTACGTGCTGGAGAACCTCTTCGGCCGGCCGGAGGCGGTCACCGCCAAGGCGGTCACGCACATCCCGACCCGCATCGACGAGCACGGGCAGGCCTACCCGGCCACCGCCGACGACGCCGCGTACGGGATCTTCGAGCTGCCCGGCGGCGTGATCGCGCAGATCAACTCCTCGTGGGCGGTGCGGGTCTACCGGGACGAGCTGGTCGAGTTCCAGGTCGACGGCACCGAGGGCAGCGCCGTCGCCGGGCTGCGCGAGTGCAAGATCCAGCACCGCGCCACCACGCCCAAGCCGGTGTGGAACCCCGACCTGCCGGTCACCGAGCGGTTCCGCGACCAGTGGCAGGTCGTGCCGGACAACGCCGACCTGGACAACGGCTTCCGGGCGCAGTGGGAGCAGTTCCTCCGCCACGTGCTGGAGGACGCCCCGCACCCGTACGACTTCCTCGCCGGTGCGCGCGGCGTCCAGGTCGCCGAGCTGGGCCTGCAGTCCTCCGCCGAGGGCCGCCGGATCGAGATCCCCGAGGTGACGGTGTGAGCGGCCCGGCCGTCCTCCTGCCCCGCGCCGACGGCACCGTCGGCGAGCACCGGCTCGGCGAGCCCGGCGCCTTCACCCGCCCCGACGGCCCGCTGACCAGCCGCACCGCCTACGCCGCCGCGCACGTCGTCGCCGACCCGCTCGGCGACAACACCCCGGGTGCGCCGGTGGACGTCGACTGGGACGCGACCCTGGCCTTCCGCCGGCACCTGTGGTCCTACGGCCTGGGCGTCGCCGACGCGATGGACACCGCCCAGCGCGGCATGGGCATGCCCTGGAGCACCACCGCCGAGCTGATCCGCCGCTCGGCCGCCGAGGCGCAGGCCTGCGGCGGGCTCCTGGCCTGCGGGGCGGGCACCGACCAGGCGCCGGCCGAGCTGGCCGGCACCGACGAGGTGCTGGCCGCCTACCTCGAGCAGATCGAGGTGATCGAGGGCGCCGGGGCCAACGTGATCATCATGGCCAGCCGGCAGCTGGCCCGGGTGGCCGGCAGCGCCGAGGACTACGCCAAGGTCTACGGCCGGCTGCTCGAGCAGGTGTCCCGGCCGGTGATCCTGCACTGGCTCGGCCCCATGTTCGACCCGGCGCTGGCCGGCTACTGGGGCTCGGCGCAGCTGGCCGAGGCCACCGACACCGTGCTGCAGGTGATCGCCGACCACAGCGCCAAGGTCGACGGCATCAAGGTCTCGATGCTCGACGAGGCGCACGAGGTGGACATGCGCCGCCGGCTGCCCGACGGCGTCCGGCTCTACACCGGCGACGACTTCAACTACCCGACGCTGGTGCGCGGGGACGGCGAGTCGTACTCGCACGCCCTGCTGGGCATCTTCGACGCGATCGCCCCGGCCGCCTCCACCGCGCTGCAGGCGCTGGACCGCGGCGACCTGGCCACCTACGACCGGCTGCTGGAGCCGACCGTGGCGCTGTCCCGGCACCTGTTCGGCGCGCCCACCTACTACTACAAGACCGGGATCGTCTTCCTCGCCTGGCTGGCCGGTCACCAGCCGGGCTTCCGGATGGTCGGCGGGCTGGAGAGCGCCCGCAGCCCGCAGCACCTGGCCGAGGTGTTCCGGCTGGCCGACGCCGCCGGACTGCTGCCCGACCCGGAGCTCGCCGCTGCCCGGATGCGCACCTACCTGCAGACCGTGGGGGTGGGCCAGTGAGCGCCGACCCGCGGTTGGCGAAGCTGTCGATCAACCACAAGACGGTCGAGGGCTGGCCGATGCCCGACTTCGTCGACGGCGTGGCCGCGGCGGGGCTGTCCGCGCTCGGCACCTGGCGCGAGCCGGTCGCCGAGTTCGGGCTGGAGCGGACGGCGAAGCTGATCCGCGACGCCGGGCTGCGGGTGTCCTCGCACTGCCGCGGCGGTTTCCTGACCGCGACCGACCCGGCCGCCCGGGCCGCGGCCCTCGAGGACAACCGGCAGGCGATCGACGAGGCCGCCGCCCTGGACGCGGGGTCGCTGGTCATGGTGGTCGGCGGGCTGCCGGCCGGATCGCGGGACCTGGTGGGAGCCCGGGAGCGGGTGGCCGATGCGCTGGCCGAGCTCGCGCCGTACGCGGGGGAGCGTGGGGTCCGGCTCTCGCTGGAGGCGCTGCACCCGATGTACTGCGCCGACCGGGCCGTGCTCTCCACCCTCGGCCAGGCCCTCGACCTGGCGGCGCCCTTCCCGTCGGCGCAGGTGGGCGTCGTGGTCGACACCTTCCACCTGTGGTGGGACCCGGAGGTCTGGCGGTCGATCGAGCGGGCCGGCGACCGGATCGCCTCCTTCCAGGTCTGCGACTTCCTCATGCCCATCCCGGCCGACGCGCTGATGGCCCGCGGCTACATGGGCGACGGGGTGATCGACTTCCCGCCGTTCGTGGCAGCGGTCGAGGCCGCGGGCTGGACCGGGGACGTCGAGGTGGAGATCTTCAACGCCGACGTCTGGGCCCAGCCCAAGGCCGAGGTCGTGGAGACGGTGAAGCAGCGCTACCTGGACGTCGTGGTGCCCGGCGTCGGGGCGGGTGGCGTGGGCGCGGGCAGGGTGGAGTCGGCGTGAGGGTGCTGGTCACCGGGGGTGCCGGCCGGCTGGGCCGCAGCGTCGTCGACGGGCTGGCCGACGCCGGCCACGAGGTCGTCTCGGTCGACGTCACCGCGGCGCCGTCGGAGAAGGCCGCCGCGACGTTCCCCGCCGACCTGGCCGACCTCGGCCAGGCCTACGGCGTCATGGCCCGCTACCGGCCCGACGCCGTGGTGCACCTGGCGGCCATCGCCGTCCCGTTCAGCCGTCCCGAGTCGGTCATCCACGCGACCAACACCGCGCTGGCCTACAACGTGCTGCAGGCCGCGGTCGACTCCGGCGTCGGCACCGTGGTGACCGCCAGCAGCCCCACGGTCATGGGGTACGGCAGCCCGGCCGGCTGGGCGCCGCGGTACCTGCCGCTGGACGAGGACCACCCGGCGCGGCCGTGGAACGCCTACGGGCTGTCCAAGCTGGCCGCCGAGCAGACCATGCGGATGTTCGCCGCCCAGTACGGCGACCGGGTGCGGCTGGCGGCGTTCCGGCCGTGCTTCGTGATCGCCCCGGAGGAGTGGGCGGGCGCGCCGACCCAGCAGGGGCACACGGTGCGCGAGCGGATCGCCGACCCGCGGCACGGCGCGGTCTCGCTGTTCAACTACGTCGACGCCCGGGACTGCGCGGACTTCCTGGACACGTTGCTGGGCAAGGCCGGTGAGGTGCCCAACGGCGAGGTGTACTTCGTCGGCGCGCGGGACGCGCTGGCCGAGGCGCCGCTGGCCGAGCTGCTGCCCGAGCACTCCGGGGTCGCGCCCGAGCTGGCGGCCGGGCTGACCGGCACCAGCCCGGCGTTCAGCACCGCGAAGGCCGAGCGGCTGCTGGGCTGGACGGCGTCGCGCAGCTGGCGCACGGAGCTGCGATGAGCACGGTCACCCGGCTGTCCAGCCGGCTGTTCCGGCTGCCGCTGTCCCGGCCGTGGGGCGCCGACGTGCCCGCGCTGCACCTGCTGGTCACCGAGCTGGAGACCAGCGACGGGCGCACCGGCACCGGGTTCAGCTGGACGCCGTCGATCGGGGCCCGCGCGCTGCAGGCGCTCGTCGACTCCGACGTGGCCCCGGTGGTCGTCGGCGGGCCGGTGGAGCCCGGCGTGGTCTGGGACCGGCTCTGGTGGCACCTGCACGAGGCCGGCGGTGGCGGGCTGACCACGATGGCGATCGCCGCCGTCGACACCGCGCTGTGGGACCTCGCGGCGAAGGCGGCCGGGCGGAGCCTGGTCGACCACCTGGGCCGCCGACGGGACTCGGTCGCCGTCTACGGCAGCGGGGTCAACTTCCACTACTCCCTCGAGGAGCTGGTGGCGCAGACCGAACGCTGGGTCGCCGACGGGTGCACCGCGGTGAAGATCAAGGTGGGCCGGCCGGACCTGGCCGAGGACGTCGAGCGGGTGGCCGCCGTCCGCGCGGTGCTCGGACCGCACCGCCGGCTGATGGTCGACGCCAACCAGCGCTGGGACCTGCCGACGGCGATGCGTGCGGTCCGGGCCATGTCGGCCTTCGACCTGCACTGGGTCGAGGAGCCGCTGGTCGCCGACGACCTGCCCGCGCTGGGCCGGCTGCACGACGCCGGGCTGGGCGTGCCGATCGCGGTGGGGGAGAACGTCTACACCGCGTTCCAGTACCGCGCGCTGCTGGCGTCCGGTGCGGCCGACGTCGTCCAGCCCAACGTCGTGCGGGTGGGGGGCATCACGCCGTTCCTGCGGATCGCCCAACTAGCGGCTGCGGCGAGCGTGCCGGTGGCGCCCCATCTGCTGCCGGACCTCTCCGGCCAGTTGGCGATGTGCCTGCCGCTGACCACCATGGTCGAGGACGTCGAGGACGCCTCGTTCGCGGCGCTGGGGGCGCTCGCCCGGCCCAGCGGGGTGGCCATCGCCGACGGCGTCCTGCGTGCCGACACCGCCCCCGGGCACGGCCTGGTCTTCGCCACCGACCGGATGGCGGAGCTGACCGGATGAGGATCCTTGACGCCGGAAAGCGCTTGCCCATAGGGTGAGCGGAGTCACACCGTGCGGGAGCGCGGCCCCACGCGTTCGCGTCGGGACCGTTCCGCGCCGCCCGTCCCACCCCGTCAGAGCGAGGGAGCTCCCCGATGGCATCGGTCACCTACGACAAGGCGACCCGGCTCTACCCCGGCGGTTCGACGCCGGCGGTCGACCAGCTGGACCTGGCGGTCGAGGACGGCGAGTTCCTCGTGCTGGTCGGCCCGTCGGGCTGCGGGAAGTCGACGTCGCTGCGGATGCTGGCCGGGCTGGAGGAGGTCGACGGCGGCGCGATCCGGATCGGCGACCGCGACGTCACCGACGTGCCGCCCAAGGACCGTGACATCGCGATGGTGTTCCAGAACTACGCGCTGTACCCGCACATGAGCGTGGCCGACAACATGGGCTTCGCCCTGAAGATCGCCGGGATGGGCAAGGACGAGCGGGCCACCCGGGTGCGGGAGGCGGCCAAGCTGCTGGACCTCGAGGACTACCTGGACCGCAAGCCCAAGGCGCTGTCGGGCGGGCAGCGGCAGCGGGTGGCGATGGGGCGGGCGATCGTGCGCCAGCCCCAGGTGTTCCTGATGGACGAGCCGCTGAGCAACCTGGACGCCAAGCTGCGGGTGCAGACCCGCACCCAGATCGCCTCGCTGCAGCGCCGCCTGGGCATCACCACCGTCTACGTCACCCACGACCAGGTCGAGGCCATGACGATGGGCGACCGGGTGGCGGTGCTCAAGGACGGGATCCTCCAGCAGGTCGACAGCCCGCGGGAGATGTACGACCGGCCGGCCAACGTCTTCGTGGCCGGCTTCATCGGCTCCCCGGCGATGAACCTCGCGGAGGTGCCGCTGGTCGAGGGCGGTGCCCGGCTCGGCGAGCTGATCGTTCCGCTGTCCCGCGAGACCGTCGCGGCGGCCGGCTCCGACCGGTCGGTCACCCTGGGCTTCCGTCCCGAGGCGATCGAGGTGGCCCCGCCCGGCGAGGCGGGGTTCCGGGCCTGCGTCGACCTGGTCGAGGAACTCGGCTCGGACGCCTACGTCTACGCCTCGCTGCTGGATCAGGAACTCGCCGAGCACCTGCACGGCGGGGACACCGCGCAGATCGTCGCGCGGGTCGACGCCCGGCGGCCGCCGCGGGCCGGTGACGAGGTCCGGTTCGTCATCCGCGGTGGTGAGGAGCACGTGTTCTCCACCAGCACCGGGGCGCGGCTGTCCCGCTGATCGGCATCCCCCGGTCCCACCGTCGGGCGGACGCCTCGCCGGACGGTGCGACCAGACCGTCGTCCGCGGCTGCCCCCGGCGGCCGACCGCGCAGTGAGGAGTCCTGTGGACCACGCAACCACGCCGGTCCGGGTCGCCGTCGTCGGAGCCGGCGCGATCGCCGATGACCGCCATCTTCCCGCGCTGGCAGACGTGGGGGAGCGGGTCCAGGTCGTCGCGATCGCCGACGTCGACCTCACCCGTGCCCGCGAGCTCGCCGGGCGCTGGGGCGTGCCCGGCGTCTACGGCGACATCCGGGCGATGCTCGCCGCCGAGTCACCGGACCTGGTCACGCTGTGCACCCCGCCGTCGGCCCACCTCGAGGGCGTCACGGCGTGCCTCGACGCCGGGGCCTGGGTGTGGTGCGAGAAGCCGCCGATGCTCTCCCTCCTCGACCTGGACGCCGTCGCCGAGCGCGAGCAGGAGGGTGGGCCGTACGTCGCCTACGTCTTCCAGCACCGCTTCGGTTCGGGCGCCCAGCGGCTGCGCGAGCAGGTGCGCACCGGTGCGCTCGGGCGCCCGCTCGTCGCCGTCTGCCACACCCTCTGGTATCGCGGCCACGACTACTACGAGGTGCCGTGGCGGGGCCGCTGGGAGACCGAGGGCGGCGGACCGACGATGAGCCACGGCATCCATCAGATGGACCTGCTGCTGTCCGTGCTCGGGAACTGGCGCGAGGTCAGCGCGGTCACCGGAACGCTCGACCGGCGGGTCGAGACCGAGGACGTCGCGATGGCGGTGGTGACCTTCGAGTCCGGCGCCATGGCCTCGATCGTCAACAGCGTGCTCTCCCCGCGGGAGACCAGCTACCTGCGGTTCGACTTCACCGACGCGACCGTCGAGCTGGAGCACCTGTACGGCTACGGGGACGACGACTGGACGTGGACGCCGGCTCCGCACGTCACCGACCGGGAGCGGATCGCCGGCTGGGCCCCCACGGGCGGGGTGGCGAGCGGGCACGTGGCGCAGCTGCGGAGCCTGCTCGACTCCTTCGACCGGCGGGAGCGCCCGCTGGTCAGCGGCCGGCAGGGCCGCGAGACGATGGAACTGGTCACCGGTCTCTACCGCTCCTCGGCGTCCGGGGGCAGCGTCGCCCGGGCCGATCTCGTACCCGGCAGCCCGCACTACGACCGGCTCGGTGGCGACCTGGCGACCACCGGGGGTCAGCGGTGAGCGCCGCGCTCCGGGTCGTCCACGAGCACGGCCGCCGCGTGGTCGTCGCCGTCGAGGGCGACGGCGTCGGCGTCGGCGAGGGTGCCGGGCGGGTCGAGATCGCGTCGTACGACTACGACCCCCAGGTGCCGGACTTCGAGTCCCGGAAGCCCTACCTGCACCCCCTGCGGACTCTCTCCGGCGGGCTGGTGTCGGCCTATCGACCGCACGACCACCGCTGGCACAAGGGCCTGCAGATGACCGTGTCCCACCTGTCGGACCAGAACTTCTGGGGCGGCTACAGCTACCGCCACGGGCAGGGCTACGTCCCCGTCGACAACATCGGCCGCATGCGGCACGACCGCTTCGCCGAGTTCGTCGTGGCCGACCACGAGGTCCGCCTGGTCGAGGAGCTCACCTGGGTGACCGCCGCCGGTGAGGACTGGGTCACCGAGCGGCGCGAGTTGCGCTGGCACGGGGTCGACGTCGAGCGGGGCACCTGGGCGCTGGACTTCGGCACCGAGCTCTGCAACGTCCGCGGCCGGGACCTGCACGTCGGCAGCCCGACCACGCACGGACGCCCCGACGCCGGCTACACCGGGTTCTTCTGGCGGGGACCGCGCGGCTTCACCGGGGGAGAGGTGCTCGTCGCCGACGAGGACGCCGCACCGGAGCCGATGGGCGCCACCTCGCCGTGGCTGGCCTACACGGGTCTGCACGACGAGGTCGACGGCGGCGCGACCCTCCTCTTCATGGCCGGGACCAGTTCCGCGGCGGTGCCGTTGCGCTGGTTCGTCCGCCGTGAGCCGTTCCCCGCGGTGAACCCCTCACCGGCTTTCTCCGAGGAGGTGACGCTCGCGCCGGGGGACGCCCTCACCCTGCGGCACCGGGTGGTGGTCGTCGACCGGCCCTGGACCCGCAGCGACGTGGCGGCCCACGTGGCCGAGCACCCGCTGTGACGGCCGCCCGGCACCCCGCGGCGGGCGCCCCGCCGGCGCCGTTGCCGGGGGCGGTCGGCCTCAGCGGCCTGGACGTCTACCCGTGGGATACCCACGACGGCCTGCACGGGGGTTCCCCGCACCTGCACCTGTGCTGCTCGGAGGCCTACGTGGTCGTCGGCGGCCGGGGGCGACTGCAGACGCTCACGATGGAGGGCGGCGCCGGGGAGGTGCCCCTCGTCGCCGGCGACGTCGTGTGGTTCACGCCCGGGACCATCCATCGGGCCGTGAACGACGAGGAGCTGCGGGTCGTCGTCGTCATGGAGAACAGCGGCCTGCCGGAGGCCGGCGACGCCGTGCTGACCGTGCCGGGGGAGTACCTGCGCGACCCGGACGCGTACGCGGCCGCGACGTCCCTGACGGGTCCTGACGGGCGCCCCACCCCCGAGCGGGCCCGTGCCCGTCGCGATCTGGCCGTCGAGGGGTTCCTCCACCTGCGACGACGCACCGAGGCCGGGGACCGGGGGGCGCTGGCCGCCTTCCACGCGGCCGCTGCCGCCCTCGTCCGGTCTCGCGTACCGGACTGGCGGGAGCGCTGGCGGGCGGGTGCACTGGCGGCGGCGCAGCGCACCGGCGACCGGCTGGACGCCCTCCAGCTGGGCAAGGCCGACCACCTGCGCGCCGCTGGTGTGCACCACCTGTCCCGGCGGTCCGACCCGGTGCTCGGCATGTGCGGTTTCCTCTCGCCCTACCTGCCCGAGCGCGAGGCGTCGGCCCCCCCGTTCCCGGAAGCACCCGGCGACGAGCGGCGCCGCCCCGGCGCGTGAGGCCGGGGGGCGCCACCGCCGGCCGCCCGCATCGCGGCGCTGCCCGCGCCGACCGGGTCCCCGGTCGAGGAACCCGACGACGGACCGTAGCCATCCGTCGCCATCGGCCGTGACGGCGTCGCACCCGGCCACCGGGGCCGGCGCACTCTCCGGGGCGCAGGCGCGGACGTCGTCGTCGGGAACCCGCTCGGCGTGCAGTGGGCGTCCGGTGGCAGCACCGCTCATGCCGGCGAGGAGGCCCGGTCGGCCATCCGCGGCGGCGGGGAGGCCGTGACCTCCAGCAGCACCGGTCAGCGGCGCTCCCGCTGACCCGGGCGGCGCGTCCTCCGCGGATGGGGGCGCCCGGTGGCTCAGGCGGGACGGCCGGGGCCGGCGGCGGGGACCAGCCGGGCGGCGTCCGGCACGTCGGAGAAGAGCCACGGGTCCAGCGGCTCGGACTGCCGGATGACGCTCACCGCCCCGGTGCGCTCGAGGACGACGCATCGCACCTCCGCGAGGTTCCGGATGCCGGCCAGCCGCAGCTTCTGCCGCAGTTCGTCCTCGGCGACGTGCGCGGCGCGCAGGTTCTCGTGCAGCGGAGTCGCGCCGGCCATGAGCAGCACCGGGGGGCGGTTCATCAGCCGGTCGGCCCACCGGCTGCGCCGCAGCCGGGCCAGCGCCGTCTGGGTTCCGAAGAGGGTGACCATGGCGAGGGCACCTGTGGCCAGGGTGGGGTCGAGCAGCAGCACCGTGCGGCCGATGACGGCGCCGAGTGCGATCGCGCAGCCGAGGTCGAAGCTGGACATGGTGGCGAGGCTGCGCTGTCCGACGAGCCGGACGCAGAGGATCAGCAACAGGTACATGGCCACGGTGGAGAGCACGACGAGCCCCGCCCGCTCCCAGTCGATCCCCAGCTGATCCATCTTCGGGCCTCCCCGGACGGCGACGGTCGTGCCGCCCATTCTCGGGGGCTGCCGGCCCGGGGCGTCAGTCGGTGAGGTCGTGCAGGATCCGGGCGAGGGTGGCGCGGTCCTCGGGGCCGAGGCGGGCGAACAGCTCGGCGGAGTCGGCGGCCCGAGCGCGCCCCACCTCCCGCCGGACCCGCCGGCCCTCGTCGGTGGGGCGGACGATCACCGCCCGCCGGTCGCCCGGGTCGGGGCTGCGCTCGACGAGGCCGCGTTCCTGCAGGCCGTCGGCCACCTCGGTCGCCGATCGGGGTGCGATGTGCAGCGCCTCGGCCAGGTCGGAGAGCCGGACGCCGTCCCGCTCGCAGACCACCCGCAGGGCCCGGGCCTGGTGCGGGGAGAGGTCCCAGGGCGCGAGGGCCTCGCGCCAGCGACGGCGCTGCGTGCGCGCCACCCGCATCAGCAGGTCGCCCAGCTCGCCGGTCCCGTCCTCCGTCACGGGGGAATGGTAGCGATGATCCGGAGGTTCCCAGACAGTGAGGTAACCTCAGCAACCGAGAACGGGGGTGGCGACATCAGCGAGACGATGACGGGTGGCGGCCGCGGCGGTGGCCGGGGTGGTGGCGGCGGCGAGAACGTCGGCCGCAAGCCAGATCCGGCCGACCTCGGCCAGCTCGAGCGGTCCCCGGTCCGCTGGAGCCGGGTCGCCGGGCTGTTCCGGCCCTACCGCTGGCAGCTGGGGGTCGTGGTGGCGCTGATCGTGGCGTCGTCCGCCGTCGCGCTGGCCACCCCGTTCCTCATCCGCCTGGTCATCGACGAGGCGATCCCCGGGCAGGACGTCCCCCTGCTGCTGTGGGCCGTCGCCGGGATGATCGCCGTCACCGTGGTCACGGCGATCTTCGGCGTGGTGCAGACCTGGCTGTCCACGACCGTCGGCCAGCGGGTCATGCACGGCCTCCGGACGGCCGTCTTCACCCACCTGCAGCGCCAGTCGCTGGGCTTCTTCACGCGCACCAAGGGTGGCGAGGTGCAGTCGCGGCTGATGAACGACGTCGGCAGCATGCAGTCGGTGGTCACCTCGACCGCCACCTCGTTCGCCGCGAACGCCACCACGGTCATCGGCACGGTCGCGGCCATGGTGGTGCTCAGCTGGCGGTTGTCGCTGCTGTCGCTGGTCGTGCTCCCGCCGGCCGTCTGGCTGACCCGCCGCGTCGCCCGCATGCGCCGGACCATCACCGCCCAGCGGCAACGGCACCTGGCCGACCTGCACTCCCAGGTCGAGGAGGGGCTGAGCATCAGCGGCGTCCTGCTGGGCAAGACGCTGGGCGCGGGCCCGGCGCAGTCGCGGCGGTTCGCCGGCACGTCGGAGTTCCTGGTCGACCTCGAGGTGCGCTCGCAGCTGGCCGGCCGCTGGCGGATGGCCACCATGAGCATCGTCTTCGCCGGCATCCCTGCGCTGATCTACCTGGCCGCCGGGCTGCCGGCGACGTCGGGCGGGATGACCATCGGCACCCTCGTCGCCTTCACCACGCTGCAGGGTGCGCTGTTTCGGCCGCTGATGCAGCTGCTGGACATCGGTGTCTCGCTGACCGCCTCCATGGCGCTCTTCAGCCGGGTGTTCGAGTACCTCGACCTGCCCGTCGACATCGACGACCCCGCCGACCCGGTCGCCGTCGACGCCGCCTCCGTCCGCGGCGAGGTGCGGTTCGAGCACGTCGGCTTCCGCTACCCGGACGGCGTTCGTCCCGCGCTGGCCGACGTCGACGTGACCGTGCCCGCCGGCTCGACCCTGGCGCTGGTGGGGGAGACCGGCTCCGGCAAGAGCACGCTGGCCTCGCTGGTGGCCCGGCTGAACGACCCCACGACCGGGCGGGTGCTGATCGACGGCGTCGACGTCCGCGACCTGCGGCTGGCCGATCTCGCGCGGATCGTCGGCGTCGTCAGCCAGGAGACCTACCTGCTGCACGGCACCGTGCGGGAGAACCTGCTGCACGCCCGGCCCGAGGCCACCGACGCCGAGCTCGTCGACGCCGCCCGCCGCGCGCAGGTGCACGAGGTCATCGCCGCGCTGCCCGACGGCTACGACACGGTGGTCGGCGCGCGGGGGCACCGGTTCTCCGGCGGGGAGAAGCAGCGGCTGGCGATCGCCCGCACGCTGCTGCGCGACCCGCGGGTGCTGGTGCTCGACGAGGCGACCAGCGCCCTGGACAACGAGACGGAGCGGGCGGTGCAGGCGGCGCTCGACGAGGCCAGCCGCGGGCGGACGACGATCACCATCGCGCACCGGCTCTCCACCGTGCGCGACGCCGACCGGATCGTCGTCCTGGACGCCGGCCGGGTCGCCGAGCAGGGTACCCACGAGGAGCTCCTCGCCCTCGGCGGCCGGTACGCCCGGCTGGCCGGGATCGCGCAGCGGGACGCCGTCCTCGCCGGGTGACGGGCGCAGCTCCCCCACTCGTCCTCGCCGTGCGGCCGCCGTCCTCGCGGTGCACCACGAGGACGGCGGCCACACCGCGAGGGCGGCGAAGCCCCAGCACCGCGGCGGCGAAGTGACGCACGCCCCGGAATCGGTTGGTCACCGCCGGCGGTTGCGCCGGTCATGGACCTGTTCTCCCCCGTGCGGCTCGGCGACCTCGAGCTGGCCAACCGCGTCGTCATGGCACCGCTCACCCGGATGCGCTCCGGCCGCGCCGCGATTCCCCGCGACGTCGTCGTCGAGCACTACGAGCAGCGCGCCGGCGTGGGCCTGATCATCACCGAGGGGACCTTCCCCAACGACGAGTCGCGCGCGTTCGCCGGGCAGCCAGGCATCGTCACCGACGAGCAGGCCGAGGGCTGGCGGCGCGTCGCCGACGCCGTCCACGCCCGCGGCGGCCGCATCGTCCTGCAGGTCATGCACGGCGGCCGGGTCTCCCACCCGGAGCTGACCGGCACCCGCGTCGTCGCCCCCAGCGCGATCGCCATCGAGGGCGAGGTGCACGTCGGTGGCGGGGTCAAGAAGCCCTTCCCGGTGCCGCACGCGCTCACCACCGAGGAGGTGCGCGCCACGATCGCCGACTTCGTCGCCGCCTCGCGCCGCGCCGTCGACGCCGGCCTGGACGGCGTGGAGCTGCACGCGGCCAACGGCTACCTGCTGCACGAGTTCCTGTCGCCGGCGTCCAACCGGCGCGAGGACGCCTACGGTGGCAGCCCCGAGAAGCGTGCCCGCTTCGTGCACGAGGTCGCCGCCGCGGTCGCCGAGGAGGTCGGCGCGGGGCGGGTCGGCCTGCGCATCTCCCCCGAGCACAACATCCAGGACGCCCTGGAGACCGACCGCGCCGACGTGCTCGCCACCTACGGCGCGCTGGTCGACGGACTGCGCCCGCTGGGCCTCGCCTACCTCAGCGTGCTGCACGTCGAGCCCGCCGGTGACCTCGTGCAGGAGCTGCGCCGCCGTTTCGGTGGGCCGCTGATCGCCAACAGCGGCTTCGGCACGGTGACCACCCGCGCGGAGGCCGTGCGGCTGATCGAGGAGGCGCACGCCGAGGCCGTCGCCGTCGGCCGGCCGGTGCTCGCCAACCCCGACCTGGTCGAGCGCTGGGCCGGTGAGCACCCGGAGACCCAGGCCGACCCGCGCACTTTCTACACCTCCGGGCCGGAGGGGTACACCGACTACCCGACGCTGGCCGCCGCGGGGCGCTGAGCACCGGGGGGGGGGGGGGGGGGGGGGGGGGGGGGGGGGGGGGGGGGGGGGGGGGGGGGGGGGGGGGGGGGGGGGGGGGCGGGGGGGATGTT
>NZ_JBJHAL010000015.1:0-110158 GCF_054050995.1 Blastococcus sp. SYSU DS1021 | reverse complement strand
CCCGCCGCCCCCCCCCCCCCCCCCCCCCCCCCCCCCCCCCCCCCCCCCCCCCCCCCCCCCCCCCCCCCCCCCCCCCCCCCCCCCCCCCCCCCCCCCCCCCCGGCGCCGGATCACCCGGGGTCCGTTTCGTCCGTGTGCGCCCGGGCAGGTGACGGGCGCACCCCGGAGGGAGAACACCATGGCCATCGCCACGATCAACCCGGCCACCGGCGAGACACTGAAGACGTTCGAGGCGTTGTCGGACGAGGCGCTCGAGGGCGCCATCGGCCGGGCGGCTCGGGCCTTCGCGCGCTACCGGCTGACCACGCCGCAGGAACGGGCCGGCTGGTTGTCGGCCGCCGCCGACGTGCTGGACGCCGATGCCGACGGCGTCGCGGAGCTCATGACCACCGAGATGGGCAAGACGCTGGCGTCGGCGAAGGCCGAGGTCGCCAAGTGCGCGTCGGCGCTGCGCTGGTACGCCGAGCGGGGCCCCGCGCTGCTCGAGCCCGAACCAAAGGACGCCGGCGCCGTGGGGGCGCAGCAGGCGTACGTGGTCCACCAGCCGCTGGGCGTGGTGCTGGCGGTCATGCCCTGGAACTTCCCGTTGTGGCAGGCGATGCGGTTCGCCGCCCCCGCGCTCATGGCCGGCAACGTCGGACTGCTCAAGCACGCCAGCAACGTGCCGCAGACCGCCCTGTACATGGAGGAGCTGTTCCGCAAGGCGGGCTTCCCCGACGACGTCTTCCAGACCCTGCTCATCGGCTCGGGGTCGGTCGAGCGCGTGCTGCGCGACGACCGCGTCGTGGCCGCGACGCTGACCGGCAGTGGACCGGCCGGGCAGTCCGTCGCCGCCGTCGCCGGCGACGCCCTGAAGAAGACGGTGCTGGAGCTCGGCGGTTCCGACCCGTTCATCGTCATGCCCTCGGCCCACCTGGACACCGCGGCCGAGGTGGCCACCACCGCGCGCAACCAGAACAACGGGCAGAGCTGCATTGCCGCGAAGCGGTTCTTCGTGCACCGCGACGTCGCCGAGGAGTTCACCCGCCTGTTCGCCGAGAAGATCGGCGCCCTCACCGTCGGGGACCCGATGGACGCCGACACCCAGATCGGCCCGCTGGCCACCGAGTCGGGTCTGCAGGACGTCGAGGAGTACGTCGAGGACGCCCGCAGCAAGGGCGCCACCGTCGTGGTCGGTGGCAAGCGGGTGGACCGCCCCGGGTGGTTCTACGAGCCGACGCTGCTCACCGGCGTCACCCCCGAGATGAAGGTGCACAGCGAGGAGGTCTTCGGGCCGGTCGCCGCGCTGTACACCGTCGACTCGCTGGAGGAGGCCATCGAGCTGGCCAACGACCACGTCTACGGCCTCGGGTCCAACCTGTGGAGCGAGGACGAGGGCGAGCGGGCGCGCTTCGTGCGCGACATCGCCGCCGGCATGGCGTTCATCAACGGGATGACCGCCAGCTACCCCGACCTGCCCTTCGGCGGGATCAAGCAGAGCGGCTACGGCCGGGAGCTGACCGAGCTGGGCATGTACGAGTTCATGAACGCCAAGACGGTGTGGATCGGTGGCCCGAGCAGCGAGCAGGCGAAGGGCAGCACCGCCGGGGCCGCCGCCGAGTGAGCCCCGCGGTGGGCGTCGCGGCCGGCGACCCCACCGACCGGGTGATCCTCGTCCTACGGCGGACGACGGAGGTGCCGGGGCACAGTGGAGGCGTGTTCGACGTCGACTGGATGGGTCTGCTGACCCGGGAGGTGCTGCGCGAGCGCGGCGCCGCGCTCATCGCCGAGACCTGCGCCTGGGCCGTCGGCCTCTCCGACCGCCCGCACTACCGGCGGCGCGCGGGCCGCGTCGCCCCGAGCGGCCTGACGGTGGGCGAGCGGGCCGCCACCGGGCAGCCGCTGGGGGATGACGAGGACGGCCGGGTCGACCTCGGTGACGCCGCGCCGGGCAGCTTCCAGGACGCGCTCAACATGATCGGCGCCGACGGGCGGCTGGTGGCCGAGCGGTTCGACGACGAGGTGCTGCTGCCCTTCGTGGCGGAGACCTGCCGGGTGGCGGGGGAGCGGGCCCGCGCCACCCGCCAGGCCGAGTGGGCGGAGCTCGCCGAGGACCTGGGGGAGGACCCGGCCGACGTCGCCGACGTGGTGCGGGCCGGTGGCTGGGACGCGCCGCTGCGCATCGACGCCGAGCACCTGGTGCTCGCCGCGCTCCGTGACGTCCCGCTGATCGAGGTCGAGGCCGAGGGGTTGCCGCTGTCGCTGGTCCGCGCGGCCGAGGCCGCCACCCGGTCGGCCGCCGTCCCCGAGCCCGTGCCGGTACCCGACGAGAGCCTGGCCGGTGCGCTGTTCCTCGCCCGGGCGGCGCTCGAGGCTTCCGGCTGCACGGTGCCCGTACCGCCGGAGGAGGCCGACCTCCTGCTGGCCGCGCTCGGCGACACCGGGCTGGAGGCCGGGGAGGTGCCGTCGGTGCTGGTGCACCTGCCCGTGGAGGAGGGCACGATCACCCGGATCGCGGCCACGCTCGCCGGCCACTGATCCCTGCTCCATGTGTCCGGGATCGCTGCCGGGGTAGCCATCGATCCATGGCTAAGAACAACGACCAGGACGCCCAGCGCGCCGCCGTCCGCGAGGCCAAGAAGCAGGGTGTGGCGCCCAGCGCGGCCGGTGTCACCACCGGGGCCAGCAAGCAGATCGAGCACCACACCCACAAGGACGACCGGCACGAGCACTCCAGCGCCCAGGGGAAGAGCAAGACCTGACCCGCGACGCCCCCGGGTTCGTCCGGGGGGCGCCGGTCAGACCTCTTCGACGGCGAAGCTGCGCGACGGCGTCACGAACTCGTCCTGCGCGGCGACCAGCAGGATCTCCCGTGAACCGGCGTCCTCGGTGCGCTGGAGCAGACCGAACACCGACGCCGCCGCCCGCCCCAGCGCCTCACCCGCCGAGCGGGTGTCGAGCCAGTGGGCCAGGAAGAGGGCGGCGATCGCGTCGCCGGCGCCGTTCACCGACACCCCCAGCCGCGGGGTGCGCACGCGGAAGTGCCGGCCGCCCTCGGAGGCGAGCAGGTCGACGGCGTCCTCGGGGGTGTCCTCGGCGACGAGCGACGTGGTGAGCACGACCCGCGGCCCGAGCGCGTGCACCGCCGCGACCGCGTCCTTGACCGAGGTCAGCGAGCGGGTCGGGGTGCCGGAGAGCAGGTCCAGCTCGTAGTGGTTCGGCGTCACCAGGTCCGCGGCCGGGACGGCGACCTCGCGCATGAACTCCTCGATGCCCGGGCGCACGAAAACACCGCGACCGACGTCACCGATCACCGGATCGCAGCAGTACACGGCGGCCGGGTTGGCCGCGCGCACCCGCGCCACCGTGCCGACGACGGCGTGCCCGATGTCCGCGGAGCCGAGGTAGCCCGACAACACCGCGTCGCAGCTGCCGAGCACGCCGCGGTCGGCGACCCCCTGCACCAGCTCCTCGATCGACTGGCCGTCGTAGACCCGGCCCGTCCACTGGCCGTAGCCGGTGTGGTTGGAGAACTGGACGGTGTGCACCGGCCAGACCTCGATGCCCAGGCGCTGCAGCGGGAAGACCGCGGAGCTGTTCCCGACGTGGCCGTAGGTGACGTGCGACTGGATGGAGAGGACGGCGGTCACGGGACAGACCCTGGCACATCGGACCCGCTGATCTTCACGGGCGTTCAGCCGGCGCCGGCCGCCCGACCCGGGGGCAGCTGCACGTGCGGGCGGGACTGCCACAGCGCCCACTCGGCGCTGATGTCCCCGGCGGTGCGGAGCAACTGCGGCAGGTGCTCGCCGACCAGCCGCTCGGTGGAGGTCTCGGCGGCGTGCACGGTCACGTTCATGGCCGCACGGACGACGCCGTCGCCGTCGCGGACGGGCACGGCCACCGAGCGGACCCCCGGGGCGAGCTCCTCGTCGGCGAGCGCCCAGCCGCGGGCGCGCACCTCGGTGAGCTCCGCCCGCAGCTGCTCGGGCGAGCGGCCGATCATCGGCGGCAGCCCGGCCCGGCTGGGCTGGGCGAGGGTGTCGACCAGCTGGTCGGGCGGCAGGGCGGCGAGCAGCACCTTGCCCTGCGACGTCTGGGTGGCCGGGAAGCGCGTGCCGATGTCGACCCGCAGCGCGATCAGCTTGGGCACCGCGACCCGCGCGACGTAGACGATGTCGGAGCCGTCGAGCTGGGCCATCGACGAGGACTCGCCGGTGCGGGCGACCAGCGCCTCCAGGTGCGGGCGGGCGATGTCCCACAGGCCGAGGGCGCCGACGTAGGCCATCCCCAGGGTCAGCACCTTGGGGGTGAGGGCGAACCCGCCGGCCGACGACCGGACGAAGCCCAGCTCCTCGAGCGTCAGCAGCAGCCGCCGGGCGGTGGGGCGGGCCAGCCCGGCGGCTGCTGCCACCTCCGACAGCGTCATCGTCGGGTGCTCGCGGTCGAAGCAGGCGAGCACGTCCAGACCCCGTGCGAGCGCCTCGACGAAGTCGGGCCCGCTGCCTCGCCCTGCCATCCCGTTCCCTCCGTCGTCCGCCGTGCCGAGATCGCGCGATCCCCTCGCTCCCGGATGGGAGCAGTGTGCGAGATCGCGCGACCTCGGCGCGCGATGGTGTGCCCGCGGGCACGCTTCCTCAGTGCTCGGTGACCGCCCCGGCCGGACGCTCGGTGGCCAGGTGCTCCTCGAAGGCCTGCTCCCGGGCGGCGTGCGTCCCGTGGGACTTGTACTCGGTGTACTGGTACGGGTTGTCCAGCATCTGCGTGTCGGGCAGGTCGGGGTACATGCCGCCGGCCCACGCCTCCTCGCCCATGGCGCCGCGCAGGTGCTCCACGGTCGCGTCGATCTCCCTGCGCGCCGCGGCCAGGTCGACGTCGACCAGCCGGTGGGCGTGCTTCACGACCCGGCCGTCGACCAGCACGGTGTGCACGTCACCGCGCTGGGCCTGGAAGGCGACGTGGCCGAACGGGTTGAGCAGGGGGAAGGAGACCGGGGAGTCGTCGTTCTTGATCAGGACGACGTCGGCCTTCTTCCCGGGCGCCAGGGTGCCCAGGTCGTCGCGGCCCAGCGCCAGCGCGCCGCCCCGGGTGGCCCACTGGACGACGTCCTGGGCGCGCAGCTGGAGGTGGGTGACGGTGTCGCCCTTCAGGTGGGCCTCGAAGTGCTCGCGGGAGCGGTCGGCGCCGAGCGTGGTGCGCATGGCCGAGAACAGGTCACCGCTCCACCAGACGCTGGTGTCCATCGACAGCGACACCGGGATGCCGTGCGAGCGCACCTGCCAGGTGGGCGGGTAGCCCTGTCCGGCGCTCTGCTCCGACTCCGTGGACACCGAGATGGAACCGCCGGTGGCCGCGATGCGGTGGTAGGAGTCCGGCGTCAGGGTGGCTGCGTGCACGTACACCGTCTCCGGCGTCATGAAGCCGTGCTCGTGCATCAGCCGGATGCCGTCGTCGTTGGTGGCGCCCCAGACGCCGGCGTGCGTCGTCACCGGGAGGCCGAGCTCCCGGGCCACCTCGAACGCGGCCTTCTCCGGAAAGGCGGGGTCGCCGGTCACGTCGAAGGCCAGCTGCAGGCCGAGCATGTCGTCGGCGGCGTCGCGCTGCCGGGTGAGGAACGACCGGACGGCGGGGTCGGCGGTCCACTCCCACGGCGCGGCCTGGATGTTGCCGTAGGCCAGGACGAACCGGCCCGGCACCGAGCGCAGCGCGTCGACGGCGGCCTCGGCGTGGTCGACCGACTGCAGGCCGTGCGACCAGTCCACGGTCGTGGTGACGCCGGCCTCGAGCGCCTCCAGCGCCGAGAGCCGGTTGCCCGCCGCGACGTCCTGGGGGCGGAACTTCTTCCCGTGCTCGAGGTAGTACCAGACGAAGTACTGGGTCAGCGTCCAGTCGGCGCCGTAGCCGCGCATCGCGGTCTGCCACATGTGCCGGTGGGTGTCGATCATGCCCGGCATCACGATGCCGCCCCGGGCGTCGATCTCCTGCGTCCCCTCGGGTACCTCGAGCGCCGGCCCGACCGCGGCGATGCGGTCGTCCACGACCAGCACGTCCGCCTCGGGCAGGACGGTGCAGGTCTCGTCCATCGTCAGGACGGTCCCGCCGCGCAGGACCACCGGCCGGCCGGCCGCCGGAGCGGGCTCGGAGTGGGTCATCGTCTCCTCCTGGACGTCGTCGTCGCGTCGCCGGACCGGCGTCCGCTAGACGGACGGCCTGTGCGACGTGGGTCACCATCTCCCGCTCGTCGGATGCTGTCAACCGGGCTGCGCAGTTCGGCGGGCAGCGGCTGGACCCCGGTTGACAGCCCGCAGCGAGCCGTCGGAGACTGCGAGCGTCGAACGCGGACGAGTGTCCGGCAAGGCCTGCGACGAGGAGAGTGCATCCCGGATGAGCGCTGACACTGCGGCCGCGGAGGTCCCCGGGGCGCCGGCTGCGGGGCCCCTGGCCGGGCTGCTGGTGGCGGACTTCTCCCGCATCCTGGCCGGCCCGTACTCCACCATGCTGCTGGCCGACCTGGGCGCGGAGGTGGTCAAGGTGGAGGGCCCGCACGGCGACGACACCCGCACCTGGCAGCCGCCGGTCCGGGACGGCGTGTCGACGTACTACATGGGCGCGAACCGCAACAAGCGCTCGGTCGCCCTCGACCTCAAGGACCCCGCGGACGCCGAGGCCGCGCGGGAGCTCGCGCGCCGGGCCGACGTGCTGGTGGAGAACTTCAAGCCCGGTGGCCTGGCGCGCTTCGGACTGGACTACGACACGGTCTCCGCGACCAACCCGGGCGTGCTCTACGCCTCGATCAGCGGCTTCGGCAGCGCCCCGGAGGGAGCGTCGCTGCCGGGCTACGACCTCATCGTCCAGGCGATCTCGGGCTTCATGAGCCTCACCGGCGACCCGGACGGCTCGCCGTACCGGGCCGGGGTCGCGCTCTTCGACGTCATGGCCGGCCTGCACGCCACGATCGGCGTCCTGTCGGCGCTCAACCACCGGCACGCCACCGGCGAGGGACAGCACATCGAGGTCAACCTGCTCTCCTCGGCGCTGTCGGGCCTGGTCAACCAGACGAGCGCCTACGTGGCCGGGAACGTGGTGCCCTTCCGGATGGGCAACAGCCACCCGAGCCTGTTCCCGTACGAGCCCCTGCCGTGCGCCGACGGCGACCTGATCATCACGGCCGGCAACAACGGCCAGTTCCGCCGGCTGGTGGAGGTCCTCGGCGTGCCGGAGCTCGCCGACGACCCCCGGTTCAGCCGCAACGAGGACCGCACCGCCAACCGCGACGAGCTGCGCCCGCTGCTGGTCGAGCGGCTGCGCACCCGGAGCAAGCAGGAGTGGTTCCGCGACATCATCGGCGCGGGCGTGCCCTGCGGACCCATCAACACGATCGACCAGGGGGTGGCGTTCGCCCAGGAGGTCGGCCTCGACCCGGTCGTCCGGGTGGGCGAGGGCGCGGCCGCCGTGCCCTCGGTGCGCAACCCGATCACCTTCTCCGCGACGCCGCCGGCCTACCGGCTGCCCCCGCCGGGCCTGGACGAGCACGGCACGGAGATCCGGCGCTGGCTGGCCGCGCCCGAGGAGTCCCGGTGACCGACGAGCGCCCCACGTACCCGACCGCGCTGGGCGCCTCCAGCCTCGAGTCGATCACCCTCCTGGGCACCGACCTGGCCCGTGACGTCATGGGCACCGTGGGCTTCGGGGAGCTGGCCTTCTGGCTGGCCACCCAGCGGCGTCCCACACCGGGGGAGACCCGCGTGTTCGAGTCCGTGCTCGCCGCGCTGGCCGATCACGGGTTCACGCCCACCGCGATCGTCACCCGGCTCACCTACCTCTCGGCACCGGACTCGATCCAGGGCGCCCTGGCCGCCGGGCTGCTCGGCGGCGGGTCCCGGTTCCTCGGCGTCACCGAGGACTGCGGACGCTTCCTGCACGGCGTCCTCACCGCCGTGGACGGCGACCTGCCCACCGACGACGCCGGCTGGGACGCGCTCGCCCTGGAGACCGTGACCGCGCAGCGCGCGGCCGGCCGGTTCGTCCCCGGGCTGGGGCACCACGTGCACAAGCAGGGCGATCCGCGCACCCCGCGGCTGTTCGAGATCGCGGCCGAGGAAGGTCTCGTCGGCCCGCACCTCTCCCTGTTCGCCGCCATCGGCCGCACCCACGAGCAGGTGCTCGGCAAGCGGCTCCCGCTCAACGGCGCCGGCGTCTGCGGCGCGGCCCTGGCCGACCTGGGGCTGCCGATGGAGCTGCTGCGCGGGTTCGCGCTCCTGGCCCGCACCGCCGGGCTGATCGGGCAGCTCGCCGAGGAGCTCCGGCACCCGGTGGCCAACGACGTCTTCCTCTCGGTCGACCTCAACAACCGGCCGGTCGACCCCGACCCGTTCGTCCCCGCGCCGCTGCCCGGCGCCGGGCCGCGGGCCTGAGGGGGCCGGCCGTGCGCGCCGCCGTCCTGCACGCCCCGGGGGAGGCCCCGCAGCTGCGCGAGCACCCCGACCCGGTGCCCGGGGCCGACAGCACCGTGGTCCGCGTGACCGCGGCGCCCCTGGTCCCGCTCGACCTGCTCTGCGCGTCGGGCACCTCCTACTTCGGGCGGCCCGCGGTGCCCTACGTGCCCGGGGTGCAGGGCATGGGCGTGGTCGAGGACGGGCCCGGCGCCGTCCCCGGCACCCGGGTCTGGTTCAGCACCGCCGCGGGCATGGCGCCCGGCGACGGCAGCCTCGCGGAGCGCTGCGCCGTGGCGGCCGGCGACCTGGTTCCGGTGGACGCCGACGTCCCGGACGCCGCGCTGGCCGCGCTGGGGCTCTCCGCCGTGGCCGCCTGGATGTCGCTGACCTGGCGCGGGGGCCTGCGCCCGGGCGAGCACGTGCTCGTGCTCGGCGCCGGCGGGGCCGTCGGGCAGGCGGCGGTCGGCGTGGCCCGGCTGCTCGGTGCCGGGCGGGTGGTGGCGGCGGCCCGGTCCGCGGCGGCCCGCGAGCGGGCGCTCGCCGCCGGCGCCGACGCGGTGGTGGCCCTCGATGCCGACGTCGACACGCTCGCCGCCCGGTTCGCCGACGCGGCCGGTGGGCGGCTGGACCTCGTCGTCGACCCCGTCTTCGGTCCGGCGGCCACCGCGGCCTCCCGGGCGCTCTCCGCCGGCGGTCGGCTGGTGAACCTGGGTGGCGCCTCCGGGGACACCGCGGAGTTCTCTTCGGCGGTGCTGCGGGGGAAGTCGGCGTCCGTGCTCGGCTACACGAACAACGCGCTGACCCCGGCCGAGCGTGCGGAGGCGGTCACCGCCATCGCCCGGGAGGCGGCGGCGGGCCGGCTGTCCGTCGCCCACGAGCAGGTGCCGCTCGCGGACGTCGCCGCCGCGTGGCAGCGGCAGGCGACCGGCGACCCCGGCGTCCGGTTGGTGCTGACGCCCTGAACGAACATGCCCCCGCGGGAGCCGCGGGGGTCGAGGTTGCGCGGCCGGTGCCCCGGCCGCGCGGACGGCAGGAGGACACCGTGCAGCTGGTCACCGAGGAGAACATCACCGACCTCGCCGTCGAGCGCTGGGCCACCGCCCGCGACCCGCGGCTGGCCGAGGTCATGACGGCGCTCGTGCGCCACCTGCACGACTTCGCCCGCGAGGTGCGGCTCACCGAGGACGAGTGGATGGCCGCCGTGCAGTGGCTGACCGCCACCGGCAAGATCAGCACCGAGAAGCGCGAGGAGTTCATCCTCGCCTCCGACGTCGTGGGGCTGTCGATGCTGGTCGTCCAGATGAACCACCGCCTCGACCCGCGCGCGACCCCGGCCACGGTCCTGGGGCCCTTCCACATCGAGGGCTCGCCCGAGCTCGGGTACGCCGAGGACATGTCCGAGGGCCTGCCCGGGACGCCGCTGTTCCTGCACGGCCGGGTGACCGACCTCGACGGCGCGCCGGTGGCCGGCGCGGTCCTGGACGTGTGGCAGGCCGACACCGAGGGCGCCTACGAGTCGCAGCTCCCCGACGTCGACGAGGCCCGGCTGCGCGCGAAGTACACGACCGGGGAGAACGGCGAGTACTGCGTGCGCACCATCGCGCCGCTGGGCTACACGATCCCGATGGACGGCCCGGTCGGCGACCTGGTCGCCCGGACCGACATCAGCCACTTCCGGCCGGCGCACATCCACTTCCTGATCAACGTGCCGGGCTTCGAGCCGCTGATCACCCACCTGTTCCAGGAGGGTGCGCCGTACCTGGACAGCGACGTCGTCTTCGGGACCAAGCAGGAGCTGGTGACGGCGTTCGAGGAGCGGGAACCGGGCGCCACCCCCGACGGCGGCTCGATCGACGTGCCGTGGCTGGAGTCGCGCTACGACTTCGTGCTGCAGCGGCAGTCCTGAGGGCCGCCGCCGGTCCCGGATCGCGGCGGGGCCGGTTCGCCGCCACGATGGGAGCACGGACGCCGGACCGACGGAAGGAGCGTGGGATGACCGACCCGAAGACCCAGGGACAGGCCGAGCCGACCGACGAGGGTTCGCACGCCAGCGTGGGTGACGACCCGGCCCGCCCCGGCGGCGGCCGCACCGGCGGGGAGACCTCCGTCGACGAGGCGATGGGCCAGGAGCCGGCCGACCCGTCCTGAGGAGTCGCGGTGTCGGCGCGTGAACTCGTCGTCCTCGGCACCTCGAGCCAGGCGCCGACCCGCGACCGCAACCACAACGGCTACCTGCTGCGCTGGGACGGCGAGGGTCTCCTGTTCGACCCCGGCGAGGGCACGCAGCGGCAACTGCTCCTCGCCGGGGTGCCCAGCAGCGCGATCACCCGCATCTGCGTCTCGCACTTCCACGGTGACCACTGCCTGGGGCTCCCCGGTGTGCTGCAGCGCATGAACCTGGACCGGGTGGCGCACCCGGTCCCGGTGCACTTCCCGGCCGGCGGCCGGCCGTGGTTCGACCGGCTGCGCCGTGCCTCGGTGTTCCATGACGTGCTCGACGTCCCCGAGCTGCCCGTGGCCGGCGACGGGACGGTCGCGGCCGGCGGCTTCGGGACGCTCGTCGCCCGGCGGCTGGACCACCCGGTCGAGACCTACGGCTACCGCCTGGTGGAGCCCGACGGGCGCCGGATGCTGCCCGACCGGCTCGCCCGGCACGGCATCGCCGGCCCCGACGTGGGCCGGCTGCAGCGGCTCGGCTCGCTGGCGCGGAACGGCCGGGTGGTGCACCTCGAGGAGGTCAGCGCGCCGCGGCCGGGGCAGCGGTTCGCGTTCGTGATGGACACCCGGCTGTGCGACGCCGTCTGGGGGCTGGCCGAGGGCGCCGACCTCCTGGTCATCGAGTCCACCTTCCTCGACGCCGACGCGCGGCTGGCCCGCGAGTACGGCCACCTCACCGCCCGCCAGGCCGCCACCGTGGCCGCCGACTGCGGGGTGCGGACGCTCGTGCTGACCCACTTCTCCCAGCGGTACGACGACCCGCGCCGCTTCGCCGACGAGGCCGGGGCGGTGTTCGGCGGGGACGTCGTCGTCGCGGCCGATCTGCAGACCGTGCCGGTGCCGCCCCGGGCCGGGACCGCCACGGGCGGGCCCGGCGCCGGCGGTCAGGAAGACCCGTCGGCACGCGTGCCCGCAACCGGCCACGGGTAGGAGCCGGACGACCGGTTGCACATGACGGAGAGACGTGGGAGGCCCCCGTGGCCCTGGACTACCCGACCCTGCCCGGCAACATCGACCACCTCATCGCCGACGACCACGCGGTGGTCGAGCGGCAGTTCCAGCACCTGGAGGCCGGCCGCGGCAACCGCCGGGTGCTGGTCGACCAGATCTCCTTCGAGCTGGCGCTGCACGCCTTCGCCGAGGAGACCGTGCTCTACCCGATCTGGCCCGAGCTGGGCATGACCGACGAGCACGACGACGCCGAGCACGAGCACCAGGAGATCAAGGAGCTGCTCGTCGTCCTCGGCCGCACCGAGCCCGGCGAGGACGAGTTCGAGCAGGCGCTGGCGAAGCTGATGGGCGTCGTCCGCCACCACGTGCACGACGAGGAGGACGAGGAGCTTCCGGAGTTCCGCCGCAAGGCCGGCCCGGAGCGCATGGCGCAGCTGGGCGAGGAGTTCCTGGCCGCCAAGCGGATGGCGCCCACCCGGCCGCACCCGCACGCCCCCGACGAGGGCATCGCCGAGCGCATCGCCGGCATGCTCGCCAAGCCGCTGGACCACGTCCGGGACCTGCTCTCGGGGAAGCAGAAGGAGATGGCCACCGATGCCTCGGGCCTGCTCGACCCGCAGGCCCAGGCGATCGTCGACGCGCACTCCTCCCTCGGCCCGCTGCCGTTCGAGATCCTCGAACCCGACCAGGCCCGCTCCCAGCCCGGCCCCGACGACGCGGTCGCGAAGGTCATGGCCGACAACGGCCTCGAGGGCCCGGAGCCGGTCGGGTCGGTGGAGGACATCGTGATCCCGGACGCCGCCGGTGGGCAGCAGCGCATGCGGATCTACAAGCCCGTCGACTCCGGCAGCGAGCCCCTGCCCGTGATCATGTGGATCCACGGCGGCGGCTGGGTGCTGTTCGACATCGACACCTACGACGCCTCCTGCCGAGGTCTCGCCAACAAGGCCCGCGCGATGGTGGTCAGCCCGGACTACCGGCGGGCGCCCGAGGCCGTCTTCCCCGCGTCGCACGACGACGTCCTGGCTGCCTACCGGTGGGTGGTGCAGCACGCCGCCGAACTCGGCGGCGATGCGACCCGGATCGGCATCGGCGGGGAGTCGGTCGGCGGCACGATGGCCGCTGCCACGGTCCTCCAGCTCGCCCGGGCAGGCGAGCCGGTGCCGTCGGCGGCGGTCTGCGTCTACCCGCTGACCACCGGCGAGCAGGTCGGTGAGTCGATGGCGGACGCCGCCGACGCGCGGCCGCTGGACCGGCCGCTGCTCTCCTGGATGGCGATGCACGCGTTCGAGGGGAAGCCCGACGGGGCGAAGGACCCGCGGGTCGACCTGCTGGGGTGGGGCCGCGACGAGCTCGCGCTGATGCCGCCGACGCTGGTGATCACCGCCGAGCGGGACGTGCTGCGCAGCCAGGGACAGCAGTTCGCGCAGAACCTGGAGGCCGCCGGCGTGCCGACCACGCACCGCCACTACCAGGGCGTCATGCACGAGTTCTTCGGCGCCGCCGCGGTGCTGGAGAAGGCCGAGCAGGCCCAGCAGGAGGCCGCGCGGCACTTCGTCCGCGCCCTCGGGGCGGCCCGGCCGGCGGTGGGGGCGGTACCCACCAGCGGCGGGACGGCGTGACGACGGCGGCGCTGCGGCTGGCGGTCGACGAGCCGGTCGGCGAGCTGGAGGTCGTGCACCTCTTCCACGACGCCATGCCCACCGGCGTCACCGTCTCGCACGGCGGGCGGATCTTCGTCTGCTACCCGAAGTGGGGTGACGACGTCGGGTTCACCGTGGGCGAGCTCCGGGACGGGCAGGCGGTCGCCTACCCGTCGCAGGAGCTCAACGACAACCGCTCCGACGCCGACCCCGAGCGCCTGGTCTCGGTGCAGAGCGTCGTCGTCGACCCGGCCGACCGGCTGTGGCTGCTGGACACCGGCAGCCCGATGTTCCGGCCCACCGAGCACGGGGGGCCGAAACTGGTCTGCGTCGACCTGACCAGCGACACCGTCGAGCGGGTGATCCTCTTCCCGACCGACGTGGCGCTGCCGACGACGTACCTCAACGACGTGCGGTTCGACCTGCACCGGGGCGAGGCGGGGTACGCGTTCATCACCGACTCCTCGGACCAGGGCCCGAACGGCATCGTCGTCGTCGACCTGGCGTCCGGGGAGAGCTGGCGGCGGCTGCACGAGCACCCGACGACGAAGGCCGGCACCCCGCCGCAGCTGCGGATGGTGGTCGAGGGCGTCGAGTTCGCCGAGCGCTCGCCCGACGGCGAGGTCTCACCGGTCACGATGGGCGCCGACGGCATCGCCCTCGCCGCCGACGGCAGCCGGCTGTACTACTGCCCGCTCGCCGGCCGCAGCTGGTACAGCGTCGCGGTGGACGCCCTGGTCGACCGTGGCCGGGACGACGACGCGGTGGCCGCCACGGTGCGGGACGAGGGGGACAAGGGCTGCGTGAGCGACGGCCTGGAGACCGACGACGCGGGGCGGCTCTACGTCACCGACGGGGAGCACGACGCGATCCACCGCCGGCTGCCCGACGGGTCGTGGGAGACCGTGGTGCACGACCCGCGGCTGCTGTGGCCCGACACCCTGAGCGTGGCCGCCGACGGCCACCTCTACGTGACGGCCAACCAGCTCCACCGGCAGTCCACGTACCGCGGTGGTGAGGACCAGCGACGCAGGCCCTACGTCCTGTTCCGCACCCCGATCGACGCCGGGCCCGTACGGCTGCGCTGAACGATCCGGGTCGGCAGCGGCTGCTCCGACCTGCCGCGGCCCGGCGACCCGGGTTGCCGCGGCTCCTGCCGGGCGGGAGGCTGCCCTCAGCGGCGACCACCGACCGGAGGGTGACGATGGCGGCACGTGAACCGAAGGAGATGGCCCAGGTCGCCACCGCGATGGGCGCCAAGAAGGTGGGCCGCACCTGGGACCGGGTGCTGGTCAGCGCCTTCCTCGCCGGGGCCTACATCGCCTTCGGCGGCCTGGTGGCGATCACCGTCTCCGCGGGCCTGGACCCGGAGACGTGGGGCACGCTGCCGACCCTGTTCACCGGCGCCACCTTCACCCTCGGCCTCGTGCTGGTGCTGATCGCCGGCTCCGACCTGGCCACCGGGAACATGCTGCTGGTGCCGATGGGCGCCATGCACGGCAAGCTCGCCGTGACCGACGTGGTCCGCAACCTCACGCTCGTCCTGTTCGGCAACCTGCTGGGCGCGTTGTTCGTCGCCTTCTTCCTCGCCGTCGAGACCGGCGTGATCGGGGACGCCGACGCCGTCGGGACCGCCGGGCTGACCTACGAACGCCTCGCCTCCATCGCCGAGGGGAAGGCGCTGGGGGAGTCGCCGTGGCAGACCTTCCTGCGCGCGGTGGGCTGCAACTGGCTGGTCTGCCTCGCGGTGTGGATGTCGCTGGCGGCAACGTCGGTGTCGGGCAAGATCCTGGCGATCTTCTTCCCGATCATGGCCTTCGTGGCGATGGGGTTCGACCACGTCGTGGCGAACATGTTCTTCCTGCCCGCGGCGATCTTCGCCGGCGTCCCCGACGTCGGCTGGGACGACACGGCGCTGAACTGGCTGCTGGCCGGGGCGGGCAACCTGGTCGGTGCGGTCATCTTCGTGGCGACGTCCTACTGGTACCTCTTCCTGCGCGACACCTCGGAGACGGCGCCGGAGGGCGAGCCCGCCGAACGCGGCTGACCGGCCGGCCGGGGGGTTCGCGGGTCCCACCAGCGGGTCCGTCACGGGATCGTCACGGGCGGCACGTGTGCCCGGCGTCGGGGCGCGGGTAGGGCTCCCGCCGGCGAGAGCCCCCGGGGCGCGACCGCGGCCCGGGCCGACGACCCAGCGAAGGAGGCCGACGTGACCGTCGCCGCCCAGATGCTCGACACGTACCCCAAGGACCTCGGCGGGGTGGACAAGCAGAAGCTCCTGGAGTGCATCGAGGCCTGCTTCGAGTGCGCCCAGGCCTGCACCGCGTGCGCCGACGCCTGCCTGAGCGAGGACTCCGTCGCCGAGCTCACGAAGTGCATCCGCAGCAACACCGACTGCGCCGACATCTGCGACACCACCGGCCGGGTGCTCTCCCGGCACACCGGCTACGACGCCAACCTGACCCGGGCCGTGCTCGAGGCCTGCGCTGCCGCGTGCAAGGCCTGCGGTGACGAGTGCGCGAGTCACGCCGAGATGCACGAGCACTGCCGGGTCTGCGCCGAGGCGTGCCGCCGCTGCGAGACGGCGTGCCGGGAGCTCATCGCCAGCCTGGGCTGACCACCATGCGGGCGACGCGCACCTCTCCCGGGGGTTCCCGGTGACCGTCGACGTCCTGCTGGCGGCGGCGGGCGCACTCGCGCTCGTCGCCGCCGCCTGGTCGGACCGCATCCGCCGGCTGCCGATCAGCGAACCGCTCCTGGCGCTCGCGATCGGCGTCGTCCTCGGCCCCGCCGTGCTCGGCCTCCTGCCGCTGCCGGACCTGCTCGAGGACCACGGCTGGCTGCACACCGCTACCCGGATGCTGCTCGCCGTCTCGGTCATGTCGGTGGCGCTCCGCTACCCGGCCCGTGAGGCACGGGCCCGCTGGCGGCCGGTCCTGCTGCTGCTGGCCGTGGTGATGCCGGTGATGGCCCTGGTCAGCACCGGGCTGGCCGCGGCCACCTTGGGCCTCGGGCTCGGGGTCGCCGCGCTGCTGGGTGCCGCGCTGGCGCCGACCGACCCGGTGCTGGCCTCCAACGTGGTGACCGGCAAGCCCGCGGAGGAGGACCTGCCCGGGCGCGACCGGCAGGTGCTCTCCCTGGAGTCCGGTGCCAACGACGGCCTGGCCCTGCCGCTGGTCCTGGTGGCGGTCGCGCTCGCCGGCCCCCTCTCGTTGGGAGAGGCGCTGCTCGAGTCGCTCTGGCAGGTCGCCGGCGCCGTCCTGCTCGGCGCCCTGCTCGGCTGGCTGGGCGGCCGGGCGCTGCGCGCGGGGGCCGACCACGGGGCCACCGACCCCGGCCCCGAACTGGTGTTCACGGTGGTGCTGGCCCTCGCCGTCCTGGGCATCGGGGGCCTGATCCACATCGACGGGATCCTGGCCGTCTTCGTCTGTGGTCTCGCCTTCAACGCGGTGAGCACGGGACGGGAGCGGGTGGCGGACGTCCGGATCGACGAGGCGGTGAACCGGTTCGTCGTCCTCCCGCTCTTCGTGGCGTTCGGTGCGCTGCTGCCGTGGGCGCAGTGGCGGGAACTGGGCTGGTCCGGGGTGCTCTTCGCGGCGCTGATCCTGCTGCTGCGCCGGCCACCGGTGATCTACCTGCTGCGCCGTGCGCTGGGCCTGGCGCCGCCGGACGCCGCCTACCTGGGCTGGTTCGGTCCCATCGGGATCTCCGCCCTGTTCTACCTGACGCTGGAGTCGGAGCGGCTCGCGATCGACCCGGTCGTGCTGGCGGCCGGTTCGCTGGTGGTCGCGGCCAGCACGCTCGCCCACGGGCTGACCGCCACGCTCGGCCGGCGGCTGTACCGCGGCGCCACCGGCGGGCAGCGGGACGCCGGTGCGCAGAGCGCTGAGTCGTCGCAGGGGTCTGCGGGGTAGGGGGACCCCATGTGGTTCGACGAATGGTCCGGTGTCCTCCGAGTGCTGCTGGTGGGATCAGCGGCGTACGTCACCGTGGTGGTGGTCCTGCGGTTCAGCGGGAAACGGACGCTGACCAAGCTCAACGCCTTCGACCTGGTGGTCACCGTGGCGCTAGGCTCCACGCTGGCCACCATCCTGCTCAGCAGCGACGTCGCCTGGACCGAGGGTGCGGTCGCGCTCGGGCTGCTCGCCCTGCTGCAGCTCGTGGTCGCCTGGCTGACGGTGCGCTGGCCGGCCCTCCGAGGCGTGGTCACCTCCCGGCCGACGCTGGTGCTGCGCAACGGGCAGCCGCTGCCGGACCAGATGCGGGAGTCACGGGTCGGCATCGACGAGATCCGGCAGGCCGTCCGCTCCTCGGGGTCCGGTGACCTGTCCGACGTGGCCGCGGTCGTGCTGGAGAGCGACGGCTCGATGAGCGTCATCCCGGCGAAGAAGTACGGCAGCGGCTCCGCCCTCGGGGGGATCGCGGGGGCCGACGAGATATCCCGCGCTGCCCAGGCCTGACGGGACACCGCGGCGTCGTGCGCCGCAGCGCCGGGCGGGCGGCCACGGCGTGGGAGACGCCGCTCGACCCGGCGGTCACCCGGTCGGCCCACCCGGCGGCCCCGGTCGGGGGCTGAGCCGCCGGGCCGGCGACCAGCGCCCCTCCAGCGCGTCCTCGACGGCCGACCGCCAGGCGTTCGTCTCCCGGCTGTCGATCGCGGTGCTCTCCAGCGCCGAGTCCACGCACCGGTCGAGCAGTGCGCGCAGGGCGTCGTCGAGGTCCTCCCCGCGCACCCGCCACGCGACCTCCTGCAGCAGGCCGGCGATCCGGCGCAGGACGGCCGGCTGCCCCGACGCGTACTGCAGGGGCTCCTCCAGGCCGACGGTGAGCAGTTCCTGGGCGGTCCACCGCGGCACGAGCAGCCGCACCGTGCCGTCGTCGTCGCGCCACGACCGCACGGTGCTGCGGCAGGGGAGGAGGTCGGCGAGCAGCGCGGAGACGTGGGACAGGGCGTGGACGGCGGTCGTCGGGTCGTTGATGCCCGGGGAGAGGGCCCGGCCCGCGATGTCGACGATCTTGCGGAGGCTGTAGGCCGCGTCCTGGTCGGGGGTGCGCTCGTAGGACAGCCGCACGCCGCGGTTGACCGCGTCGCGCAGGGGGTCCAGGTCGCCGGCCGGATCTCCGGCCGGTGACCACACCTCGGCCAGCGGTGTGCCGGCGACGACGGCGTCGCCCATGCGGGGGGAGAGGCCGATGACGGCGTCGGCGTCCCGGGCCGCCCGCACGAGCTGATCGACGTCCAGGTCGACGACGAAGCCGCTCCCGGTTGCCTCGATCACCGAGCCCGGCCCGTCGGGGATGCCGGTGTCGTGCTCGAGCCGGTCGTCGTCCACGCCCCGGATCGCCCGGGTCGCCTCGTCGTGCACGTCGCGCAGCATGGTCTCGACCCGCAGCGTGCGCGCCAGGTGCCCGAGGAAGACGACCAGGGCCACGACGCTGCCCAAGGCGAACAGGAACGCCAGCGTGATCGACACCCGGGGGACGAACGAGTTATCACCGGCCGCGGCCTCCGCCGTCCGGACGGTGCGCAGCACGGTGAGCGCGTAGACGAAGGTGCCGGTGAGCTGAGCGAGGGTGAACTGGACGACGCGGTCGGTGGCGAAGGTCTGCAGCAGCCGCGGCGAATACTGGCTGCTGCCCAGCTGCAGCGCCACGACGGTGAGGGAGAAGATCACACCGGTCACCGAGATGAGCGAGCCGGCGATCGCGGCCAGCAGGTCGCGGGCGGCCGCCGGGCCACCGCCGAACACGAAGCCCAGGGGTGACGCCGGGCCGCCCGTGCCGAGGAAACCGTCGAGGAACGGCATCGCGATACCGAGCCCGACGGCGAGCACGACCGCCAGCAGCGGGATCGGCCACAGGGCGCGGCGCATCCACCGCCACTGGCGCTGGACGGGGTGGAGGTCGCTCACGGGGTCAGTCCTCGCCGGGGGTCGCAGGGGTGGAGGGACCGGGGCTGCCGGACGGGGCGACCGAGCGGTACTGATCGCGGCCGACCGGCCCGTCGGACAGCCCGCCGTCGGTGGGCACCTCCACCGGCCTGCCGTCCAGCAGGAAACGCACCTGGCCGGTGCCCGGCAGCTCGGTCAGCGTCCAGACCACCTGGGCGACGGCGAGCAGCTGGTTGCCGCCGGTGATCCTGGCGAACTCCTCGGTCACGCTCACCGACGTCATGCCACCGGGCAGGCCCTCGTCCACCGCGATGGACTGCGGCGCCAGTGCGGTGCGCAGCCCGCCGATGACCTCCGCCCGGGTGGGGCCGGCCGCCAGCAGGGCCAGGATGCTCCCCGGGGTCGCGGCCTGCGCCGCGCGCGGGACCGGGGCCAGCTCGGCGCCGTGCACGAAGTAGACGACGACCTCCGGCCCGGCGTCGTCGGTCGGCAGCGCCGGGCTGTCCGCCGTCGCGGCGGGCACGGCGACGCGTTCGGGCCGCGGCTGGGACCCGACGCCGCAACCGGTGAGCAGCGCCACGAGCACGCTGAGCAGGACGGCGAGCGCTCTCACGAGGCGGCTCCCACGGGCAGCTCCACGACGAACCGGGCCCCACCGCCGGGACGACCCTCCACGTGCACCGCGCCGCCCATCATCCGTGTGTGCCGGGCGACCAGGGCGAGGCCGAGGCCCGCTCCCTCCGTGCGGGTGCGGACGCTGCCCGCCCCCCGGGCGAACCGCTCGAAGATGCGGTCGCGCTCGGCCTCGGGAACGCCGGGACCGGCGTCGTCGACGGCCACCCGGAGGACGTCGCCGGCGCGGGTCACCGCGACCCCGGTGACGCCCCCGGCGTGCTTGTCGGCGTTGTCCAGGAGATTCCCCAGCACGCGTTCCAGCCGGCGCTTGTCCGCGTGCACCAGCGCCTCCTCGGCGTCGGGGTCGACGGTCAGCAGCGCCGTGACCGTGCCGTCCAGCCGGTGGCGTCCGACCACCTCCCGGACCAGTGCGGACAGCTGCACGGGCTCGACGGCGATGTCGGTGCTCCCGGCGTCGGCGCGCGAGATCTCCAGCAGGTCGGCGACCAGGCGCTCGAACCGCTCCACCTCCGAGCGCAGGAGGCCCAGGGCCTCGGCCTGCTCCTCGTCCGCGGGGTCGGCGGTGGCCTCGACGAGGTGCAGCGCCCCCAGCATCGTGGTCAGCGGGCTCCGGAGCTCGTGGCTGACGTCGGCGGCGAACCGGGCGTCACTGCGCACCCGCTGCTCGAGCGCCTCGGCGGTCTGGTTGAACGAGGTGGCGATGGGCGCCAGCGACGGGTCGCCCTGCGGATCGATGCGGGTGTCGAGCGCCCCGGCGGCGACGGCCGCCGCGGCGGCGGAGATGCGGTCAAGCGGGCGCAGCGCCGGCCCGGTGACCCACCAGCCGACCACCAGGGCGAGCGGCACCGAGCCGAGCACCGACACGGCCAGCACGGTGGCCAGCACCCGGTAGGTCTTGTCCAGCTCGACCAGCGGGAAGACCTCGATGTAGGCGGATCCGAGCTCGGCGAGCGGCACCGCGACGGCCATCACCGTCTCGCCGTGCACCTCGATCCGCTGCCGGACCGGCGTACCCGCCTCGGCCGCTGCGCGCAGCTCCTCCGGCAGGTCGTCGCGGCCCACCAGCAACGACGTGGTGGTCCAGGCACCGGCGTCGACCAGCAGGGACGTCGACCCCGTCTCCCGCGGGAGCTGGGCGAGCACCTGGGCGACGCTCAGGCCCTCGGTGGCCAGGGAGCGCTGGACCTGGGCCGCGTTGTCGGCGGTCTGCACGAGCGTGACCCGCTCGCGCTGCAGGAGCAGGAACTGCGAGACCGCCACCCAGACCGCGACCGCCACGACCGAGGAGAGCACGAGGGTCACCGCGGTGAAGGCCGCCGTCGCCCGGGCCCGGAGGGTGCGCGGGCCCCACGGGGTGCGCCCGGGGGGCTCAGGAGGGGCGAGGGCGGTCACCCGGGAACCCGGTAGCCCATGCCCCGGACGGTCGTCACCAGCGTCGGGTTCCCCGGGTCGGGCTCGATCTTCTTCCGGAGCCGGCGGATGTGGACGTCGACCAGCCGGGAGTCGCCGAAGTAGTCGTACCCCCAGACGCGCTCGAGCAGCTCCTCGCGGCTGAGCACCCGACCGGGCTCGGCGGCGAGCTCGCAGAGGAGCCGGAACTCCGTGCGGGTGAGGTTCAGCAGCTGCCCGTTCCGTGCCACCGTGCCCTCCGCCGGCGAGATCTCCACGTCGCCGACGGTCAGCCGTGCCCGCGGTTCCGGGGCGCGGGTACGACGGGCCAGGGCCCGGATGCGCGCGGAGAGCTCCTTGACGACGAACGGCTTGGAGACGTAGTCGTCGGCACCGGCCTCCAGGCCGGCGACCACGTCGTGGCTGTCCGACCGGGCCGTGACCATGATGACGGGCGTGTTGGAGGAGCGCCGGATCTCGCGGCACACCTCGAAGCCGTCCTTCCCGGGCAGCATCAGGTCCAGCAGGATGACGTCGAACGACCGCTCGCCCAGCCGTGCGAGCCCGTCCTCGCCGCTCTCGGCCTCGGTGACCTCGAGGCCCTCGCGCTGCAGCGTCATCTGCAGCATCCGCCGGATCCGGGGGTCGTCCTCGATGATCAGCACCGACCGGGACATGCCGGTCAGTCTGCCCAGCGCGGTGGGCAACTAGTCGCCCCGCCCCGTCCGGGTGACGGAGCCGGCCGTGCTGCTCGCGGGGAGCACGGCTGCCGCGCCGCGAAGGTGACAACTCCGTGACGTCCGGGTCGGCCGGCCCGCCGCTGGTCACCCCGACCGGGACAACCGGTCGTCCGTGCTGCCGGTGAGGAAGGAAGCGTGCTCCCGATTCCCCTGGCCCCGTCCGCCCGGCCACCGCGGACGGAGCGCCCTCTGCCCGTTTCCGGCCCGGCCGGCTGGAGCCGGCCGGTCCTCGGCGTGACGGCCGGTCGCCGGTGAACGTCGGCGCGAACGTCGTCGCGGTCGGCACGGGTCTGCTGGTCAGCGCCCTGGTGACGTGGGACGTGGTCTCCACGACCCTCACCATCGGTGAGGGCGCCGGCCCGCTGACCCGGCGGGTGCTCACCGGCGGGTGGCGGCGGCTGCTGCGCCGGCACCGGCGCAGCGACGGGCGCCGGGCGAGGCAGCTCACGGCAGCCGGGCCGCTGCTCATGGTCACCACCGTGGTCCTCTGGGTCACGCTGTTCTGGGCCGGCTGGTCGCTGGTGTTCCTCGGCGCCGAGGCGGTGGGGGACGCCGATCCCCGCCGGCCGGCGTCGGTGCTGGACACCATCTACTTCGCCGGCACCGAGATCTCGACGCTCGGGGTCGGTGACTTCGTCGCGACCACGCCGACCTGGCGCGTGGCCGCCGCCGTCGCCGCATTCAGCGGGCTGGCGCTGATGACCCTGGCCATCACCTACCTGTTCTCGGTGATGTCGGCGGTGGTCTCCCGCCGCGCCCTGGCCACCCAGCTGCACGCGCAGGGCGGGACCGCCGAGGAGATGGTGCTCGGGTGCTGGGACGGCGACCGGTTCAGCCCCGTGCTGACCCAGCAGCTCCTCCAGCTGCCCGCGCAGCTGGCGTCGCTCGCGGAGCAGCACCTGGCCTACCCGGTGCTGCACTTCTTCCGGAGCCGCCGCCCGAGGCCGCCGCTCCGCTCGCGATCGCCCGGCTCGACGACGCGCTGCTCCTGCTCGAGTCCGCGGTCGCCGCGCCGGTGCGCCCACCCGTGGCGGCGGTCGCCCCGGTGCGCCGGGTGATCGACCGGTACCTGTCCACGGCGGGCAGCGACCACCCCGTGGTCCCGGACGACGGGGGACCGCCGCCACCACCGTGCACCGACCGGCTGGCCGCGGCGGGCGTGCCCCTCGTCGACGCGCACGCGTGGCAGGGGGCCGTCGATCGGGCCGCCGGGCGTCGCGCCCGCCTGCGCCGGTTGGTCGAGGACGCCGGGTGGGAGTGGGACGTCCCGGGGCCGGCCTGACCCTCCGACCATGCAGTGTCCGCCTCGGGGCACCCCGACGGCGCGGCCCGGGCTCCGATTTCTGGACCGCCCGATCCGGAGCCCGTCGCCACGACCTCCGCACCCCCCGGCCGCGGGAGGTCCGTGTGACGTCCCTGCAACACCGGCACGGCGCTGCGCCCGCAGCGTTTTGCGATGCGGTGACGAACGGCCCGCACGGGGGAGGGCGCGTGCCGCGCGGGGCAGCAACCGGAGGCTCCGCCGCGGAACCCCGCGGCGGCACCGGAGCCGGAGAGGACACCCGCCATGACGACCAGCTGGCCCAGTTCCGTGGCGCCCGCCGCCGATCCCGCCCCGCGGCACGGGGGATCCCGGCGCCGGGGCCTGGGGTCCCGCCGTCGCGTGACCACCGTCCTGCTGGCCGCCGCCCTCGCCGGGGGCGTCCTGGGCGGCTGCGGTGAGGACGACGTGGACGACACGACGGCGGCCGACGTCGACGTCCGGGCCTCCGACGACCTCGAGGACCCGTACGACGGCGAGTACACCGCCGCCTTCCGCGAGGACCTCGAGGCCTACGACGGCCTGGAGGTCACGCTCCTCGGCGAGGTGGAGCGGATCGTCTCGCCGGTGGCCTTCACCCTGACCGGCGACGACGTCGAGCCGATCCTGGTCATCGCGGACGAGGAGCTGCCCGACCTCCGGCCCGGCGAGCGCGTGGCGCTGGCCGCCGAGCCGGCGGCGGAGTTCGAGCTGGTGGCGTTGGAGGAAGAGCTGGGGACCGATCTGCCCGATGACGCCTACGCCGGGTGGGAGGGGGAGCCGTACCTCGACGCGAGCCGGGTGGAGGTACGCGGCTGATCCCGTGGCGCACGGCAGGCGGCCCGGTGAGGTCGCGCGACCGGCACCTCACCGGGCCGTGCACCGGCGGCGCCCCCGCGACGGCGGGAGCGCCGGTGTGATCAGCGGCGGGCGCCCAGCGCGGCGATCTCGTGGGCGGACTCGAGCGTCGGGGCCGTGGCGAGCGCCCGGGCCAGCGCCCGCTCGTCGCGCAGGTGCGCGCGGACGGCGTGCCGGCGGGCGAGGACGGTGCGGAGGCGGGTCATGGCGGGTCCTTCCGGAGCAGCGGTGGTGGTGCGAGCGCTGCAGGGGGCCGGGCGGGCCGGCCGGAGACCGTCCGCCTCCTGGGTTCGCACCACGAACTCTGCTCCACGACGCGAAGTTCGGCAAGTGAACCCAGCATGGTTATGCTCACACTGTGAGCGACGCCTCGTTCGACCGGTCCCGCTGCTCCGTCGCCGGCACGCTCGCCGTGGTGGGGGAGAAGTGGAGCCTGCTCGTCCTGCGGGAGGCGTTCCTGGGTGTCCGCCGGTTCGCCGACCTCCAGCAGGCCCTGGGGGCGCCCAAGGCGGTCCTGACCGACCGGCTGGCCACCCTGGTGCGCGAGGGGGTGCTCAGCCGGGAGCCGTACCGGGCCGAGGGTGAGCGCCAGCGGCACGAGTACCGGCTCACCGACAAGGGGCGCGACCTGTACCCGACCCTGGTGGCCCTCATGGAGTGGGGCGACCGCTACCTCGCCGACGGGCCGGCCCCGCTGGCGCTGGAGCACCGCGAGTGCGGCGCGCCGGTGCGGGTCGCGGTGGTCTGCGGGGACGGTCACGAGATCGGGGGGCCGCGCGAGGTCCGGCCCCGGCCGGCCGGGGCGGCCGCCGCCCCGGGGTGAGGCGCGGTCCGGGGTGGGGCGCGGTCCGGGGTGGGGCGCCGGCATCCGCACCGATGAGTTCCCGGCGGCGGCCCCGTCCTAGCTGACGAGCCCGCCGCGGACGACGGCGGGCCGCCCCGAACCGGAGGAGCTCACCGTGCGCATGATCTTCGTGAACCTGCCCGTGGCCGACCGCGACCGCGCCGACGCCTTCTACGGAGCGCTCGGTTTCCGGCGCAACGACCAGTTCTCCGACGACCGCTGCGTCTCCTACGCGATCGAGGAGAACATCCACGTCATGCTGCTGACCCGCGAGCGGTTCGCCGACTTCGTCACCGGCGAGGTCGGCGACCCGGCGCAGGCGACCTCCGTGCTGACCTGCCTGTCCGCCGGCAGCCGCGAGGAGGTCGACCGGCTGGTCGCCGACGCGATCGCGGCCGGTGGCAAGCCCTGGCTGCCCGCCCAGGACCACGGCGCGATGTACGGCGCCAGCTTCGCCGACCCCGACGGCAACGTCTGGGAGGTCATGTGGATGGACCCGGCGGTCGTCCAGGGCTGACCGGCGGGCGCTCCCCGGGTTGCCCGGTCCGCTCCCTCCCGCCACGCTGGGTCGACCGGTCGCGACGGCCGGTGATCGAGGAGCGGGCGCTGTGCCACCCGGCCGCCCCGTGACGTCCCGACGGGGGAGGCGCAGTGACCGATCCGGGAGACCAGGGCAGCGTGCGGCCCGGGGCGGCCCTGCCGCCGCCGCGGACCACCGGCCGGCAGGTCGTCGTGTTCGCCGACGCGCCGGAGGACGACGTCCCCGTCGACTGGGCGCGGGCCGGGGTGCGCGACGTCGCCGACTCCCGGGACTTCGCCGACGGCGACGTGCCGCCGGAGACCCTCCGCGAGGCGGGCGCCACCGTCTTCGCGGCGCTCGGCATCGCCGTCGTCGCCGGCCCCGCCCGGCTGGACGACCTGCAGGCCGCGTCGGCCCGGCGGTTCCTCTCCGTGTCGCCGGAGCTGGTCCACCACGCGCTCCCCGCCGACACCGGCAGCTACGCGCGGGGCTATCGGGACGGGGTGGCCGACCTGGCGGGCCGGCTGCTCGCGGCGGACGAGCGCCCCGCCGGGCCGGCCGCGCGCTTCGAGGACACCGCGCAGGCCACCTGGGGGGTGCAGGCCGTGCGGGCCGACGTCTCCCCGTACTCCGGCCGCGGCATCCGGGTGGCCGTGCTGGACACCGGCTTCGACCTCGCGCACCCCGACTTCGCCGGCCGGGCGGTGATCGCCCGGTCGTTCGTCGCCGGGGAGGACGCCCAGGACCGGCACGGCCACGGCACGCACTGCATCGGCACCGCCTGCGGGCCGGCGACGCCGCCCGCCGGGCCGCGCTACGGCATCGCCCACGCGGCCGAGGTCTTCGCCGGCAAGGTCCTGGGGGACGACGGCAGCGGCACCGACGCGGGCATCCTGGCCGGGATCAACTGGGCGGTGACCAGCCGCTGCCCGGTCGTCTCCATGTCGCTGGGGGCCGATGTCGCGGCTGCCCACCCGCCGTACTCGGCGGCGGGGCGTCGCGCGCTCCAGCGGGGCTCGCTGGTCATCGCGGCAGCGGGCAACAATGCCGACCGGCGGGCGGGTGACCCGGGTTTCGTCGGCGCCCCGGCCAACAGCGTCGAGATCCTGGCCGTCGGAGCGGTGGACCGGTCGCTGGAGACGGCGTACTTCTCCGCGCGCAGCCTGCCCGGCCGCGGCGGGCAGGTGGACGTCGCCGGTCCCGGTGTGGACGTGTACTCGGCCTGGCCCATGCCCGAGCGCTACCGGACGATCAGCGGCACCAGCATGGCCGCGCCGCACGTCGCCGGCGTCGCCGCTCTGTGGGCGGAGGCCACCGGCCGGCGCGGCCTGGAGCTGTGGGCCACCCTGCTGCAGGAGAGCGAACGGCTGCTCCAGCCCTCGGCCGATGCCGGTAGCGGTCTCGCCGTCGCCCCCCGCTGAGTCGCCGCCGCGTACTCTGCGCGCCATGACCCAGGTCAGCGTGACCGTGGACGACGGGCACCTGTCCGCGCTCGACGGCGTGGTGCGTGGGCTGCGGGCGCGCGGCATGCGGGTGGACCAGGTGCTCGACGGGCTCGGGATCATCACCGGCTCCGTGCCGCCCGGCAGCGTCCGGGAGCTCACCGGCGTCGCCGGTGTCGTGTCGGTCGACGAGCGGCTCGTGCACCGGCTGCCGCCACCGGAGGCGCCGGTCCAGTGACGGTCCCGGTGTGCCCACCCGCGGCGCACCGGTCAGCTGACGAACGGCGTCCGGTCCGGGGTCGACCGCCGGCGGTTGGGGTCGCGCACCGCGGCCAGCGAGCGGCGGGTGCGCCGGGTCTCCGCGACGTCGGCGCTGACGGCCGGTGGCGGAGGAGGCGTCTCCAGCAACTGGTCGAGCCCCACCAGGATCACCAGCCGGTGGACGCACGGGCTGGGCAGCACCTCCAGCTGGGCGCCGCGACCGCGCGCCAGGCAGTGTGCGGACAGCAGCACGCGCAGGCCCTCGGCGTCGCAGAAGGTCACTCCGCCCGCGTCGAGCGTCCAGCGGGTGCCGTCCGCGACGGACAGCGTCGCCAGGGCATCGAGGACGTGGTGCGCGTGCTCCCGGTCCAGCTCCCCGTGGACCGTCACCCGGGCCGCGGACGGGTCGACCGACAGGAGGAACGGGCCACCCTCGGGGGCGGGGAGTGCGATGTCGTGCGGACCCATGGGGAACTCCCACCCGGGCCCCCGGTGCCTGGAACGGGGAGCTCCGGGGCGCCGCGGCGCCCGTGACGGCGCTGCTCGGGCCGGAGCTTCGACCCGCCCGGGACGCTACCAGCCCCGGGCTCGGCCGACCCGCGGCGGCGGCGCCCCGGACGGCCGCCGCCGCGGCCGTGGTGGGATGGGTGCGATGAGCGAGAACACGAGCGGTCTGCGCGATGTCCGCCCCGAGGACGCCTTCGACGTCGATGCCGTGCACGCCTGGCTGAGGCCCCGCGTGCCGGTGGTCGAGGGGCGCTCCGCGCCCGCCGTCCGGCAGTTCTCCGGCGGGGCCAGCAACCTCACCTACCTCCTCGACTACGGCGACCTGGAGCTCGTCCTGCGCCGGCCGCCGCACGGGCACAAGGCCGCCTCGGCGCACGACATGGGCCGCGAGGTGCGGGTGCAGCAGCGGCTGCGCCCGCACCTGGACGTCGTCGCCGAGATCCACGCCTTCTGCCAGGACCCGGCGGTGATCGGCAGCGACTTCTACGTGATGGAGCGGCTGCGCGGCGTCGTGCTGGGGCGGAAGCTCCCCGAGGGCGTGGAGATCTCGCCGGAGCAGGCGCGGGTGCTGGGGGAGACCGCCTACGACACCCTGGCCGACCTGCACTCCATCGACGTGGACCAGGCCGGCCTGGCCGACCTGGGAAGGGGCCCCGGCTACGTCCGCCGGCAGGTCGAGGGCTGGTCGCGGCGGTTCCGGGACGCGCTCACCGACGACGTACCGCCGGCCGAGGAGCTGATGGCCTGGCTCGCGGCGCACCAGCCGCAGGACGTGCGGGCCAGCCTGCTGCACGGGGACTGGAAGCTGGACAACCTGGTGCTCGACCTCTCCGGCACGCCGCGCATCACCGGCGTCCTCGACTGGGAGATGGCCACCGTCGGCGACCCCCTCATGGACCTCGGTGCCTCCCTGGCCTACTGGGTGACGGCCGACGACGACGAGGAGTTCGGGCTGGTCGCCACGCAGCCGAGCACCCTGCCCGGGATGCCGACCCGTGAGCGGCTCGTCGAGCGGTACCTGGCCCGGACCGGGCTGCAGCCGGCGAACTGGACCTTCTACGAGGTGTTCGGGCTGTTCCGGCTCGCGGTGATCATCCAGCAGATCTGGGCGCGGTACCGCTCCGGGCACACGACCAACCCGCGCTTCGCGCACTTCGGCATCGCCGCCGCCGTCCTGCTCCAGCGCGCGGAACGGCTGGCCGGATGCCGCTGATCTGCCTCGTCCGCCACGGGCAGGCCTCCTTCGGCGCCGAGGACTACGACGTGCTCAGCGAGCTCGGTCGCGAGCAGGCCGGCTGCGTGGGGGAGGAGCTGCGCCGGCGCGACCTGCGCGACCCGGTGATCGTCTCCGGCACCCTGCGCCGGCAGCGGGACACCGCGGCGCTGCTGGCAGCGGCGGCCGGCTGGGCAGCCCCCGAGCAGGTCGACCCCCGCCTCGACGAGTACGACCACCTCGACCTGTTGAAGCGCTACCCGGGGGACGTGGGAGCGGTCGGCGACTCGGGGTCGCGGCAGGTGCAGCGGCTGCTCGACAGCGCGCTGCGGTCCTGGATCGCCGCCGGTGACGCCGACGGCTGGCCGGCCTTCTCCAGCGGGGCCCTCGCGGCCGTCGGCGGGCTGGCCGCCGGCCTGCCCCGGGGGCGTGACGCGGTCGTCGTCAGCTCCGCCGGGGTGATCGCCGCTGTGGTGGCCGGCCTGCTGGGCGCCCGGGACGGGGGTGTGGTGGCGCTGAACCGGGCCGCCGTGAACGTCGGGATCACCTCGGTGGTGGCGGGTGGTTCCGGCCTGTCGCTGCTGGCGTTCAACGACCACGCGCACGTCACCGGCGACCGGCGGCACCTGCTCACCTACCGCTGACCGGGCGGGCCGCGCGAGCGACCAGGATGGGGCCGTGCCCGCCCTCCCGCCCGCCGCAGGGCAGCCGTACCCCAAACCGGTGCCCGACGTCGTCGCGCCCGGCCTCGACGTGCTCTTCTGCGGGATCAACCCCTCGCTGATGTCGGCGGAGACCGGCCACCACTTCGCCCGGCCGGGCAACCGGTTCTGGCCGGCGATCCACCTCGCCGGGTTCACCCCCCGGCTGCTGCGCCCCGAGGAGGACCGCGAGCTGCTCCGGTACGGGCTGGGGGTGACCAACGTCGTCGACCGCCCGAGCCGCACCGCCGCGGAGCTGTCGGTCGAGGAGCTGCGAGCCGGCGCGGAGGCGCTGGAGCGGCTGGTGGCCCGCATCCGGCCGCGGGTGCTCGCGGTCCTGGGCATCACGGCGTGGCGGCAGGGCTTCGGCCGGCCCCAGGCGGTCGCCGGCCGTCAGCCCGAGCGCGTGGGCGGCGTCGTGACCTGGGTGGTGCCGAACCCCAGCGGGCTCAACGCCCACGTCCAGCTGCCCGAGCTGGCCCGCGTCTACCGGCAGCTGCGTCCGGACGGGGAGGGTGCGGCCGGCTGACCTGCCGGGTCAGCCCACGACCACGTTCCACGGCCGGATCGACCATGCCGAGACGAGGCCGTGCGCGACGTAGGGGTCCTGCGCCACGAACCGCTCCACCGCCTCGCGCGGCGCCGTCCACACCAGCAGCGCACGGTCGTACGGGTCGGGCAGCGCGCCGGCCAGCAGCAGCTCGCCGCGCTCGTGCGCCGCCTGCGCCAACGCCAGGTGGTCGGCCCGCAGGGCGGTGCGACGTTCCAGGTAGTCCTCGGCGAGCACGTACTCGAGCACCAGATGCACGCCACCACTCTCACACCCGGCGGGCGGCGGTGGTGCCTCGGGTCGGTCAGGATCGAGAATGCCGGTATGGCCCGTCTCCTCGTCGTCCACCACACCCCCTCGCCGGCGCTGCAGGCAGTGCTGGAAGCGGTCCGGGAGGGCGCCGCCCTCGTCGACGACGTCGAGCTGACCCTCCGGCCGGCGCTCTCGGCCGGGGCGGCCGACCTGCTCGCCGCGGACGGGGTGCTGCTGGGCACCCCGGCGAACATCGGTTACATGTCGGGGGCGCTCAAGCACTTCTTCGACACCGTCTACTACCCCTGCCTGGAGGCGACGGCCGGCCTGCCGTTCGGGGTCTACGTGCACGGCAACGACGACACCGCCGGCGCGTTGCGCAGCATCGAGCGGATCACCGGGGCCCTGCGCTGGAAGCAGGTGGCCGCGCCGCTGAGCCTCACCGGCGCGCCCGGCCCGGCGGAGCTGGAGGCCTGCCGGGAGCTCGCGGCGACCGTCGCGGTCGGTCTCTGAGGCGGGGCGGACCGGTGCCCGATCGGCGGACCGTGCTCGCGGCCGGCGTCACGGCGGCCCTCGGCGGTCTGCTGGGGGCCTGCGGGGCCGAGCGGCGGTCCGGGACGGAGGGCCGGGGCGGGCAGGAGGCGGCGCCGGGGAACGGCGCCTCGCTCGGCGCCCGGCCGGCACAACCGCCGGCGGCGCCCGACGAGCCTCCCGGGGCCGGCACCCGCGAGCTGGCCGGCACCGGTGGGGCGCTGCTGCACGTGCCCCCCGGCCTGCCCGCGGGGGAGCCGGTGCCGCTGGTCCTCAGCCTGCACGGCGCCGGCGGCGACGCGGCGGCGGGGCTGGACCTGTTGCGCCCGCTCGCCGAGGAGCACGGGCTGGTGCTGCTCGCACCGTCCTCGGAGTCCTCGACGTGGGACGCCGTCGGCGGCGGCTTCGGCCCGGACGTCACACGCATCGACCGCGCGCTGGAGGAGGTGTTCGCGACCCTGCCGGTCGATCCCGGGCGTATCGCCGTGGCCGGCTTCTCCGACGGTGCCTCCTACGCCCTCGGGCTCGGCCTGGCCAACGGCGGCCTGTTCTCGCACGTGGTCGCCTTCTCGCCGGGCTTCGTGCCGTCCGCGCCGCGCTCGGGGCGCCCGGCGGTGTTCGTGTCCCACGGCGTGGCGGACGAGGTGCTGCCGATCGACCGGACCAGCCGCCGGATCGTCCCCGCGCTGGAGGACGACGGCTACGACGTCACCTACCGGGAGTTCGACGGGCCGCACACCGTGCCGCCCGACGTGGCCCGCGAGGCCGTCGAGTGGCTGGCGGCCGGCTGACCGGTGCCGGTGACCGTCGGGGACGACGCCCGGCACGGTGGCGGGTGAACTGTCCCCGAGCCGGCCGGTGCGGGTTGGTTCCCCGGCCGGACGCCGTCGCCACCGCTGCAGGTGGGGCGGCGACGTCCGGCCGGGGAGGCTGCACGGCGGGGTCGGAACACCTGCGATGCAGCAGCTTCAGGGAGCCGAGGGCTGCGGGCTCACCAGCGCAGGGGGTGGGTCGACCGGGAGTGCGCGGTCCGGCAGGCCCGGCAGTTCCCCCAGGACACGATGCACAGCGGAGTCGTCGGCCCGCCGCACTCGGGGCACTCGACCGCACCCTCGGAGCTGGCGCGTGCCTCGCGGAGCGCGCGGGAGCTCTCCTCGTGGATCGTCTCGTCCCCCCGGCAGGAGCAACCGAGATGGACGTCCTCGCAGCGTGTGGCGATGGGGTTTCCCTCGATGTCGTGGTCGACGGGCGCCTGCGGCGCCCCTCGTCGGAGCCGGTGCGCGGATCGCCCGGCACCGATGCGAAGGGGGCCACGGCGCAGCGCCGCGGCCCCCTCCTCACGCGTCGATCAGAGAGCGCGGACGTTCTCCGCCTGCGGGCCCTTCTGGCCCTGCGTCACGTCGAACTCGACCTGCTGGCCCTCGTCGAGGGACTTGTAGCCGCTACCGGTGATGGCGGAGTAGTGGCAGAAGACGTCGGCGCCGCCGCCGTCCTGGGCGATGAACCCGAAGCCCTTCTCCGCGTTGAACCACTTCACAGTGCCCTGAGCCATGTCGTTCTTCTTCCGTGCTGGGAGGTGACCGCACAGGTACGTACCGGGTGCGGGGCCGCCGCACCGACCGGCAGGACCGAGAGGAACGTCAGGCAGAGACGACCGCGGACGTTCGAGAACGAAAGCAGAGGCGCAACAGCGACCGAGGAGAACACTACTCCTCCTGCGGCTCTCCCGGGAACAGCCGGGTCGGCGGTGCCCCTCCGGTGGGCGACCCGGCCGGCGGACGTCGCGGACCGGTGCGCGAGCATCGTCGGTATGACTCTTCCGGGCCCCCGCGAACCCGGCTGGGTGCACGACGCGATCTGGTGGCACGTCTACCCCCTCGGCTTCGTCGGGGCGGAGCGGGAGACCACACCCGGCCAGCCGCTGCGCCACCGGCTGCGCGGGCTGGTCCCCTGGCTGGACCACGCACTGCAGCTGGGCGTCTCCGGCCTGGTCCTGGGACCGGTGTTCGCGGCGGAGACCCACGGCTACGACACCACCGACCACCTGCGCATCGACCCCCGGCTCGGCGACGACGCCGACTTCGACGCCCTGGTCGCGGAGTGCCGGTCCCGCGGCCTGAGAGTGCTGCTGGACGGCGTCTTCAACCACGTGGGCCGGGGGCACCCGGCGTTCCAGCGGGTGCTGGCGGAGGGTCCGGCCGCGGCCACAGCGGGGTGGTTCCGGCTGCGCTGGCCCGGCGGCCCGGAGGTGTGGACGCCGGGCACGGAGCCCGACCACGACGACTTCGAGGGCCACCGCCACCTGGTCGCGCTCGACCACGGGTCGCCGGCCGTTGCCGACCACGTCACCGAGGTGATGTCGCACTGGCTGGACCGCGGCGCCGACGGCTGGCGGCTGGACGCGGCGTACGCCGTCCCGACGTCGTTCTGGGCGGAGGTGGCCGGGCGGGTGCGCTCCCGGCATCCCGGGGCCTACCTCATGGGTGAGGTCATCCACGGCGACTACCGCCGGTTCGTCGACGAGTCGACCCTCGACTCGGTGACCCAGTACGAGCTGTGGAAGGCGATCTGGAGCGCGCTGAACGACCGCAACTTCTTCGAGCTGGATGCGGCGCTGGACCGGCACGGCGGCTTCCTCGAGGGTTTCGTGCCCTACACCTTCGTCGGCAACCACGACGTCACGCGCATCGCCAGCCGGCTGCGCGACGACCGCCACCTCGCGCACGCCCTGGTCGTGCTGCTCACCACCGGGGGGACGCCCTCGGTCTACGCCGGCGACGAGCACGCCTTCCGCGGTGTCAAGGAGGACCGGGCCGGCGGCGACGACGCCGTCCGGCCGCCGTTCCCGGGCTCGCCGGCCGAGCTCTCACCGGTCGGCCTGCCCGTCTACCACCTGCACCAGGAGCTCATCGGCGTGCGCCGCCGGCACCGCTGGCTGCACGCTGCCCGTACGCGGACGCTGCACCTGACCAACGAGACGGTCGTCTACGAGGCGGTGGCGGGCAGCGAGCGGCTCGTCGTGGCCCTCTCGGTCGCCGACGGCCCGGCCGAGCTGCCGGCGCCGCGGGCGGGCGCGGTGCTGTCGGGGGCGGCCGACGTCTCCGCACCCGGCTCCGACGGAGCCCGGGTGCGGGTGCCGGCGCACGGGTGGGCGGTGCTGGCCGGCTGACGCCGGCTCAGCGGCTGGTCGCCAAATCCTTCACCGCCTTCACCACGTACAGCGAGGCGAGGGCCAGGAAGACCGCGCCGACCGCTGCCCGCACCTGGTCCTCGGTGACCGACGTCCGCTGGGCCACCGGCCCGGCTACGGAGTCGGCCACGCGCGCCCGCCAGCCCTTGAGGCCGGCCTTGCCGAAGGTGATCGCATCCATGGCAGGGATCCCTACCCCGCGCACGCCCGGATAGCCACCACCGGCACCACCGGACGAGGCCGAGGCCACGTGCAGGGACACGGGCAGGTGGGCAGTGACCGTTCATGGAGCTACCCATCGGAGCGGCGCGCACGGTGCAGGTCGGCGATCACCGGCTGGGGGTCTGGGAAGCCGGGAGCTCGGGGCCGGCGGTGCTGCTGATCCACGGCATCCCCACCAACTCCCGGCTGTGGTGGGACGTCGTCCCGGAGGTGTCCGCCTCGGCCCGGGTGCTGGCCGTCGACATGCTCGGCTACGGCGACTCCGACCCCTCCGGCGACCACCCGGTCGACCTCGCGGCCCAGGCGGCGCGGCTGCTGCGGCTGCTGGACACCCTCGGCGTGGACCGGGCGGTGGTCGTCGGCCACGACCTGGGCGGTGGCGTGGCGCAGATCCTGGCGACCACCGCCACCGACCGGGTCGCCGGGCTCGGTGTGGTCAACGGCGTCTGCTACGACGGGTGGCCGGTTCCCCTGGTGCGGGCGATGAAGGGCACCTGGCCCGCCCTCCAGCTCCTCCCGCCGCCGCTGCTCGCGAGCGCCCTGCGCCCGGCGCTGCGCTCGCTCTTCGTCCACCAGCAGCGGGCCACGCCGTTCATCGACCGCTTCGTCGCGCCGTGGGCCCGCCCGGGCGGCCCGGCGCAGCTCGCACGCCACCTGCGGTCGCTGGACTCGGTGTACACCCAGACGGTGGCCCCGTTCCTGCCCCGGCTGGAGATGCCCGCCGAGGTGGTGTGGGGCCGCCAGGACCACCAGATGAAGTCGCGGTACGGGCAGCGGCTCGCCGACGACATCCCCGGCGCGCGCCTCACCTGGGTGGACGACGCCAGCCACTTCGTGCCCGCGGACCGGCCGGACGTCGTGGCCGAGGCGGTGCTCCGCCTGGTCCAGCAGGCCTGAACGTGCTCGCCGACGTGTCCGGCCGCCCGGGGTCGGGTAGGCCTTCCGTCATGACATCACCGCTGGTCAGGCCACGTTCGCAGAAGATGATCGCCGGGGTCTGCGCGGCCCTGGCCAACCGGTTCGGCGTCTCCACCGGACTGGTCCGGATCGCCTTCGTGCTCTTCGGGCTCTTCGGGGTCGGCGAGATCGTCTACATCGGGCTCTGGATCATGATCCCGAAGCAGCGCTGACGCGCCGCGACGGCTGTGATTGGCTGACGGCCGTTCCGCACGCCTGCGAAGGGACCGCCATGCCGATCCTCCCGAGCCTCGCCGAGGCGCTGGTCAGCGCGCGGGTCGAGGTCGTCGACCTCACCGCGCCCCTATCGGCGGAGACGCCGGTCATCCAGCTGCCCGAGCAGTTCGCCCAGACGGCGAGGTTCGAGCTGGAGGAGCTGAGCCGGTACGACGACCGGGGCCCGGCCTGGTACTGGAACAACTTCCGCAGCGGCGAGCACACCGGCACGCATTTCGACGCGCCCAACCACTGGGTCACCGGGCGGGACGGCGACGACGTCGCCTCGGTGCCCGCCCGCCGGCTGATCGCCCCGGCGGTGGTCCTCGACTTCTCCGCGCAGGCGGCCGAGGACCCCGACTTCCTCCTCGAGGTCGACCACGTGCGCGAGTGGGAGGCCGCCCACGGCCCGCTGCCCGAGGGCGGCTGGCTGCTCTACCGCACCGGCTGGGACGCCCGGTCGGCCTCCCAGCAGGAGTTCCTCAACGCCGACGACACCGGCCCGCACACCCCCGGCCTGTCCGTGGAGTGCGCGCGCTGGCTGGCCGAGGAGTCGCCGGTGCTGGGGCTGGGTGTGGAGACCGTGGGCACCGACGCCGGCGCCGCGCACTCCTTCGACCCGCCGTTCCCCTGCCACGCGGCGCTGATGGGCAGCGGGAAGTACGGGCTCACCCAGCTGCAGAACCTCGCGCTGCTGCCGCCCACCGGCGCCCTGCTCGTGGTGGCTCCCTTGCCGATCGTCTCCGGCTCCGGCTCGCCATCGCGGGTGCTGGCGCTGGTCGAGCGGGGATGACCCGGGTTCCCGGGCGCACGGTCGCGGCGGCCGTCGGGGAGACGCTCGTCGCGCGCGGGGTCGACACGGTCTTCGGCGTCGTCGGCTCGGGCAACTTCGTGGCGACCAACGCGATGGTCGCCGCCGGGGCCCGGTACGTGGCCGCCCGGCACGAGGGCGGCGCGGCGACGATGGCCGACGCGTACGCCCGCACCACCGGCCGGCCGGCGGTGCTCAGCCTGCATCAGGGCTGCGGGCTCACCAACGCGCTCACCGGCATCACCGAGGCCGCGAAGAGCCGGACCCCGCTGGTGGTGCTCACCGCCGAGGCCACCTCGCCGCGGTCGAACTTCTTCGTCGACCAGTTCGCCCTGGCCACGGCCGTCGGAGCGGCGCCGATGCGGGTGACCTCGGCGGCGGACGCGGTGGCGTGCGCCGCGGCCGCGGTGGACGCCGCCCGGCTGGAGCGGCGCACGGTCGTGCTCAACCTCCCGCTGGACGTCCAGTCCCTCGCGGCGGAGGAGGGCGAGGCGCCGCCGGCACCGCACCGGCCGCCCGCGGTGCCCGCCGACGCCGAGGTGGTCCGCCTGGCGGAGGCGCTGCGGGCGGCGCGGCGGCCGGTGTTCGTGGCCGGCCGGGGCGCGCGGGGTGCCCGCGCGGCGCTGGAGGCCCTCGCCGAGCGCTGCGGCGCGCTGCTGGCCACCTCTGCGGTGGCCCGGGGCCTGTTCCGGGGCAACGCGTGGGACCTGGACGTCTCCGGCGGGTTCGCGACCCCGCTGGCCGCCGAGCTGATCTCCGGCGCCGACCTGGTCATCGGCTGGGGGTGCCAGCTCAACATGTGGACGATGCGGCACGGCCGGCTCATCGCCGACGACGCGACCGTCGTCCAGGTCGACCTCGACGCCGACGCGATCGGGGTCCAGCGGGCGGTCGCCCTCGGCGTGGTCGGCGACGTGCGCGCCGTCGCCGAGGCCGCCGCGGCCGCCGCGGCCCGGCTGGGGGAGCCGGTCGCCGTCGGCTACCGGACGCCGGAGGTGCGCGCCGCGCTGGCCGCCCGCGGCCGCTGGCGGGACGAGCCGTACGGCGACGGCGGGAACGGCGGGCGGATCGACCCGCGCACGCTCACCGTCGCGCTGGACGACCTGCTGCCCGCCGAGCGCGTGGTCGCCGTCGACTCCGGGAACTTCATGGGTTACCCGAGCATGTTCCTCGACGTCCCCGACGAGCAGGGCTTCTGCTTCACGCAGGCGTTCCAGTCCGTCGGCCTGGGCCTGGCGACGGCGATCGGCGCGGCGCTGGCCCGGCCCGACCGGCTGCCGGTGGCGGCGCTCGGCGACGGCGGCGCGCTCATGGGGGCCGCCGAGCTGGAGACCGTCGTCCGGCTGGGCCTGCCGATGGTGGTGGTGGTCTACGACGACGCCGGCTACGGCGCCGAGGTGCACCACTTCGGCCCGCACGGGCACCCGCTGGACACCGTCCGCTTCCCGGAGACCGACTTCGCCGCGATCGCCCGCGGGCACGGCTACGCGGCGCTCACCGTGCGGCGGACCGCCGACCTCGAGGGGGTCGCCACCTGGCTGGCCGGCCCCCGGACGGCGCCGCTGCTCGTCGACGCCAAGGTGACCCGCGAGCAGCCGTCGTGGTGGCTGGAGGAGGCGTTCCGCGGCCACTGAGGCACGATCCGGCTACCAGGCGGTGGTGGCCTGCAGCACGGCCTCGGTGAGGGCGCGGGTGCGCAGCTCCGTCACCCGCTGGTACTCGGGGTCGGCCACCATCTTGCTGAACGCCTCGCGCGAGGGGTAGCGGACCAGCAGCACCGCGTCCCAGGACTGCCCGTCCTCGGCCACCAGCGAGGTCGAGCCGTCGCCGGCGTAGAGCACCTCGCCGCCGTAGCGGGGGAGGAAGGTGCTGTTCAGCGCATCGGCGTACTGCGCGTAGAGCTCGCGGCCGCCCTCGGCGAACCGGAGCAGGTTGAGCATCACGACGGGCCCGCCGGGGTCCTCCTGCAGGTAGCGCTTCAGGTCCGTCCCGCGGGGGTCGATCGCCATGCCTGCAAGCTAGCAAGCGCGGCCGGTGGCCGGTGGCCGGCCGCCGCGGTCACGGCCAGCCCTGCTCGTGCAGCGGCGTCACCGTGACCTGGTTGAGCACCAGGTGGTCCGGGGCGCTGACCACCCACGCGACGAGGTCGGCGACGTGACCGGCCGGCAGAGCTTCGGTGGCCGGCTTCTCCGCGCCCTCGCGGCCGGTCGTGCGGCGGTCCGCCGGATCCCACGCACCCCAGGACGTCGCCATCGCGCCGGGGTAGAGCACGCACGCCCGGATGCCGTGCTCCCGCCCCTCGGCGGCCAGCGACTGCGTCAAGCCGGTCAGGGCGAACTTCGAGGAGCAGTAGGCAGCCGCGTTCGCCCACCCGCGCAGCCCTGCGACCGACGAGATGTTCACGATCGTGCCCCCGCCGGCAGCACGCAGGTGCGGGAAGACGGCCTTGCTCAGCACGAAGGGGGCGCGCAGGTTGACCGCGAGGACACGGTCCCACTCTTCGACCGTCGTCTGCTCGACGGTCCCGGGGACGTCGGTGCCGGCGGCGTTGACCAGGACGTCCACCGATCCCCAGGCCGCGACGACCTCGTCGACGGCGGTCTGGGTCTCCGCCGCGTCGGCGAGGTCCACCGCACGACTCAGAGCCGTCCCACCCGCTCGCTCCACGTCGCGCTCGACGGCGGAGAGGTCACCGGCGTCGCGCGCGAGGAGGGCCACGCGGTACCCGTCCTTCGCCAGCCGGAGCGCCACCGCCCGCCCCAGCCCGCTGCTCGCCCCGGTGACCATCGCCACCCGCTGTCGTGCCGTTTCCGTGCCGGCCACCTGGCCTCCTGGATCCGCTGGGCGCCCGGGCGCACCAGCACGGCTGGGACGCGGGCGCACGAATGTCTCGGCTCAGCGCCGTCCGGCGGGATCGAGCAGCCGGTCGAAGACCGCCCCGGTGGCCTGCGCCTGGACGTACTTGTCCACCACGTCCACCACCAGGTCACGCCTCGACCACCGCGTGGGGTGGTAAAGCCCCAGGGCGGAGTTGAGCAGCACGTCACCGGGGTAGACGGCCGCGAAGACGGCGTGCACCGCTTGCTGGCCACGGGCTCCCCGGAGCGCGGCGACGCCGTAGGCGGCACCCCACATCGCTCCCAGCGAGAAGTGCGTGACCCAGTTCAGCCGCCGACGCCCCTGCGCGGTCTCCGGGTCGACGGGCAGCACCTTCTGGGCGAAGTCGGCCGGCGCGTAGCTCTCGCCCCGCCGGGTCAACGGCATCTCGACGAACTCCTGGAAGGCCGTCATGACGACGGTGCCGCCGATGCCGGCGAGCACCCCCCGTCCCATCAGGCTGGCGGCCGACGGCTCCCTCGACGTTGGCATCCGTGACGGCTACCCGCGGAGATCACGGCCACACCTCCGCACGGGGTTCGGGGTGCGCACCGACATCCCATGGGGTCCGCCGCGCCACCGACAGCCGGGCGGTGCGGCGGGTCCAGCCTCGCGCGCGGGCGCGCGAGGCGGCCCGGACGGTGGGGATCCGCCCGGCCCGGGTAGGGGCGCAGGCATGCAGAGCGCACCCCAGCTCCGGGAGAGCAGCATCCGGCTCCGTGACGGCCGCACGCTCGCGTACGCCGAGTACGGCGACCCCGCGGGACGGCCGGTGCTGGGCTGCCACGGGTCGCCCAGCTCCCGGCTGGAGCGGCACGTCGAGGACCCGGAGGACTACCGGCGGTGGGGCGTCCGGTTCGTCGTCCCCGACCGTCCCGGCTTCGGGCGCTCGGACCCGCACCCCGGCCGCCGGGTCGCCGACTGGCCCGACGACGTCGCCCAGCTGCTGGACCACCTCGGCATCGAGCGGTGCGCGGTGCTCAGCCTCTCCGGCGGCGCCGCCTACGCGCTTGCCTGCGCGCACGCGCTGGGGGACCGCGTGTCGACCGTCGGAATCCTCGGCGGCGCACCCCCGCCGGACGTGCCATGGCCCTGGCCGCGCTGGATCCCCCGGCAGCTGCGGGCGGCCGTGCACCGTCCGGCCCGGCTGGCGGCCGTGCTGCGCCCGGTGCTCGCCCCGGTCGGGCTACGACCGCGGACGATCCCGCGCTACCTGCAGCTGCGGCTCAACGCGGCCGACCGGCGGGTGCTCGGGCGCCCGGCCGTCCGGCGCATCCTCGCCGACACCTTCGCCGAGGGCCTGCGCAACGGCAGCGCGGTGCTGGCCGAGGACCGGGCCCTGCTGTTCCGGCCGTGGGGGTTCCCGCTGTCGGCCGTCCGCCAGCAGGTGCACCTGTGGCACGGCACGCAGGACTGGCAGGTCCCCGTCGTCCTCGGTCAGGTGCTCAGCGCGATGCTGCCCCGCTGCTCGGCACACTGGCTGCCCGGGGAGGGGCACTTCTTCGTCTTCGACCGGGCCGAGGAGGTCTACGACGCGCTCCGGCCGTGAGCGGCCGGGCTCAGGCCAGCTGGGCGGCCACCAGCGGCTCGAGGGTCACCCGCGGGTGCCGCTGCTGCAGCATCCGCAGCGCCCACTTGTCGGGGAACAGCGCCAGCAGCTCGCCGCTGGTCCGCCGCACCACCTCGACGCCGCCGGAGGAGGCGATCAGCGGAAGGGACTCCTCGTCGGTTCGCATGGCCAGGCTGTAGGGCAGCCGGTCCAGGGCGACGGGGGCGTGGAACTCGTGCTCCATGCGGTGGGTGGCGACCTCGAACTGCATCGGCCCGACGACGGCCAGGACCGGGGATCCGTCGCCGCGGCGGTCCGAGCGCAGCACCTGGACGACGCCCTCGGAGTCCAGCTGCTCGATGCCCTTGCGGAACTGCTTGTGCTTGGCGGTGTCCTGGCTGCGGACGACGGCGAAGTGCTCCGGGGCGAAGGTGGTCAGCGGCGGGAAGGTGACGGGCCGCTCCACGTACAGGCTGTCGCCGACGCCCAGGGCCGAGGCGTTGACCAGCCCGACGACGTCGCCGGGGTAGGCGGTCTCGATGCTCTCCCGCTCCCGGCCGAACACGTGCTGGGCGTACTTGGTGGTGAACGGGCGCCCGGTGCGGCCGTGGGTGACGACCATGCCGCGTTCGAACACCCCGCTGCAGACGCGGATGTAGGCGAGCCGGTCGCGGTGCGCGGCGTCCATGCCCGACTGCACCTTGAAGACGAAGGCGCTGAACGGCTCGTCCAGGCCGCGGACCACGCCCTCGGCGTCGGGCCGACCCGACGGCGCGGGGGCGAGGTCGACCAGCGTGTCCAGCAGCGCACCGACGCCGAAGTTGGAGACCGCGGAGGCGAACAGCACCGGCGTGGTGACGCCGGAGAGGAACGAGTCCTGGTCGTGCTCGGCGCCGGTGGCCTCGAGCAGCTCGGCCTCCTCCTGCGCCTGCTGCCAGACGTCGCCCTCCTGGGCCGCGGCGTCGGCGGCGCTCAGCAGCTCCTCGGGCGCGATCGTCGCGCCGCCGGCGGTACGGGTGAAGCGGCGGAAGGCGCCGTCCCTGCGGTCGAGCACGCCGCGGAAGTCACCGGCGATGCCGACCGGCCAGGTGAGCGGCGTGGGGCTGAGTCCGGTCCGCTCGGCGATCTCGTCCATGAGCTCGAGGGCGTCCTTGCCGGGGCGGTCCCACTTGTTGACCACGGTGACGATCGGGATGCCGCGGTGCTTGCAGACGGCGAAGAGCTTCATCGTCTGGGTCTCGAGACCCTTCGCGGCGTCGACGAGCATGACCGCGGCGTCGACGGCGGTGAGCACCCGGTAGGTGTCCTCGGAGAAGTCGGCGTGCCCGGGCGTGTCGAGCAGGTTGATCACCGCGTCGCGGTACTCGAACTGCAGGGCCGCCGACGTGATGGAGATGCCGCGCGCCTTCTCCATGTCCATCCAGTCCGATACCGTGCCGCGGCGGCCGGCCTTGCCGTGCACCGCACCGGCCTGGCCGATGACGCGGGCGTGCAGGGCGAGGGCCTCGGTGAGCGTGGACTTGCCGGCGTCGGGGTGGCTGATCACGGCGAACGTGCGCCGGCGGGTGGCCTCGGCGAGGGCCGACTGTGCGGCCCGGCCGGCCTCGTGTCGTTCGGCTGCGTCGGTGACGGCGGCCACGGTGGCACTCTCCTCGTTCGGTCTGCGTCCGCGGCGGCCGGCCCTCGGGCGGCGTCCAGCGGGTCCGGGCAGGCGACCCGGACGAGCGGCCCGGAAGGGCGGCCCAGGAGAAGAACGCTACATGCGTCAGCCGACGTAGCCGCTGCGCATGTCGTCGACGATCCGCGGTCGGTCGAGGGTGGAGGGCTCCAGGTGCTGCGGGCGCCGGTCGGCCGGGAAGACGCCGGAGGCCGCCAGGACAGCGTCGTCGAGGAACCGCAGCGGCGGGGCGCCGGGGGAGAGGGCGAGCCCGGGCGGGGTCGCGCCGGGCTGCGCCAGGGCGAACCCCCAATCGCCGAAGCTCGGCACGTGCACGTGGTACGGCGTGGCCGCGAGCCCGGCGGCGTCGAGGGTCGAGACGGTGCGCCAGAAGGCGGTCGGCGTCGAGTAGGGGCTGCCGGCCTGCACCGAGACCAGCCCGCCGGGCGCCAGGGCGGCGCCGACGAGCCCGTAGAACTCGGTCGAGTAGAGCCGGCCGAGCACCGGGGTGTCCGGGTCGGGCATGTCCACGATCACCGCGTCGAACCCCGCGGCGGCCGGGGAGCGCAGCCAGCGGAAGGCGTCGTCCAGCACGACGTCGACCCGCGGGTCGTCCAGCGCGCCGGCGTTGAGGTCGGCCAGCCGGGTCCGCGCCAGGTCGACGACCGCGGGGTCGAGCTCCACCTGCACGACCTCGCGGACGGTCGGGTGGCGCAGCACCTCGCGCGCGGCGAGGCCGTCTCCGCCGCCGAGGATCAGCACCCGCTCCGGGTCGCGGGCGAGCACCGGGTGGACGAGCGCCTCGGTGTAGCGGTGCTCGTCCCGGCTGGAGAACTGCAGGTCGCCGTCCAGGTACAGCCGGACGTCGTCGGCGCGCTCGGTGACCACGATCTCCTGGTAGTCCGAGCGCTGCGCGGCCACCACGGGGTCGGCGTAGAGCCGCTGCCGGGAGGTGGTCTCGATGTCACCGGCCCGGACGAGCAGCACCCCGAGGACGGCGGCCGCGGCGAGCAGCGCAGCCGTGGCGGTACGGCGGGCACGGGGGGTGAGCTCCCCGCGGAGGACGAAGGCGGCCACGACCGCGGCCGCCAGGAGGTTGAGCACCCCGGTCAGGGCCGCGCCCCGGATCTGGCCGGCCAGGGGCAGCAGCAGGAACGGCCAGGCCAGGCCGCCGAGCAGGGCGCCGGCGTAGTCGGCGGCGTTGAGGTCGGCGAGCAGCGTGCCCGAACCGCGTGCGTCGATGCCGCTGCGCCCGGACTGCAGCAGCGTCATGAGCAGCGGCACCTCGGCACCCACGAGGACCCCGATCACGGCGGTGCCGGTCACCAGGACGGCGCTGCTGGTCCCGTAGAAGGAGAACGAGACGTAGAGCGTCACCGCGCTCAGCCCACCCACGATGCCGAGCAGGATCTCCACGGCGACGAACGTCGCGGCGGCGTGCCCGAGGAACGGCTTCACCAGCAGCGCGCCCGCGCCGAGCGCCGCGACGAACCCGGCCACGATCAGGGAGGTCTGGGTGATCCCGCCGCCGGTGAGGCTCGCCGACAGCGTGAGCAGCACCAGCTCGTAGATCAGCCCGCACGCCGCGCAGACCGCGACGGCCGCCAGCAGCAGGGGGCGCGAGCGCACTCCGCCGCCCGCCGCGGCCGGCCCTGCCGCCGGCACGCCCCGTGCGGACGCCGTCACGGCCTCAGGACAGCGCGGCGGCGTTGACCGCGCCGATCGCGACCAGGCTGACGGCGACCGCCCAGGCCGATCCGCGCATCCGCGGCTGGTTCACCAGGGAGCGCAGGTCGGCGGGGATGACCGCGTCCAGCACCCGGAGCGCCAGGGCCTGCAGCAGCACGCCGATCAGGCCGTAGACCGCCGTGTCCACCAGTCCCTGGCCCAGGTTGTCGGCGCTGGTCATGATCGCCGTCACCACGATGATCGCCAGCGCGAGGTGGTTGGCGCCGAGCAGGATCGCCGCGTTCGGGTTGTGGTCGAGGTAGACCTGCGTGCGCAGGTTGCCCGGGGTGATGAGGTCCAGCGCGAGGAACCCGAGGGCGAGCACGCCCACCCCGATGACGAAGAACAGCAGCGTCCCGACGACGCCCTGGGTCAGCAGATCGGCGTCGACGTGGCCGAACTGCACGGCCTGGTAGGTCGTGCTCACGTGAGGTCGCTCCTGGTCTCGAGGGGAGTGGGGACGTGCAGGGCGGGGGTCACTTGGCGTCCCCGGGGCCGCCGCTGCCGCCCGTGCCGACGGGGGAGCCCGGCCGGAAGCCCGGCCCGAGGAAGGCGAAGAAGCCGCTGCGGTACCGCTCGTCGAGGTCCTCGACGCGCACGGTGCTCCCGTCCGCAGCGGGGCTGACGATCACGATGTCGTCGTCGTAGCGCAGGTACTCGTTCCCGCCGTCGGCCTGCCGTTCCGCCGGGGGGACGGCCTCGGTGATGGCCGCGGTCGTGGTGCCCACCGGATCGGGCGAGGCGTAGACCGCGGCGTTGCCGACGATCTCGGTCCGCTCGTAGGTGTCGTCGAGGAAGGCGCGGATGCGGGTACCGGTCCCGCAGCTGCTCAGGAGCAGGACGGCGGCCAGCGCGAGGGCCACCATCCGGGACATGTTTCTCACGGCGTCCACCTGGTCTGTGTCGTGACGACCTCGCCGGTGTCGCCGGCGGGGTAGAGGTGCCAGGTCCGCCACGCCCACCCGCCCCCGGCCAGGGGCCGCGCGGTGAGCGCGGTCAGGGCGCCGGCCGCCCCGGGGAAGGCGCCGCAGAGCCACGCCGGGTCCGCGCCGGCCCGGTCGCGCAGCCGCAGCGCGCTCACGTCCAGCTCGGCCCGGCTCACGGTGGTGACCGAGGAGGTGAGCGCGTAGCCGCCGGACCGGGTGCTCCGGGGCAGCGGGTCGCCGCCGGCGCCGACGGCGTCGCAGGAGACCTCCTCGGTCAGCCGGGAGCCGGGGACGGCGGCGGTGACCACGTGCGAGGCGCCGAGCACCCCCAGCGTGATGGAGCCACCCCGACCGTCGTCCAGCCGGAGCCGGGCGAGCGGCTCGGCCAGGGGCCCGTCGAGCACCAGGCCGAGCGCCGTCGCGGACACGTCGCGCGGCTCCACGTCCAGCACGTGCAGGCTCATGCGCCGGGGGTGCGGTGGTAGACGGTGAGCTCCCCGCGGCTGACGGCTCGGCCGGTGGAGACCTCCCAGGACTGGGTGGGTGCCCAGCGCTCGAAGGCCAGCAGCCCGGTCTTGTCCGCCGTGGCGTAGTCGGCGTACTCGACGGTGCCGCTCGGCGGGGTGCCGGTGGTGCCCTCGGCGGTGTAGGCGGCCCGGCCCCGCTCGATCTGGCGGTGCACCCGGTCGTCGAGGATCACGTCGCCGTCGGGGGTGAGGTTGGTGCCCTCCCGCCGCATCCACAGCGTCATCTCCAGCTCGCCCTCGTCGTCCTCGACGGTGAGCCAGCGGCGGCCGGTCGACCCGTCGAGCAGGTGCTCGCGCCAGGTCATCCCGCCCTCCTCGAGGACGATCGTGCCGCGGACCACGTGGTCGACGCCCGCGTACGTGATCACGTCACCGACGCCGATGGCGTGCGGGTCGTAGACGTCGGGCTCGTCGGCCAGGGGGTCGACGCGGGGCCGCGGTGCGGCGGCCCGGGCGAGGTTCCGCCGGCGCAGCACGAGGACCACCACGGCGAGCGCGGCGAGCGCCACGAGGACCACGACCAGGAGGACGAGCAGGACATCGGGCATCGCGGGCCTCCAGGCTCGGTACGGACCGGTCGAACCTATCGCGGCGGGCTGGCTAGCGTGGCGGGCATGGGCGGGATGAAGGACCGGATGCTGTCGGGCCGGCCCTACCGGCCCGACGACCCCGACCTCGCCACCGACGGCCGGCGGGCGGCGGCTCTGCTGGCCCGCTACAACGCCGAGTCCGACGGCGTGACCCGGCACACCCTGCTCACCGAGCTGCTGGGGTCGGTGGGCGGCGGCACGACGATCCGCTCGGACTTCCGCTGCGACTACGGCTACCGCATCTCCGTCGGCGCGTTCTGCTTCGTCAACTGGGGCGGGGTCTTCCTCGACGTCGGGCCCATCACCCTCGGGAACCACGTGCAGCTCGGCCCGGGGGTCCAGCTGCTGACCGCCGGCCACCCCGTGGACGCCGGGCTCCGCCGGGCCGGCTGGCAGCAGGGGGCGCCGATCACCCTGGGCGACGACGTCTGGCTCGGCGGTGGCGTGATCGTGCTGCCGGGCGTCACAGTCGGCGCGCGCACGGTCGTGGGAGCGGGCTCGGTGGTCACCCGTGACCTGCCACCGGACGTGGTGGCCGTCGGGAACCCCGCGCGCGTCGTCCGCTCGCTCGGCGCGGAGCGGCCCTAGACCGGAACCGGCGGGGAGACCGTGCCGGCCGGCCGGCCGGTCACCGCGGTCAGCCAGTCGTCGGTCCGGCGGGCCCAGGTGCGCCCCGCCGCCCAGGCCCGGCGCTCGTCGGCCCGGCCCGGTGGTTCCGTGGCGGCCGCGCGGAGCGCCTCGACCATCTCGTCGGCGCCGGAGACGACCGCCGTGTGCGGCGGCACCTCCCCGGAGTGCTCGAGGTGCCCGGCGGTGGCCACCACGGGCAGGCCCCGGGCGGAGTAGTCGTAGGTCTTCATCGACGACTGCCCCAGCGCCCGCGCCGCGACGTCGGGGACCAAGGCGACGCGGGCGGCGTCCAGCACGGCCGGCAGCCGGTCGCGGGGCGTCAGCCCTCGGTAGGTGAAGCGCCCGGGGAACTCGCCCTCGAGCGCGAGGAAGCGGGCGCGGGCCGGGGCCGAGCGCTCGGGGAACACCAGCTGGCCGTGCACGGCGAGGGTCCAGTCGGGCAGCGCGGTGAGCACGGCCCGGACCAGCTCGACGTCGAAGCGCTCCGCGACGCTGCCCACGTAGACGGCGTGCCGCTCCGCGCGGGGGGCGGAGCGTGGTGCGGTCAGCAGCGCCTCGTCGGTGCCGTTCGGCACGACGACCGGGCGCCGCCCCGGGAACAGCCCGGCGAGGACCGGGTTCACCACGACGATCTCGTCGGCCTCGTCGGCGATCCGGCGCAGCTGGGCCGGGACGTTGCGGGCGTGCGGGAGGAGCCGGGCCCAGTCGTCGGTGCAGTCGAAGACCACGCGGCCACCGAGGCCGCGGGTGGCCCGCCAGTCCCACGGCAGCATGAGGACGGTGACGTCCTCGGCCCAGCCCGAGCGGCGGAGGAAGGCGCGCAGGAGCGCGGCGTCCACCCGCTCGGACAGGGCTCCCCGGGAGCCGGGCAGGACCGTGGAGCGCTCGGTCACGGTGACGCCGTCGCAGACCTCGGCGAACCGCGCCGCGCGCAGGTGCCGCCACCAGTTCCCCGGGTCGGTGCGCACCCGGTGGGCGTCCGCCGGGGCCTGGACGAAGCGGACGTCGCCGCCCCGGCGGACCAGCTCCCGGGCGATCATCTGCTCGCGGCGGATCGCAGGGTGCCAGGGGTCCTTCGCGACGAACCCGACCCGGGTGGCCGGTGCGGCTGGGGGGACGGGGTTCAGCGGGGGGCTCCTGCGGTGCGCACGACCCCCGACCCTAGGGCGCCGGGGCGCGGGCGGCTCGGCAGACTGGGCAGCCGGGAGCCGGGCGGAGCGCGGCGGGTCGAGGGGCGGTGCGTCGGGTGCTGGACAGGCTGCCCCGGGAGGTGTTCCGCAGGCTGCCGTTGCCGGCGAAGCGGGCGCTGCTCTTCCGGGAGGCGCACGGCCGGTTCCCCCGCCGCCCGCCGCGCACCTTCACCGAGAAGCTGAACTGGCGGGTGGTCCACGACCGCCGCCCGCTGATCGCGCAGCTCGGCGACAAGCTGGCGATGAAGGCGTACGCGGCCCGCGTCTGCCCGGAGGTGCGGGTGCCGCGCGTCCTCTGGGCGGGCACGGACGTCGCCGACCTGGCCGGGGTGCCGCTGCCCGAGCACTGGGTGCTCAAGCCCAACCACGGGACCATGCGGGTGCGGCTGGCCTCCGGACGGCCCGACGTCGCTGCCCTGCGGGAGGCCACCGCGGGCTGGCTGGACGAGCCGCTGTTCCCCACCCGCGGGGAGTGGGTGTACAGCCGGGCCCGGCGCCTGCTGCTCGTCGAGGAGTTCCTCGGGCGCCCCGGCGTCCCGCCCGCCGACCACAAGCTGCTGGTGTTCGGTGGCCGGGTGCGGCTGGTGCAGGTGGACACCGGCCGGTTCAGCGCTGGGCATCGGCGCCGGCTCTACACCGCGGAGTGGTCGCCGTTGCCGTTCGTCGACCCGGGGATGACCCTGGGACCGGCCGACCCGCCGCCGGCGAGCTACCCGGCGATGCGGGCGGTGGCGGAGGCGCTCGGCCGGGAGTTCGACTTCGTGCGCGTGGACCTCTACGACGTCGACGGCGAGCTCTGGTTCGGCGAGCTGACCCCGTACCCCGGCGGCGGGCTGGACCGGCTGCACCCCGTGGTGGACCGGGCGCTGGGCGCCTGCTGGGACCTGCCGCCGCGAGCGGCCGTCCGTGCGCCCCGGAGGAGCCGCCGCGGCACGCCGCCCGCGCCGTGACCGCGCACCGCGGGCGGCCCGCCGGCCGGGCAGTGGCGGGTCAGGAGCCGGAGGCGGGGGCGCCCGCGGGCGCCGTCCGGCTCTCGGCGTCCTCCTCCGACCGCGCCGTGCTCCCGGCGCTGTTGGAGTGGAAGGCGGTGCGCTGCGGCGCGGGGCCCGGTCGCCGGCCCGGCTCCGCGGCGGCGAGCGCCTCCGGGGCCAGCGCCGGGTCGACGCGGCCCCACTCGGTCTCGACGTCGGTGAGCAGGGCCTCCAGGTAGGCCCGCAGCTGCGCCCGGCAGGCCTGGGCGAACGCCCTGAGGAACGCCACCTGCTCCTCGAGCTCGGCGGCGGTCCGCTGCCCGGCGGCGTCGCCGCCGCCGTCCCCGGTGGGGCCCCCGGTGAGCCGGGCGGCCGCCTCCTGCGCCGCCTGCATGATCGCGCCGGCGTTCTCGCGCGCCAGCCGTAGCTGCTCCTCGTACTGGTCGCGGGCCTCGGCGGTCATCTGCCGGCTGAAGTCCTCCGCCTCGGCGACGTACTCGTCCGCCGTCTGCTGGGCGCTGGCGAGGATGCGGACCGCCTGCTCGCTGGGGGGCTCGGGCACGGTGATGCCGTCCAGGCGCTGCTGCAGCTCCGCCACCTGCCTGTGCAGCCGCTCCCGCTCGCCGACCAGGGTGCTCACCTCCGCGGCCACCAGCTCCTGGAAGCGGTCGACCTGCCCCTGGTCGTACCCCGGGTGCAGCATCGTGCCCGCGGCGAACCGCGCCCCCCGGATCTGCTCGGGCGTGAGCCGCCGAGCGTTCCCTCCGGTCCCGGACGTCTCGGTGGTGGTCATTCGGTCACCTTCCCCTCGGCACTGGGCCCCGGTCGGCTGGGGGCGAACACCTCGCTGCGCACCCGTTCCCGCGGCACGCCGTGCTGCAGGAGGCCGCTGACGGTCGCCTCCACCATGGGCGCCGGGCCGGCCACGAACACCTCCCGGCTGAGCCACGGACCGTGCCGGAGGACGACGTCACCGACGTCCCCCTGCTCCAGGCCCGACAGGTCGTCGTCGGACACCGCGTAGGTCACGCCGAGCCACGGGTGGGCCGCCCGCAGCTCGTCCAGGGCGGCGCGGTCGTGGAGCTGGTCCTCGGTGCGGGCGCCGACGAACAGGTCCACCCGGCGGGCGGGCCCCTGCCGGGCCACCTGGTCGACCAGGGCCTTCAGCGGCGCCAGCCCCATGCCGCCGGCGACGAGCAGGAGGTCGCGGTCGGAGTCGCCGGCCAGCGTGAGGTCGCCCAGCGGGGGGCCCAGCCGCAGCAGGTCGCCCTCCTCGGTGCTGCGGACGAGCGCGGTGCTGACCGGTCCGCCGGGGCGGGCCTTCACGTGCAGCTCCAGGGTGCCGTCGTCCCGGGGGGCGTTGGCGGGGGAGTAGTACCGCCACAGCCGCGGCCGGCGGTCGATCTCCAGGGACAGCGACTGGCCGGCCAGGTAGTTGACCGGCACCTCGGGCCGCACCTGGAGCACCGCCACGTCGATGGCGCGGCGCTCGTGGGACACGACCTCGGCCCGCCAGGTGGCCGGCTGGTCGCCGGACTCCTCGGCGCCCTGGATCATCACCGAGGCGACGAGCTCGTAGGCCTCGGTCCAGGTGCGGGCGCGGTGCTCGTCCCACTCGTCGTCGAAGTGCTCGAGCGTCGCGAGCAGGCTGGGCATCACCGCGGGGTAGTGCGCCGGCAGCGTGCCGAACTTGCGGTGGTCGTGGCCGAGCTGCTTGAGGATCGGGACCAGCGCGTCGAGGTCGTCGACGTGCGACACCACCTCGCCAAGCGCGTGGAAGAACCGGTCGCGCTGGTGGGCCATGGACACCGGGAACATCGCCCGCGTCTCGGGGTGGCTCAGGAACAGGTGCGAGTAGAAGTACAGCGGTGCCTCGTCGCCGGTCGCCGCCGCCTTGGCGAAGCTCGCCCGCATCGCGGCGATGTCCATGCGTGCCTCCTCGCGGCGGGGTCCGGCCGGCTACCTGGCGCGGCATCGGCTCCGGTGCGCGACGACGCCTGCGCGCTCCGCCGTCCCCTTCCCCGGTGCACGCGGCGTCACACGGGCACCGGCGAGGTTTCTGCCCGCCGGCCGGCGGGGCCGCGGAAAAGTCGTTCGCCGCCGATGAGATATCCGGGGAGAGTCCGTCTGCACCACGACGACACCGACCCAGGGTGAGGTACCCATGCCGCAGCACGCACCGCTGGCCGTGGAGGCGACGGCGCTGGTCAAGACCTACGGGGAGACCCAGGCGGTCGGCGGGCTGGACCTCGCCGTGCCGGCCGGGAGCATCTACGGCGTCCTGGGGCCCAACGGGGCGGGGAAGACGACCACCATCCGGATGCTGGCCACGCTCGTCCGCCCCGACTCGGGCAGCGCCCGGGTGCTCGGGTACGACGTCGTCGCGGAGGCCGACGCGGTGCGCGCGCAGGTGAGCCTGACCGGGCAGCTCGCGTCGGTCGACGAGGAGCTGAGCGGGCGGGAGAATCTGGTGCTGCTCGGCCGGCTCCTCGGGCTGTCCCGCCCCGGGGCCCGGGCGCGGGCCGACGAGCTGCTGGACGCCTTCGGCATCGCCGCGGCCGCGGGCAAGCTGGTGAAGCACTACTCCGGGGGGATGCGGCGCCGGCTGGACATCGCGGCCAGCATCGTGGTCACCCCGCGGCTGATGTTCCTCGACGAGCCGACCACCGGGCTGGACCCGCGGTCACGCAACCAGGTGTGGGAGATCGCCCGCGCGCTCGTGGCCGAGGGGACCACGATCCTGCTCTGCACGCAGTACCTGGAGGAGGCCGACCAGCTCGCCGACGGGATCGCGGTGATCGACCGGGGGCGGGTGATCGCCGAGGGGACCCCGGCCCAGCTGAAGGCGTCGGTCGGCACCGGGGCGCTGCACGTGCGGCTGCTCGACCCGGCCCGGCGCGCCGAGGCGGCCGCGGTCCTCGAGAGCGCGCTCGGCTCGGTCGCCCTGGAGCCGGACCCGGCGGCGCTGTCGGCCACCTGCCCCGACTCCGCCCGGGCCGCCGCCGGCGTGGCCGAGCTGGCGCGGACCGGCATCGGCATCGCCCACTTCTCCCTCGACCAGCCCAGCCTGGACGAGGTCTTCCTCGCCCTGACCGGCCGCGGCGCCGAGGACCCACCCGGAGCGGCACCGACCCTCGAGGAGCGGACGTCATGAGCACGGCGACCACGACCACCGACGCCGACGCCGCGGCCGTCCGCCGGGCGATCGCCGGCCGCGAGCGGCCCCCGCGGCCCGGACCGCTGTCGGCGGCCCTCACGTTCGGCTGGCGGGGGATGCTCAAGGTCAAGCACGTCCCCGAGCAGCTGCTCGACGTGACCGTGACGCCGGTGATGTTCCTGCTGATGTTCACGTACCTCTTCGGCGGCGCCATCGCGGGCTCCACCAGCGCCTACCTGGACTACACGCTGCCCGGCCTGCTGGTCATGTCGGTGCTCTTCACGACGGTCTACTCCGGCGTCTCGCTCAACACCGACCTGACCAAGGGCGTCGTCGACCGCTTCCGGTCGCTGCCGATCTGGCGGCCCGCGCCGCTGCTGGGCTCGCTGCTCGGGGACAGCGTCCGGTACGTCGTGGCGGGCACGGTGATCATCGTCGTCGGCGTGCTGCTGGGTTACCGCCCGGACGCGGGGGTGGCGGGCGCCGTGGCGGCGCTGGCCCTGGTGGTGGTCTTCTCGTTCGGGCTGTCGTGGGCCTTCTCGGTGCTCGGCCTGCTGATGCGCAGCCCGAACGCCGTGATGAACGCCGGGTTCATGAGCATCTTCCCGCTGACGTTCCTCTCCAACGTGTTCGTCGACCCGGCCACCCTGCCCGGGCCGCTGCAGGCGTTCGTCGACGTCAACCCGATCTCGGTGCTGGCCACGGCGTGCCGCTCGCTGATGGACGGCACGCCGGACGGCGTCGCGATCGGCGTCTCGCTGGCGGTGGCCGCCGCGCTGGCCGCGGTCTTCCTCCCGCTGACCACCCGGCTGTACCGCAGCCGCTGACGCCCGGTGCCCGCCGACGACCCCGCCCGGTTCCCGCCGTCCACGCCGGTGCTCGTGAGCCCGGCCCGGGAGCTCGGGCAGGTGCCCTCTGCATCACTCGTGCCCTGCCCACAGGAGTGGGCAGGGCACGAGTCATGCTGAGATCACCGGGCCGGGAGGCGCGGAGCGGACGGCGCCTGCCGGCAACCGGTGAACCTCGGCGACGAAGCGGCCGGGGTGGATCAACGGCTCGTCCTCACCGCCGTCGGGATCCGGGGTCAGGCGGCCGGCGTCGCCGCCGGCGCCGGGGCGGGCGCGGTCCTCGGGATGGCCAGCCCACCGAGGAGCCCGGCCGCGAGCACCGCGGTGCTCACGCCGAACGCCACCTGGAATCCGGCCACGTCGGTGAGCCAGCCGGCGATCAGGGGCCCGGCGATGGCACCCAGGTCCGCCGACATCTGGAACACCGCGACGACCCGGCCGCCCCGCCCGGCGCTCAGGTCGCCGACCAGGGCCGCCGGGGCGCTGGCGAGCAGCGAGGCGGCGAGCCCGAAGACGGCCATGGACAGCAGGAAGGCCCAGAGGACGGGCGGCAGGACCAGCACCGCCATGGCCGCCGTCGCCAGCGCCGCGCCCACGATCAGCGAAGGCCGGCGTCCCCAGCCGTCCACCAGTCGGCCGGATCGGAGCAGGCCGAGCGCCTGCGCGACCGAGCCGACGAGCAGCCCGGCCCCCGCCCAGGCCACGGTCCGGCCCAGCTCCTCGGTGACGTAGAGCGGCACCAGGGAGTTGCGGACGCCGAACAGCACCCAGCCGACGCCGAAGTTGGCCAGCAGCGCGGCCAGGTAGACCCGCGAGCGCAGCGCGCTGCCCAGCCGGACCGGGCCGGCGTCGAGGTCGGGGCCGGCGGCGTCACCCGCCGGGGGCGCGGCCGGGTCGGGCTCGGCGGTGCGCAGCAGCGCGACGCCCACCGCACCGGCCACCAGCAGGAACCCGGCGTAGAGGAAGAACGGCAGCCGGGGGGAGAGCTCCGCCAGCAGCCCGCCGGCGGCCGGCCCGGCGATGCCGCCGAGGATGAAGCCGCCCTGCCAGGTGGCCGCGGCCCGCCCGCGGTGCGACGGCGGGGCCACCCGCAGCAGCAGCGAGAGCGCCGCGACGGTGAACATGGCGCTGCCGATCCCGCCGGCGGCCCGCAGCCCGAGGAAGAGCGGGAAGGACCCGGCCAGCCCGGCGAGACCGGTGGTGACGGCGACGACCACCAGCCCGGAGGCGAGCACGAGCCGCTCGCCGAACCGCTCGACCAGGGTGCCGCCGCTGAAGGCGGAGACGAAGCGGAAGAACGCGAAGGCGCTGACCGCCAGCCCGACGGCGGTGGTCCCGACCCCGAAGTTGCGGGCGAACAGGGGGATCGCCGGGGCGACGATGCCGAAGCCGAGCGCCACGACGAAGGCGATGACCGCCAGGACCCTGACCTCGCGGGGCAGCTCGCCCCGTGTCCCCACCCGCACGAGAGGCGATCGTCGCACGTGCGGTGGCCCGACACGCACGAGACACCCGGGGGGGGGGGGGGGGGGGGGGGGGGGGGGGGGGGGGGGGGGGGGGGGGGGGGGGGGGGGGGGGGGGGGGGGGGGGGGGGGGGGGGCGGACCGCCCCGCGCGCCCGGGTGTCTCAGCCGGCGGTCGTCAGCCGGCGATCCGCCGGGCGCTGTTGTAGCCGCCCATCGAGTCGATCGACGCGACCTTCACCGGGACACCGGACGTGGCGGCGTGCACCATCTGGCCGTTGCCGATGTAGATGCCGACGTGGCTGACCGGGCTGTAGAAGAAGACCAGGTCACCCGGCTGCAGGGCGGAGCGGGAGACCGGCGTCCCCATGGTCGACTGCATGCGGCTGGAGTGCGGCAGGCTGATGCCCGCGGCCGCATAGGCGTACTGCACCAGGCCCGAGCAGTCGAAGGCGTTCGGGCCGGCGGCCGCCCACACGTAGGGGTCGCCGATCTGGGCCATGGCGGTGTTCACCGCGGTCTGCGCCGCGCCGCTGCCGCCGGACACCGGCGCGGGCGGCGCGGGGGCGGGGGCCGGGGCGGGGGCCGGGGCGGGAGCCGGAGCGGGAGCCGCGGCTGCGGGAGCCGGGGCGGCGGGAACCGGGGCGGCGGCCGGCGCCTCCTCGGCGGCCTGGGCTGCCTGGGCCGCGGCGGCCTCCTCGGCGGCGTGCCGCTCGGCGGCGGCGCGGGAGGCTCGCTGCTCCTCGGCGCTCAGCCGGTCGAAGTGCGCCTGGTAGACGGCGATCTCCTCGTCGAGGCGCGCCCGCTCGGCGTTCACGCGGTCGACCTGCGCCTGGGCGTCCGCCGCGGCCCGCTCGGCGTCCGCACGGGCGCGCTCGGCGTCCTCGCCGGCGGTCCGGGCCTCCCCGAGCACGCCGTTGTTGTGGGCGGCGATCGTGTCGAGCAGGCCGACCCGGTCGATCAGCTCCGTGGGCGAGCCGCTGGTCAGCATCGCCGTCACGGTGTCCAGCCGGTCACCGGTGTACGCGCTGCGGGCCACCGTGCGGACGCGGTCCTGCGCCTGGGCCAGGGCGGCCTGCGCGGCGGTGAGCTCCTCGGCGGCCGCGTCGGCGGACGCCTGCGCCGCCTTGAGGTGCTCGCGGGTCTCGTTGAAGCGCTCGGTGAGCACCTCCAGGTCGTGCGCGCGGGCGGCGACGAGGTCCGCGGCCTCCTGGGAGGTGGCCGGCTCGGGGTCGGCGACGGCGGGGAGCGGCGCCAGGACGACGCCGCCGGCGGCCACGAGGGCCAGCAGGGCCCGCCGTCCGGTGATGCGGCGGTGGGCAGGGCTGAGCGAACTCGCCATGTTCGGCGGGTCTTCCTTTCTTCCACGGCCGCCTACCGGGTTAGCTGACGGGTTCGGGCGGGAAGTCGCCCGGCGGCGGACGGCCCGTGCGGGCCGCTCGTCGCTTCACCCCAGGTGGTGCGTTGGGTCCCCGGTCCGGGTGCCGGACGGATCCGGCGGGTGGTTCGGCGGCGTCCGGGCGGCTGTCACGGGTCGAGTGACGAGAGGGTCCGTCCGGACGGGCCCACGCTAGGTGCCGATCCGGCGGATCACCATGCCTGGGGACGACTTCGTCCAGCACCGTGGCCGACAGTCCGGCGGGCGTTCACGCCCAGTCACCGACGCGCCGAGACACGCCCGCGGTCGGCTGACGTGAGGTGGACCACCTCACCGACGACCCAGACCGCCGGGGGGCGGACTGCGTGCTCGGTGAGGGTGGCCGGGAGGTCGGCCAGGGTGGTGCGCAGCGACCGCTGGGTGGGGGTGGAGCCGTCGGTGACGACCGCGACCGGGGTGTCGGGTGCGCGGCCGTGCTCGACGAGGGCGGCGGCGATGGCGGGGGCGGTGTCGACGCCCATGAGGACGACGAGGGTGCCGCGCAGTGCGCCGAGGGCGGTCCAGTCGACCAGTGACTGGGGGTGGCCGGGGGGCAGGTGGCCGGAGACGACGACGAACTCGTGGGTGAGGCCGCGGTGGGTGACCGGGATGCCGGCGAGGGCGGGGACGGCGACGGCGCTGGTGATGCCGGGCACGACCTCGACGGGGATGCCGGCGTCGGTGCAGGCCTGGACCTCTTCGAAGCCGCGGCCGAAGACGAAGGGGTCGCCGCCCTTGAGGCGCACGACGCGGCGGCCGGCGCGGGCGTGGGTGATCAGCAGGTCGTTGATGGTCTCCTGGGCCATCGAGCGGCCGCGCGGCAGCTTGGAGGCGTCGACGACCTCGACCTCGGGGGGGAGCGAGGCGAGCAGTGGCTGGGGGCCGAGGTGGTCGGCGACGACGACGTCGGCGGTGGCCAGCGCCTGCCGGCCGCGGACGGTGATCAGCCCCGGATCACCCGGGCCGCCACCGACGAGGACGACCCGCCCCGGCCCGGTGTCGGAACGGCGGACCGGCAGGGTGCCGTCGGCGACCCCGGCGAGGACCGCGTCGCGGAGCCCGGCCGCCGCCCGGGGGTCGGCCGCGTCGTGGACCGCCAGCACGAGGTCGCCGGCGCGGCCGGTGACGGGCAGCTCGGCGCCGGCCCGCGCACCGTCGGTGCGGGCGCAGAAGATCCGGTGCCGGTCGGCGTCCCGGGCCACCGCGGTGTCGACGTCGGGATCGCCGGTCGCGGCCAGCGCGAACCACGCCCCGGCGAGATCCCCGGCGGCGTAGCGCCGCGGCCACCACTCCAGGTGCCCGGCGGTGGCGGCCGACTCCAGCGCCGGCGTCAGGCCCGGGCTGACCACCGTCACCTCCGCGCCGGCGGCGAGCAGGCCGGTCACCCCGCGGTGCGCGGCCGTACCCCCGCCCACGACGATCACGCGCCGGCCGGCCAGCCGCAGCCCGACCGGGTGCACGCCGTCGCCGGTGGGCTGGGTGGTCACGGGTCCTCCTGCTGCATCGGTGGGGGTGGTCCGGTGCGGGTCGGCGGTCGGGTCCGGCGGCCGCGCGACGGCGACGGTCACCCGGCCGCGCACCGTCTTCCCGACCTCGAGCACCCCGCCCCCGAGGAGCGCCGCCGCCTCGGCGACCGACGGGGTGCCCACCCGGTCGGCGACCGCGCCGGACGGTGCGGGCACGCGCACCCCGGCCAGCGCCTCGGCCGGGTGACCGGCGAGCGGCCAGCCGCGCCGGGCGGCGGCGTCCACCAGCCCCGGCTCGCGCACGCGCGTGTCCAGGGTGGCCAGCCGGACCGGCCCGGGCGGCCGGGGGAGGACGGCGTCGACGGCGGCGAGCACCTCGGCGGCGCTCACCCCGGAGGACAGCCCGATGCCGACGGTCCTCACGTGGGCACGCCGGGACGGTCGGGCAGGGCGCCCAGCAGCCCGGCGGCGTCCCGGGGGAGGGGGCCCTCGGGGAGCAGACCGAGCTCGCGCAGCCGGGCGCCGACCTCCAGCGCCCAGGGGCGAGACAGCCGCGCGCGGGCCAGCAGCTCGCCGTCGCCGAGGACGTCGTCAGGGGCGCCCTGCACCACCGCGCGGTCGACGACGACGGCCACCTCGTCGGCCCAGCGCAGCGCCAGGTCGACGTCGTGGGTGCTCATCACCACGGTGGAGTCGTGCTCCTGCAACCGGGACAGCGCGGCCAGCGCCTCGGTGACCGCAGAGGGGTCGAGCCCGGCGGTGGGTTCGTCGAGCAGCAGCACGCACGGCCGCATCGCCACCGCACCGGCGATCGCCACCCGCTTCCGCTCTCCGTAGGAGAGCTGGTGGGTGGGCCGGGCGGCGAGGTGGTCGACGGCGAGCAGGTCCAGGGCCTCGGCCACCCGCGCGCGCACCGCGTCCTCGTCCAGCCCCAGGTTGAGCGGGCCGAACGAGACGTCCTGCGCCACGGAAGCGGAGAACAGCTGGTCGTCGGGGTCCTGCAGCACCAGCTGGACGGTCTGCCGGTGCTGCCGCAGGCCGCGGCGGGTGTGCTCCAGTGGCACCCCGTCCACGGTCACCGCGCCGGAGACGGGCGGCAGCGCGCCGGACAGGCAGCGCAGCAGCGTGGTCTTGCCCGAGCCGTTGGCCCCGAGCACGGCCAGCCGCCGGCCGGCGGGGACGGTGAGGTCGGCGCCGTCGAGGACCGGGCGGCCGCGCTCGTAGCCGACGACCAGCCCGGTGGCGCCGAGGGTCCGGTGGCTCATGCCACCACCACGCTGACCGCGACGATCCCCGCCAGGCCGGTGAGCGCGGTGGCCAGGAAGAGCCGGGACGACGGCAGCACCTCGGGCAGCACGCGCAGGTCGGTCTCCATGCCCCGGCCGGCCAGGCCCTCCTGCAGCCGGCGGGCGCGGTCCCAGGAGCGGGTGAGCACCCCGGCCGCGAGCAGCCCGGCGGAGCGGTAGGAGCGGCGCGGTGAGGACCAGCCCATCCGCGCCGTCTGCGCCTCGCGGATCGTGTGCAGGCTGTCGAGCAGCACGAACAGCAGCCGGTACATCACGCCCGCCACCTCGACGACCGCGGCCGGTACCCGGAGCCGGCGCAGCGCGGGCAGCAGGTCCGACATCGGCGTGGTGGTGGCCAGCAGGAGGACCGCGGCGCTGCCGGCGACCGCGTGCCCGACCAGCGAGCCGGCCTGCGCGGCGGCGTCCGGGGCCCAGCCGATGCCGCCGTCGCCGACGGACACCACCGCGGTGAGCGCACCGATCGCGATGAACGCCAGCGGCCAGCGGATCGCCCGGCCGAAGGTGCGGGCGGGCACCCGGGCCGGGCCGAGGGCCAGCCCGACTGCGGTGAGCCCGACGAGCACGCTGCCCGGCCAGGCGGGCAGCACCAGCGCGCAGCCGACGAGGCCGGCGCAGAGCAGCAGCTTGTCCCCGGGCGAACGCCCGCGCCACGCACTGCGCCACGCCGCGTCGTCGACCGCGAGGCCGCTCACCGCGGGTCGGTCTCCGCCGGCGTGCTCGTGGCGGGCGCGGGAGCTGCCGTCCGCCGGCCGCGCAGCCGGCCCAGCACGTAGCCGAGCACGCCACCGCCGAGGGCCGCCTGCAGGGCGAACAGGCCGGACTCCACCTCACCGGACGGGCTGAACAGCGAGTCGAACCACGGGGTGTAGCCGTCGCCCTCGAGCTCCTCGGTCACCGCGGCGTCGGTGCCGCCGAACTCCGACCTGCCCCCGTCGAGGAGCAGCGGAACGGCGAACAGCGCGACCACCGCCACGACGAGGAGGGCGTTGACGAGCGCGCGGCGGTTCACGCGGCACCTCCGGCGGGCACGGCCGCGGGAACGGGGGCGGGCTTCAGGATGCCGAGCCGCTCGAGCTCGGGGCGGGCGTTGACCGTGAGCACCCGGAAGAGCAGCACGCCGAGCAGGCCCTCGCCGATGGCCAGCGGGATCTGGGTGACGGCGAAGACGCCGAGGAACTTGGCCAGCGCCCCGGCGAGGCCGCTGGCCGGGTCGGGGAAGGCCAGCGCGAGCTGGACCGACGTGGTGACGTAGGTGGCCAGGTCGGCCACCGCGACCCCGGCGAAGACGGCGGGTAGCAGCCCGGCCCCCGCGGCGCGGGTCAGCCGGTAGACGGCGTACCCGGCCCACGGCCCGACGACGGCGAAGGCGAAGGCGTTGGCCCCGAGCGTGGTCAGCCCGCCGTGCGCCAGCAGCAGCGCCTGGAACAGCAGCACGACCGTGCCGAGCAGCGCCATCACCGGGGGCCGGAAGAGGATCGCGCCCGGCCCCGTGCCGGTCGGGTGGCTCGAGCTGCCGGTGACGCTCGGCAGCTTGATCGCGCTCAGCACGAAGGTGAACGCCCCGGCCGCGCCCAGGAGCAGCGTCGACTCCGGGTTCTCCCGCACCTCCTTGACCACGGCCCGGGCGCCGTGCACGACGAAGGGCGCGGCGGCGATCGTCCAGCCGATCGCGTGGCCGGCGGGCAGGAAGCCTTCAGCGATGTGCACGGGCGTGCTCCGTTCGGACGGCGGGGGCGCAGGCGGTGACGAAGCGCTGGGCCAGCGCGGGGCTGCCGGCCCAGTTGAGGTGGAGGTAGGAGGCGTGGACCCCGCCGGAGACGAACCCCTCGGGACCGGTGGCGGCCCACTGCCAGGCGGGGGTGGGGCCGGCCGGGGGATCGGCGTGGGTGCGGTGGAACTCGTGGCCGCGCACCCGGGTGCCGGCCGCGGCGAGCACGGAGTCGGTGGTCGCCACCGCGGCGCGGTAGCCGAGGGTGAGCCGGGGGGCCATCGCCGTCCCGACGTCCAGGACCCCGCACATGGGGACGCCGTCCAGCTCGCGGGCCAGGTACAGCAGGCCGGCGCACTCGGCGGCGATCGGTGCCCCGCGGGCGGCGAGCGCGGCGACGTCGGCGCGCAGGGACTCGTTGGCCGACAGCTCGGCGGCGTAGACCTCGGGGAAGCCACCGCCGACGACCAGCCCCGCGGTGCCGGCGGGCAGTGCCTCGTCGCGCAGCGGGTCGACGGTCACCACCTCGGCACCGGCGGCCGCGAGCAGCTCGGCGTTCTCCGCGTAGCCGAAGGTGAAAGCCGGGCCGCCGGCGACCGCGATGCGCGGCCGGCTGCCGGTCGGCGCCACCTCCGCGGCCGGGTCCCAGGGCTGCTCGGCGAGGTCGGGCGCCGAGCGGGCCAGCCGCAGCACGGCGTCCAGGTCGACCCCGGCGGCGACGACCTCCCCGAGCCGGCGCACCGTGGCCACCGCCTCGGCCGAGCGCTCCGCGGCCGGCACCAGGCCCAGGTGGCGGGAGGGCGTGTGCAGGGTCTCCAGCCGCCGGATCGCCCCGAGGACCGGAACGCCGGCGGCGCCGAGCGCCTCGCGCAGGATCGCCTCGTGCCGGTCGCTGCCGACCCGGTTGAGCACGACGCCGCCGAGCCGCACCGACGGGTCGAACGTGGCGAACCCGTGCACGAGGGCGGCGACGCTGCGGGCCTGCGAGGAGGCGTCGACCACGAGGACCACCGGCGCGCGCAGCAGCCCGGCCACGTGCGCGGTGGAGGCGAACCCGGGCTCGACGCTCGGGTGGGTGGCGCCGTCGAACAGCCCCATGACGCCCTCGGCCACGGCGACGTCGGCGCCGCGGGCCCCGTGCAGCAGCAGCGGCGCGATCCGCTCCTCGCCGACGAGCCAGGGGTCGAGGTTGCGGCCCGGCCGCCCGGCGGCCAGCCCGTGGTAGCCGGGGTCGATGTAGTCGGGGCCCACCTTGTGCGGGGAGACCGTCAGCCCCCGGGCCGTGAGGGCGGCGATCAGCCCGGTGGTGACCGACGTCTTGCCGGCGTTGCTCGACGGTGCGGCCACCACGATCCGGGGCAGCTCCCGCCCGCCCGTGGTCACCACTCGATCCCCCGCTGGCCCTTCTGGCCGGCGTCCATCGGGTGCTTGACCTTCGTCATCTCCACGACCAGGTCGGCGGCCTCGACCAGCGCCGGGGGAGCGTCCCGTCCGGTGATGACGACGTGCTGGCTGCCGGGCCGGGCGGTGAGCGTCGCGACGACTTCGTCGACGTCCACCCAGCCCCACTTCAGGGGATAGGTGAACTCGTCGAGCACGTAGAACCGGTGCGCCTCGGCGGCGAGGTCGCGCTTGATCTGCGCCCAGCCCTCGGCCGCGTCGGCGGCGTGGTCGGTCTCCTCGCCGTGCTTGCGCGACCAGCTCCAGCCCGCGCCCATCTTGTGCCAGACGACCGGCCCGCCCTCACCGGTCTGCTCGTGCAGCCGGCCCAGCGCGGTCAGCGCGTTCTCCTCGCCGACCTTCCACTTGGCGCTCTTGACGAACTGGTAGACCGCGACCGACCAGCCCTGGTTCCACGCCCGCATCGCCATGCCGAACGCGGCGGTGGACTTGCCCTTCATCTCGCCGGTGTGCACCGCGAGCAGCGGGCGGTTGCGCCGCTGCCGGGTGGTGAGCCCGTCCTGCGGGACGACGGCGACCTGTCCCTGCGGCATCAGGCGGCCTTCCGCACGTCGCGGACCGTGCTGGCCAGGGACTCGGCGCCCAGTTCCTCCAGGCGCAGCGTCTGCGCACCGAGCTGGACCCCCAGGGACGCCGCCAGCCCGAGCCGTACCGGCCCCGACTCGCAGTCGACGACGACGCTCGCGACGTCCGCCGCCGCGAGCAGCCCGGCCGCCCGGCGGGCCTCGCCCAGGTGGTCGCCGCCGCGCGCGCCGGTGGCCCGGCCGTCGGTGACGACGACCAGCAGCGGCCGGCGCCGCGGGTCGCGCACCCGCTCCAGCGTGAGCGTGCGGTAAGCCTCGAGCAGCCCGGCGGCCAGCGGGGTGCGCCCGCCGGTGGGCAGGCTGCCGAGGCGGGCGGCGGCCGCCTCGACCGACCAGGTGGGTGGCAGGGCGAGCTCGGCCGCGCCGCCGCGGAAGGTGATCAGCCCGACCTTGTCGCGGCGCTGGTAGGCGTCGAGCAGCAGGGAGAGCACGGCGCCCTTCACCGCGGCCATCCGGGAGCGGGCGCCCATCGAGCCGCTGGCGTCGACGACGAACAGCACGAGGTTGCCCTCGCGGCCCTCGAGCACGGCCTGGCGCAGGTCGTCGCGCTCGATCCGCAGCCCCGGCCCGCTGCGGCCGCGGGCGCGCTGGTGGGGCGCCGCGGCGAGCACGGTGCCGGCGAGGTGCAGCTTGGTGACGGTGCCCTCGGGGCGGGTCGACCCGACCACCCGGCCGCGCTCCGACCGCGCGCGCGACCGGCGGCCCGCGGCCCCGGCGCCGATCCCGGGCACCTCCAGCCGCCGGGTGCGGAACGGGTCGGACGGAGCGACCGCGGCCTTCTCCGGAGCCGGGGCCGCGTCGGTGTGCCCGCCGCCCTCACCGCGCGGGGCGGTCGTCGGCGGGACCTCCCCCCCGTCGTCCCCAGGCATAGGAGGCTCTACCTGCGTCTCGGCGTCGGACATGGGTGTATTGCTTCCTATGCCTGGGTCCGCGCCGGGGCCGCCGCCGTCCGGGCCGCTGTCGTCCGGGCCGCCGTCGTCCGGGCCGCCGTCGTCCGGGCCGCCGTCGTCCGGGCCGCCGTCCTGCGGGTCGTCCGGGGGCTCCGGGTCGTCCTCGGGGCGGCTGTCCTCCAGCGCCCGGTCCAGGGTCTCCTCGTCGAGCCCGGGTGCGTCGAACGGGTTGCGCCGGCGCCGGTGCGGGAGCGCCAGCCGTGCGGCCACCCGCACGTCGTCCTCGGTCACCTCGTCGCGGCCGCACCAGGCGGCGTGCGCGATGGCGGCGCGGGCGGTGACGATGTCCGCACGCAGACCGTCGACGTCGAACGCGGCGCAGACGGCGGTGACCTGGCGCAGCGCGGTGTCGGAGAGGGTGACGTGCGGCAGGCGGGCGCGGGCGTCGGCGATGCGGGCGGCGAGCGCGGACTCGTCGGCGGCCCACTGCCCGGCGAAACCGGCCGGGTCGGCGTCGGAGGCGAACCGCCGGCGCACGACCTCGGCGCGGACGGCGGGGTCGCGCGGGGCGGCGACCTCCACGGTCAGCCCGAACCGGTCCAGCAGCTGCGGGCGGAGCTCGCCCTCCTCCGGGTTCATGGTGCCGACCAGCAGGAAGCGGGCGGCGTGCCGCACCGAGACGCCCTCGCGCTCGACGTACGCGGTGCCCAGCGCGGCGGCGTCGAGCAGCAGGTCGACCAGGTGGTCGTGCAGCAGGTTGACCTCGTCGACGTAGAGCACCCCGCGGTGGGCGGCGGCGAGCAGGCCCGGCTCGTAGGCCTTGACCCCCTCGGTGAGCGCCCGTTCCAGGTCCAGGGAGCCGACGAGCCGGTCCTCGGAGGCGCCGACGGGCAGCTCGACCAGCCGGGCCGGGCGGGTGCGGGCCGCCGCACCCGGCTCGTGCGGGCCGTCGGGGCAGGCGGGGTCGGGCGCTGCCGGGTCGCAGCCGAAGCGGCAGCCCGCGACGACGTCGACCGGCGGCAGGACGGCGGCCAGCGCGCGGACCGTCGTCGACTTCGCCGTGCCCTTCTCGCCGCGCACCAGCACCCCGCCGACGGCGGGGGAGACGGCGTTGAGCAGCAGGGCCAGCCGCAGGTCGTCCATGCCGACGACGGCGGTGAAGGGAAAGCTCATGCGGGGTACCCGCGCATGGCACGCGTCCTCTCCCCGGGTGTCCACGCCCGGAGGTGGCAGGGACGACGGCTGGAGTCTCCTGGCTCCCGGCTCGACGCCCGTCCCCGACCTTCCCGCTCCCGGGGGAGCAGTGGCCGAGCGTGGGGACGGGCTCCCCGGTCACAGTGGCGGGACCGCGCCGGATTCTCACCGGGCTTCCTCCGCTGCCGTCGCGTGTGGCTGCGTCATCAGACCACGAGCGGCCCGGCCGGCGACAGACCCCCCGCCGCCCGATAGCGACCTAAGACCTCGTTGACTTCCTAACGCCGTTAGGAAAACAATGCGCCTGTGACCGGGGCGGCACCGCCGGACCGCCGTCAACGGCGGCGGCAGGAGACGATCGAGGAGGTCGTCGCCGTCGCCGTGGAGGTGATGACCGAGCACGGCGTCGCCGGGCTGACCCTCGGTGAGGTGGCCCGCCGGATGGGCATCCGCCCGCCGTCCCTCTACGGGTACTTCGACGGCAAGCACGCGCTCTACGACGCCCTCTTCGAACGCGGCTGGCGTGCGCTCGCCGACGTGCTGCGGCACGCCGGCGCGACGCGGGAGGACGCCGACCCGCTCGACGCCCTGCGCTCGGGCACCACCGCCCTGGTGCGCTGGGCCGTCGAGCACCCCGCCCACTCCGCGCTCATGTTCTGGCGCCCGGTGCCCGGCTTCACGCCCTCGCCGCGGGCGTACGAGCCGGCCGTCGCGCTGGACGCGGAGTCCCGCGCGCTGCTGGCCCGGCTGCGGGACGCCGGGCACCTCGCCGCGGACGTCGACCTCGACCGCGCCTACCGCGCCTGGACGGCGCTGGTCGGCGGGGTCATCTCCCAGCAGCTGTCCAACGCGCCCGGCGAGCCGTTCGAGACCGGAGCCTTCACCACCGTCCTGCCCGACGTCATGGACATGTGGCTCGGCCACCACCAGAGGAACCCGTCCACCCGCTGATCCGAGGAGGTCCGTCGTGACCGCTCCCTCTCCTGCCCCTGCCCGTCCACGCCCGCGGTCCGCCGCCCTGGACCGGGACACCGCCTACCGCCTCGCCGCCACGGAGTACGAGCGCATCGTCGCCCTCCTCCGGCAGCTGGACGCCGACGACTGGAGCCGGCCCACCGACTGCCCGGGCTGGGACGTGCGGGCCATGGCCGCGCACGTGCTCGGGATGGCGGAGATGGCCGCCTCGGTGCGGGAGATGGCCCGTCAGCAGCGGCTCGCCGGCAAGGCCGGGGGCGGCATCGACGCGCTGACCGCCGTGCAGGTGCGGGCGCACGCCGACCTCGACGGCCCGGCAGTCGTCGCCGCGCTCGAGGTCACGGCGCCGCGCGCGCTGCGGGGGCGGCGCCGGCTGTCCCGGGTGGCGGGGCAGGTCAAGCTGCCCGAGGAGCAGGTCAACGGCACGGTCCGCGAGTTCTGGCGGACCGGCTTCCTGCTCGACGTCGTCCTGACCCGCGACGTCTGGATGCACCGGGTCGACGTCAGCCGCGCGACCGGCCGTGAGCCCGAGCTCACGCCCGAGCACGACGGGGTGCTGGTCGCCGACGTCGTCGCCGAGTGGGCCGGGCGGCACGGCCGGCCGTACCGGCTCACCCTCACCGGCCCGGCCGGCGGCCAGTGGTCGGCGGGGACGGACGGCGAGCAGCTGGAGCTCGACGCCGTCGAGTTCTGCCGGGTCCTCTCGGGCCGGGGCAGCGCAGCCGGCCTGCTGGGCCAGCAGGTGCCCTTCTGATCCCGCCCCTGCCGGTCGACGGGGTGACAGGGGCCGGCCGCATCGCCGAGCGGCGTCGCCCACCGGCGCTTGCCACTGGCAAGTTGTCAGTGGCAAGCTGCTGGTGTGACCCGGCTAGACGGCGACCTCCGCGCGGTGCTGCTGCGCTCCGCGGCCGAGGTGGCGGCCCGCTCCGGCGTCGCCGAGGTCTCGATCCGGGCGCTCGCCCGCTCGGCGGGCGTGTCCCACGCCGCGCACCGGCACCACTTCGCCTCACGGACCGGCCTGCTGACGGCGCTGGCCGCCGACGGCCACCGGATGCTCGCCAGTGCCCTCGAGGACGCGGCCGCCTCCGACTTCCGCGAGGTCGGCGTGGCCTACGTGCGCTTCGCCCGCGACCACCCCGGTCACTTCGCGGTGATGTTCGCCCCCGACGTCCTCGACCCGGACGACGGCGAGCTCTCCGCTGCCCGGGCCCGGACCTTCGCGGTGCTCCAGCGCGGGATCGACGCGCTGACCGTCGACGGCCGGGTCGACGACGCGCGGGCCGCGGTCGTGGCCGCGTGGTCCCTGGTCCACGGGTTCGCCGGGCTGGCGGCGACCGGGAACCTCGCCGGAGCCGGTCTCGCCCCCGACGGCGGTGGTGAGGCGCTGCTCGAGCTCGCCCGGCGTGCGGCCGGGATGCTGTTCGGTTCACCGGGAAGGAAGACCGGCCATGGATGACCCCCTGCTCGGCGTCCACGTCCTCGCGGGGACCGCCGGGCTGCTCCTCGGGCCCGTGTGGCTCGCGGCCCGTCGCGCGGGTGCTCGGGGCGTTGCCGCGGCGGCCGGCTACCAGGTCGCCGTCGTGGTCGCGGCCGTCACCGGCGGGGTGCTCGCGGCGACGTCGCCGGGTCTGCTCTGGCTGCTGCCGGTCGCCGTGCTCACGGAGGTGCTCGCCGTGGCGGGTGCGCTCGCCCGCCGGCGGGCGTGGCACCACTGGGCCACGCTCCAGCCGCACCTGCTCGGCGGCTCCTACATCGCCCTCGTGACCGCCCTCCTGGTCGCCGAGACGGCCAATCCGGTGTTCTGGGTGCTGCCTGCCGTCGTCGGACAGGTGCCCATCGCGGTCGCCAAGCGCCGGCTGCACGCCGGCGGCCTCGCGCCCGCCTGATCCGCTGCGGCACGCGACCCCGACCGCGGCCCGGCCGGCGCAGCCCGGCGCCCGTGCGCCGGCCGCGGTCGGGAGGGCTGCCTAGGATCGGCGCCCGTGCCAGCCCCCGAGGTCCCCGCCGAGCGCCCGATCGTGGTCGTGGGCATCGGCGCGGACGGTTGGGACGGGTTGTCGCCGACGGCCCGGCGGGCCATCGAGACGGCCGAGGTGCTGCGCGGCAGCGCGCGCCAGCTGGCTCTGGTACCACCGTCGGTGGCCGCGGAGCGGGTGCCCTGGCCCTCGCCGATGGGGCCGGCGATCCGCGCCCTGCCCACGGCGCACCCCGGCCGGCGGGTAGTCGTGCTGGCCAGCGGCGACCCGATGTTCTCCGGGATCGGCACCTCGCTGGCGCGGGTCCTCGGGGCCGACGCGGTCGACGTCGTCCCGCACCCGTCGTCGGTGACGCTGGCGTGCGCGCGGCTGGGCTGGGCGGTGGAGGAGACGACGGTGGTGACGGTCGTCGGCCGGCCGGTGGAGCTGCTGGCCCCGCACGTGACGCCGGGCCGGCGGCTGCTGGTGCTCGGATCCGACACGTCGTCCCCGGCGGCGGTCGCGGACCGTCTCGTGGCCTGGGGGTACGGCGCCAGCCGGGTCATCGCGCTGGCCCAGCTGGGCGGGCCGGGCGAGCGGCGGTTCACCGGCACCGCCGCGGGGTGGCCGCACGCCGAGACCGACCCGCTGGTGGTGACCGCCGTGGAGGTCGTCGCCGACCCGGGCACCGTGCCGCTGCCCACCGTTCCGGGCCTGCCCGACGACGCCTACGAGCACGACGGCCAGCTGACCAAGCGCGACGCGCGGGCGGTGACCCTGGCCAGGCTGGCCCCGCTGCCGGGCCAGCTGCTCTGGGACGTCGGGGCCGGTGCCGGCTCGATCGGCATCGAGTGGATGCGGACGCACCCGTCCTGCCGCGCGGTCGCGGTCGAGTCGCGCGCGGAGCGGGCCGAGCGGATCGCGCGCAACGCCGGGCGGCTCGGCGTCCCCGACCTGCGGGTGGTGGAGGGCCGCGCCCCCGAGGCGCTGGCGGGCCTGCCAGCCCCCGACGCCGTCTTCGTCGGGGGCGGCGCGACGGTCCCCGGCGTGCTCGACGCCTGCTGGGCCGCGCTGCCGCCGGGTGGGAGGCTGGTGGTCAACGCCGTCACGCTGGAGAGCGAGGCGGTGCTGGCCGACCGGTACGCGCGGCACGGTGGCGAGCTGGTGCGCCTCGCCGTCGCCACCGCCGCACCCGTGGGCGGCTTCACCGGCTGGAAGGCGGCCATGCCCGTGACGATCTGGTCGGGAGTCAAGCCATGACGGTGCACTTCATCGGCGCGGGGCCCGGCGCCGCCGACCTGGTCACGGTCCGGGCCGCCCGGCTCATAGCCACGGCGCCGGTGTGCCTGTACGCCGGGGCGCTGGTGCCCCGCGAGTTGCTGGACACCGCGCCGCCGGGCGCCCGGCTGGTGGACACCGCGAACCTCGACCTCGACCAGATCACCGCCGAGCTGGTCGCGGCCCACGAGGCCGGGCTCGACGTCGCCCGGCTGCACAGCGGCGACCCGTCGGTCTACAGCGCGATGGCGGAGCAGATGCGGCGCCTCGACGCGGCCGGCGTGCCCTACGACGTCGTCCCGGGCGTGCCCGCCTTCGCCGCGGCGGCCGCCTCGCTCAAGCGGGAGCTGACCGTCCCCGGCGTCGGGCAGACGGTGATCCTCACCCGCACGTCTGCCCGGTCCACGCCGATGCCGGCGGGGGAGGACCTGGCCACCCTCGGCGCCTCGCGCGCCACGCTGGTGCTGCACCTCGCGGTGCAGCGGATCGCCGAGCTGGTGCCCGAGCTCCTGCCCTCCTACGGCCCGGACTGCCCGGTCGCCGTCGTCGCCCGCGCCAGCCGGGACGACGAGCTGGTCCTGCGCGGAACCCTGGCCGACATCGCGGCGCAGGTCGCCGACGCCGGGGTGAAGCGGACGGCGGTGGTGATCGTCGGCTCGGTGCTGACCGCCGGGGAGTTCCCCGACAGCCACCTCTACTCGACGAGCCGATGCCGATGAAGGACCCTGCTGCCCCCCACCGCTCGCGAGCTCGCGGCGGGCCCCTGCAGCAGGGCCGTCCAACCGGACGAGGCTTAGCTCCGGCCGACCACGGTGCCCGCGCGGTCGATGACGATCACGTCGACCGCCACGGGGGCGCCGCGCAGCACGCCGAGCGCGGTCTCCCGCGCCGCGGCGGCCACCAGATCGCCCAGCGGGAGGCCGGCCGCCCGGCACTGCTGCAGCGCGTCCAGCGCGGTGTTGGCGCCCCGCACCCCGTCGACCAGCTCCGGGGGGCCGCCCGCAGCGCGCACCCGGCCGGCCAGCGACTCGAAGGACACCTGCGAGCGGCCGGAGTGCAGGTCGAGGTGCCCGTCGGCGAGCTTGGCGAGCTTGCCGATGCCGCCGGCGATCGTGAGCCGGCCGATCGGGTGGCGGCGCAGGTACTTGAGCACGGCCCCGGCGAAGTCGCCCATGTCCAGCAGCGCGTCCTCGGGCAGCCCGTACGTCTCGACGGCCACCCGCTCGCTGGTGCTGCCGGTGCAGGCCGCCACGTGCGCGTACCCGGCGGCGCGGGCCACGTCGATGCCCCGGCGGATCGAGTCGATCCACGCCGAGCAGGAGTACGGGACGACGACGCCCGTGGTGCCCAGGATGGACAGCCCGCCCAGGATGCCCAGCCGGGGGTTCCAGGTCCGGCGGGCGAGCTCCGCGCCGTGCTCGACCGACACCTCGACGACGACGTCCCCGGAGCCGCCGTGGCGGGCGGCGACCGCGGCGACGTGCTCCCGGATGAACTGCCGGGGCATCGGGTTGATCGCGGGCTCGCCGACCGCCAGCGGCAGCCCGGGTTTGGTCACCGTGCCCACGCCCTCGCCCGCGCGGAAGGTGACCCCGCTGCCGGGTGCCCCGTGGGTCACCCGCACGGAGACGAGCGCGCCGTGGGTGACGTCGGGGTCGTCTCCGGCGTCCTTGACCACGCCGGCGGTGGCGGCGCCGTCCTCGAGGCGCTCGATGGCCAGCGCGAACGACGGGTGCCGGTCGTGCGGCAGGTCGATCGTGACCGGGTCGGGGAACTCGCCGGTGAGCAGCGCGGTGTAGGCGGCGGTGGCCGCCGCGGTCGCGCAGGCGCCCGTGGTCCAGCCCGAGCGCAGGCCCGTGCCGTCCGTCCGGTCCGCCGTCGTCACGTGATCAGCATGCACGGCGGCGCGGCGTGACCGGCCGGGTGCTGGTCCTGGGCGGGACCGGGGAGGCGCGACGGCTGGCCGGAGCGCTGGTGGATGACGGGGTCGACGTCGTCAGCTCCCTGGCCGGGCGCGTCGCCGAGCCCCTGCTGCCGGTGGGTGCGGTGCGGATCGGTGGGTTCGGCGGTGCGGCGGGGCTGGCGGCCTGGCTGCGGGAGGCCCCGACGGCGGCCGTCGTGGACGCCACGCACCCGTTCGCCGCCGGGATGACGGCGGCGGCGGCGGAGGCGACATCGGTCACCGGGGTTCCGTTGCTGCGACTGCAACGACCGGGCTGGACCGCCGGGCCGGGGGACGAGTGGCACTGGGTCGGGTCACTGCAACGAGCGGCGGCAGTGGTGACCGGGTACGACTCGGTGTTTCTCACGACCGGGCGGCAGGGGCTCGCCGCGTTCGCCGACGTCCCGGGGCACTGCCTGGTGCGGTCGGTGGACCCCCCGTCGCCGCCGCTGCCCCGGCGCAGCACGGTGGTGCTCGCCCGCGGGCCGTTCACCGTCGCGGACGAGATCGCGCTGATGCGGGCGCACGCCGTGGAGGTCGTCGTCACCAAGGACAGCGGGGGCGGGATGACCGCCGCCAAGCTGACCGCCGCTCGCGAGCTGGGGGTGCCGGTCGTGCTGGTGCGCCGCCCGCCGCTGCCGCCGGGGGTCGCGGTGGCCGACACCGTGGAGGCGGCCCGGGAATGGGTTCGGTCGCGCACGACCTGATCCGACGTACCGCCGACCCGGCTCAGGCGGGCAGCGACTCCGCGGCGTCCGGCGTCCGGTCGGGTGGGGTCGCCCGGCGGCGCAGCCGCACACCGGCGACCGCGGCCAGCGCCAGGACGACCAGGACGGCGGCGTAGACCTCGGTGACCGGTGCCAGGCCGAACGCCCCGGCGGCGGCCCCGGCGGCCACGGCCGGGACGCTGAAGCTCAGGTAGCCGACGACGAAGACGCTCGACAGGAGCCCGGCGCGCTCGGCCGGTGCCACGCCGGCGCTGGCCGTGGCGACCGCGCCGAGGAAGGCCAGGCCGAAGCCGAGGCCGGAGACGACGGCGGAGCCGAAGAGCACGACGACCTGCCCGGTCAGCAGGGCGGCGATCGTGCCGGTCACCCCGACGGCGAACACGGAGGCGCCCGCGACCATGGCGCGCTCCGGTGCGAGGTCGCGGCCCAGGACGGCGCCGAGCGCCGCGGTGCCCTGCATGGCCAGCACCAGCAGGCTGCCGACCAGGTGGTCCTCGATGCCGAAGACCGAGGCGACCAGCGAGGGGCCGAGGGAGAGGTACAGGCCGCCGAGCGCCCACGCGGCGACGATGGCCGGGAGCGCGGTGAGGAACGCCGGGCGCTGGGGTGCGGGCACGCGCACCGTCGGCCGCAGCGAGCGCAGCGCTCCCGGTGCGCGGGGGGAGGTCTCGGGCAGCAGCGGCACCAGCGCGGCGGCGAGGATCAGCACCCCGGTCAGGACGGCGAAGACCCAGCGCGTGGGCGAGGCGACGTACTCCACGACCAGGCCGGCGCCCACGGCCCCCAGCGACAGCCCGATGCCGGGCCCGGCGCTGTTGACCAGCGGGCCCAGCGGGCGGGCCGGGCGCTGGGTGTCGAGCAGCAGGGCGCCGAGGGTTCCGGTGAGCGCGCCCATGGACAGGCCCTGCAGCACCCGGGCGGTGAGCAGCCAGCCGACGCTGTCGGCGGTCAGGAAGACGGCCATGGAGACCGCCTGCAGCAGCAGCCCGCCGGCCACCACCGGCCGGCGGCCCACGTGGTCGGAGAGGCCACCCACCACGAGGAGGGCGGCCAGCAGGGCGAGGGCGTAGATGCCGAAGACCGTCGTGAGCATGCCGGGCCCGAAGCCGAACTGCTCCTGGTAGACGCGGTACAGCGGCGTGGGCACCCCCGAGGCCGCGAGGACGAGCAGCAGCAGGCCGGCGGTGGTCCAGAACGCGGGGGCTCTGCTGAGCGTCGGGGGTGCCACGACGGTGGGAAAGGGCAACGATCGCGCGGGCATTCCCCGCCCCGGCGTGTCAGCCCGGGTAGCGGCGGGAGGTGTAGACCGCGCCGGAGGCGGTGACGCGGGTCTGCGAGGAGCCGATCAGCACCAGGCAGCGCATGTCCACGGTCGCGGGGTCCAGCGCGCCCAGGGTGGTGACCCGGAGGCTCTCCTCCGGCCCGCCGACGTCCCGCCCCACGACCACCACGGTCTCCGGCGGGCGCACCTCCAGTAGCACCCGCAGCGCTTCGCCGAGCTGGTGCGGGCGGTGCTTCGAGCGCGGGTTGTAGAGGGCGATGACCAGGTCGGCGGCGGCGGCGTGGCGCAGCCGATCGGTGATCACCTCCCAGGGCTTGAGGACGTCGGAGAGCGACAGCACGCAGAAGTCGTGCCCCAGCGGGGCCCCCACCCGGGCGGCGACCGCCTGGGCGGCGGTGAGGCCGGGGACGACCCGCACCGGGACACCGGCGAACTCGGGGCGCTCGGCCACCTCGAGCACGGCGGCGGCCATGGCGAAGACGCCCGGGTCTCCACTGGAGACGACCGCGACCCGCCGCCCCTCCCGGGCCAGCGTCAGCGCGTGCGCGGCACGGTCGGCCTCGACGCGGTTGTCGCTGGGGTGCCGGGTCTGGCGCGGGTTGGCCGCGACCCGGTCGAGGTAGGGGCCGTAGCCGACGAGGTCGTCGGCGGCGGCGAGCGCCTCGGCGGCCTCCGGGGTCGTCCAGCTCCGCGCGCCCGGACCGAGGCCGACGACGACGACCTCTCCGTGCGTGGCCGCCTCGCCGGAGGGCTGGGCCGGCTCCGTGACCTGCGGCGTGAGCGGGCTGGGCAGCAGGGCGAGGGAGAAGTACGGGACGCTCGCCGGGTTGACCTCGGCGAGCGGCAGGCACCGCTGACGGTCGGTGGTGGCCCGCTCGACGTAGAGCGCCCGGTCGAGCACGCCGGCCCGCTCGAACGCCTCCCGCACCTGCGGGAAGGTGCGGCCGAGCTTCATCACCGCCGCCGAGTCGGTGCCGGCCAGCCGGGCGGCGAGCTCGTCGGCCGGCAGCGTGCCGGGGAGCACCGTGAGCACCTCGTCGCGCTCCACCAGGGGCCGGCCGACCGCGGCGGCCGCGCCGCTCACGCTGGTCACCCCGGGGACGACCTCGGTCGGGTAGCGGTGCGCCAGCCGCTTGTGCATGTGCATGTAGGAGCCGTAGAAGAGCGGGTCGCCCTCGGCGAGGACGACGACGTCGCGGCCGGCGTCCAGGTGGGCGGCCAGCCGCGCAGCGGCGGCCTCGTAGAACTCGTCGATCGCGCCCTGGTAGCCGCCCGGGTGGTCGGTGGTCTCGGTGGTGACCGGGTAGACCAGCAGCTCCTCGATCTGCCCTTCGCGCAGGTAGGGCTCGGCCAGGCCGCGGGCCACCGACCGGCCGTGCCGCGCGGCGTGGAAGGCGACGACGTCGGCGGCGCCGATCAGCCGGGCGGCCTTGACCGTGACGAGCTCGGGGTCGCCGGGGCCCAGCCCCACCCCGTAGAGCCGGCCGGTCGTCTGTCCGCTCATTCGGCGGTGCTCGCGATCGCGTTGATGGCGGCCGCGGTGATCGCGCTGCCGCCGCGCCGGCCCCGGACCACCAGGAACTCCAGGTCGGACTCCGCCAGGGCGTCCTTGGACTCGGCGGCGCCGATGAACCCGACAGGGATGCCGAGCACGGCGGCGGGGCGCGGGGCACCGGCGGCCACCATCTCGAGCAGATGGAACAGCGCGGTGGGGGCGTTGCCGATCGCGACGACCGCGCCGTCGAGCCGGTCGCGCCACAGCTCCAGCGCCGCGGCGGTGCGGGTGGTGCCCAGCTCGGCGGCGAGCCCGGGGGTCCGCGGGTCGTTCAGGGTGCAGATGACGTCGTTGTCCTTCGGCAGCCGCCGCCGGGTGATGCCGCTGGCCACCATCTGCGCGTCGCAGAGCACCGGTGCGCCGGCGTTCAGCGCCTCGCGGGCGCGCTGCACGACGTCGGGGGAGTGGGCGATGTCGTCGACGAGGTCCACCTGCCCGCAGGCGTGGATCATCCGCACCGCCACCTGGGCGACGTCGGCGGGCAGGTTCGCGAGGTTCGCCTCGGCGCGGATGGTGGCGAACGAGCGCCGGTAGATCTCGGCGCCGTCCTTCTCGTAGTCGTACATCGGGCAGGAGGCTACGTCCCGCGCTCGGGCCACCTGCTCCGGGGAACGGCGGGCGGTCCCAGCCCACCGCTGTGCTGCGTGCTTGAGCAGGCCGACGAACCCCTCCCAGGACCCGGGGAGGGTTCGTCGTGCGTCGGTGGCTCAGCCGGTGCGCGAGTGTTCGGGTTGGCCGGTGATGCGGGGGAAGATCAGGATCTCGGTGCCGTCGGGCCGGTAGGTGTGCCATCGGCCGGCGGTATCTCGTTCGATGCGGAATCCGTGGTGGACCTTGGTGTGGTGGCGTTCGCACAACAGCCCGGAGTTCTCCAGCGAGGTCTCTCCGCCGTCGGCCCAGTGCACGAGGTGGTGGACGTCGCACCAGTGGGCGGGGGCGTCGCAGCCGGCGAACACGCATCCCCGGTCGCGGTACTCGACCGCGCGGCGCAGGGCCGGCGGGACGACCCGGTGCCGGCGGCCCAGGTCCAGGAGCTCGCCGTCGGGACCGATGACGATGCGGGAGACGTTGCCGTCACAGGCCAGCCAGCGGGCGCGGGCGGCGGAGATGGTGGCGCCGAGCCCGGTGGTGGCCGCGCCCGGTCCGGTGGCGGGGTCGACCAGGTCGGTGAGGTCGATCCGGACGATGACGTGCGGCTTCACGGTGCGCAGGACCGGCAGGGCGCCGGAGGCGAGCTGGTTGTCGGCCAGCTGGACCAGGGCGTCGGCGGACTGCTGGGCGCGGGTGCGGCTGTCCCCGGCGGGGCGGGAGGCCTGCACGATCGACTCGACCGCGGCCTGGAACTTCTCCCCGCCGACGGCGTCGAGCTCGCCGCGGAACCCGACGCGGCCATCGGCGTGGGTGACGAACACCAGTGACCGGCCCTCGGTGGGATCGGGCTCGGGGCCGTCGGGGTCGAGCCGGGCCAGGTAGTGGTCCACGACCTGGCGGAGTTCGGCGTGCGGGCGACTCGCGGCGACCTCGGCCAGGGTTGCGTCGACCCCGGCGAGGTCCACGTCGTGCGCCTGCGCGGCGGCCACGTTCACCGGTGCGGCGACCGGGGCGATCACCGCGACCGCCTCCGCCGTGATCGCACCCGCGGCGAACGCGGCTCGCACCGCCGGTAGCTCGGGCAGCGCCCGCCCGGAGCGCACCACCCGGGACGCCGCGGCCGACGACAGCCGGGCATGTCCGCGCAGCCAGGAGGCCATCGTCCGCTGCCCGTCGTGCTCGGCGGCGGAGGTGACCTCGCACTCCCGCACGGTGCGGGTGACTTCCGCGGCGAGCCGGTTCTGCGCCACCAGCAGCGGCCGCAGCCGGTCGAGCAGCTGCGGGCCGAACCGGCCGGCCAGGTCCTCGGCCGCCAGGTCGTCCAGCGCGGCCGTCAACCGGTCCAGCGCATCACCCGCAGCGGTCGAACGCATGTACGAATACTAGCCGGGCGGGCCGGCCTCGGCAACCCGAAACTGCAGGTCAGAAGCCTGTCCACAGATTTCGGCACAGCGTGGACAGCGGTGGGTCGTGGTGCTCGGCAGTTCACTGCGGCGGGTGCCCGCTCTCGCATGGCCCGACCCGCCACGTGCGTCCTCCGGCCCGGCTCCGGGCTAGCGTCGCGCCGTGCCCGACTTCCCCGCTCCGGAGCCGCCCGCCCAGCAGGTGGCCTTGCGCGCGACCGTCGAGTCAGTGCTGCGTGACCACGAGGGCACCGTGTCGTACCGGCACCACGACGCTTCTGGCAGTCCGGGAACCGGCGGGAGGCCGTCTACGGCTGGGGCACGACGATCGAGCCCAGGACGGCAGGCGAGCCGATCGAGGTGTGGTTCGACGGGCTCGACGAGGACATCGCGGTCGACCAGGTCCGCGGCCGCTGGTGGCGACGCCGGCTGGTCCGGCACGAGTGGCGGGACCTCACCGACCTCGATGACGTCTTGGCCGACGTCGTCCGCGTGCTCCGCGCATTGCTGAGCGACTACCGGTAACAGGGCGCACGCCCCAGCCCCGGGTTCAGCATCGTGGGCTGCTGTCCGTCACCCCTGCCGGAGCGAGCCGGCCTCAGCCGGGGTGGCCGCTGCCCTCGACTCGGTAGCCGGCGCCGGTCGCGACCACGTCCACCACTGCGCCGCCGGGCCGGCCGCAGCGCCGCTCGCACCCGGCCCAGTGCTGCCGCGCCCCGTCCGCCGGGAGGGATCCGGTGATCACGGCAGCGGTCGCGTCCGACCGCACGTCGGCCAGGGACTTCGCGCACCCGGGCAGCGCCGCGCAAGCGGTCACGCGCGTCCACGGGCTCGTGGGGTCGAGCACCAGCCCGGCGTCGGCCAGCGACCTGGCCGCCGACCCGTCGGCCAGGTCGGGCGCGACGACCCCGCGCCACGGGGTGAGCTGCACCTCTGCCGCGACGTCGGCGAGCAGCGACACCTGGGCGGCGGTCAGCCGGCCCAGGGGGACCACCGCGGCGAGGGCCGTGCGGCCGTCGTCCTGCCGCACCGCACCGATCGGGCGGATCCGCGGCTGGGCCGGCACCTCGACCCGCTCCCCGGCCGGGGCGTCCAGCCGCGCCGCCACCCGTGCCGGCCCGTCGGCGAGTTCGGCCAGCCGCCAGGCCGTTCCGCCCTGGGCGGCGCGCTCGTCGAGGAATGCCCGGGTGGCCGCCAGCGCGAGGTCGACGGCGTCCGCCGGACCGGCGCGCAGGCCGGAGTCGGCGCCGGCGAGGGTCAGCGCGACGGCGTCGGGGGCGAGCGCGAACAGGCCGACGTCCCCGCCGAGCGCGGCGACGTCGCCCCGGCCGTCGTCGAACGTGGCCAGGAACCGTCCCGGCAGCGCGGCGAGCGACGGGTCGGCGCACAGCCCGGCGTCGAAGTCGCGCACCCAGGGCCGGGCGTCGAGCAGGCCCCCGGTCCGCCCGCTCAACACGCTGCCCAACAGGTTGCGGGCCGTCTCGTGGCTGTCGCTGGGCAGCAGCCCGGCCGCCGCCAGCCGGCCGCCGAGCTCGCCGGCCGATCCGGGGCGCAGGCCCCGCAGCTGCACGTTGCCGCGGCTGGTGAGCTCCAGCGCGCCGTCCCCGAGCTCGACGGCGGCCGCGCCGAGGACGCGCAGCTGGTCGCCCACCAGCAGTCCACCGGGGACCCGCACCCGCGCGAGCTCGCCGTCGGCGGCGGAGTGGGTCTGCAGCGCGCCGGGGCAGGCGTCGGCCCGGTCCCGGAGGGGAGGCGTGGGCAGCCCGGCTGATGACATGGCGCCCGCGAGGCTACGTCCCGGGTCGGCCCGAGCCGTCGGCGGTCAGCTCCAGTCGATGCGCTCGGCCAGCGCGCGCAGCCGCGCCCCGGACGCCGGGTCCACCGACGCCGCCCAGGCCACCCGGCCCAGGACGTGGTCCCGGAACGTGGCGGGGTCGCGGCCGCGGAGCTGGGTGGTCCAGCCGCGGGTGGCGCAGTTGTGCAGCAGCGCGCGCAGCTCGTCCCGCTCGCGGCGGGGCAGCGCCGGGCGCTCGTTGACCACGACGCCCAGCACTGCCTGCCGGCGGGCCGAGCCCATCGCGCGTGTCTTGGCGGCGTTCACCCGGAAGCCCTCCTCCCGGGCGATCTCACCCACCAGCTCGGCCAGCCGGCCGCGCCCCACCCGGGTGCCGCCGCTGAAGGTCAGGTCGTCGACGTAGCGGGTGTAGGTCGCGCCGAAAGTCGCCGCGAGCGCGGCCAGCCGGCGGTCCAGCCGGTAGCAGACCAGGTTCGCCAGGGCCGGGGACGTGGGCGCACCCGGCGGAAGATGCGGCACGGCGAGCCGCGTCCCCAGCCGCCGGTGCCGCTCCCGGGCCACGGGGTCCTCCGGCGGCGGGATGCGCCGCCACACCGCGGCGGGCACCACGGTGGTGACCAGGCCGGTCACCGCGTGCGCGACCGGCTCGGGGAGGCCGGCCTGGCCCAGCAGCAGCCCGTGGACCCGGGGCGCGGGGACGCTCGCGAAGAAGTGCTCCAGGTCCATCCGCAGGACGACGGCGGCGCCGGCGTGCGGGGCGGCCGCCGTCCGCACCGACCGGCCGGGCACGCAGCCGTGCGCGGCACCGTGCACCGGGACCGGGTCGAGCACGTGCCGCAGGAGCCGCCGCTGGATCTCCTTCAGCCGGGGCTTCGGTGCGGCGAGCAGCCGGACGCCGGTCGGCCGGTCCACCGCCCGCCAGCGGTAGTGGCGCAGGGGCTCGGGCGCCGTGCGCTCGAGGGTTCGGGCGTCGGCGAACCAGGCCAGCTCGCCCTGGTCGAGGTCGAGCAGCCGGGCCAGGGCGCTCAGGTCGGGCAGCTCCACCGTGGGCAGCCGGGGCCGGACGACGGCGGTCGGCACCGGCTCCCAGTGCACCACCCGCGGCGGCACCTCGGCCGCCTGACCGCGCGCCCAGCCCCCCGTCGTGCGGAGGAAGGCGGCCAGTTCCCGCGGGCGGTCGGCCGGTGGGTGCCAGTAGGCCCCCAGCACCTCACCGACCAGCGTGCCCACCCAGCGGGGGGCGCGCCGGTACCCGAGCGCGACGGCGACCCGGCGCACCATCTGCGGGCGCCGCCACCGCCCGGCGAGCAGCGCGGTGGCGATGCCGTTCGCGGTGACCTCGGCGCGCCGGGTGGCCGTCACCGGCGGGGCCGCCGAGCGCGACGGCGGGGAGGGCAGCCGCTCCGTGACGGAGGCGCCGGGACGTGCGCGGAGCGCGCCGTCCGGCGGGTGACGCATCGCCCTGCTCTGCTGCGAGACCCCGGGGTTGCCCCGGAGGGACCGGCTCCTCGCCGGTCGTCCTGCCCTCCCCGCCGCACCCGGCCACGGTAGGGGGCCGATCCGGCCCTGACCAGTCCGGGCGGCGGATCCGCGCTGGTCGGGCGATCACGCGGGGTCGCGGTACGCCTCGGGGAGGCGGCGGCGCCGCAGGTCCACCCGACGCGCGGCGAGCAACCGGCCGTCCGCGGCCCGTGCCTCCACGAGGGGCGGCACGCCGTCCCAGACGACCACGAGGTGCCCGTGCCGCGGCACCCTGATCTCCCGCGGACCGACGACGACCCGGTCGACCTCCGCGCTCGCCCTGAGCACGGCGTAGCTGACGTACCGGGCACCCCAGGGCAGCAGCCGCCCGGCGTTCCGGAGCGACGAGCCACCGCCGCGCCAGAGGAGGTGACCGCCCAGGGCCGCGGCGGCGGGGCGGTCGGCCAGGTCGTCGTCCTCGAACCCGCCGCCCCCGCCGCCCCCGAGCAGCGACCACTGGGCCCCGCGCCGCACGAGCACCCAGGCCTCCTGCACCGCGCAGCCGACGCTGCGGCGGGCGAAGAGGGTGCAGGCGACGTCCCCGTCGACGTCGACGGCCAGCGGGGCGAACCGCCGGCGTCGGCTGATCCGCGGCGGGGAGTCCGGCACACCGCGCTCGAGGAGCGCGATGCTCTCCGTCAGCGCGTCGTAGGCCACCGCGGCAGGCTAGGGCGGCCGACCGGGCGCGTCAGCCCGATATCCGTGCCGCGCCGGTCAGCGCCTCGAGGGTCTCCCGGGACAGGAACGCGAGCCGGGCGCGCTTCTCCGGCAGGTCCACCTCCGGCCCCAGCTCGAACCCTGTCCGGCGGACGCGATCCAAGGCCAGCTCGTTGCCGGCGTCCGGCTCCACGACGACGCGGCGCACGGCCGGGTTCGCCAGCAGCACCGCCGCGAGGGCGGCCACGAACCGGGCGGTGAAGCCCGCCTCCCTGCTGCGGGCCGGGGCCAGCAGCAGGTGGACGCCGAGGTCGCCGTCCTGCACGGGGTAGGTCTCGGCGACCGGGTCCGCGGCCGGCTCGTAGGTCTGCAGCAGCGCGACGGGGGCGTCGTCGACCGACACCAGGTAGGCGTGGTGGGTGGGCAGCGAGTCCACGAATGCGTAGACGTCCCGCACCTGGTCCTCGGTGTGGTCGGTCATCCCCCAGAAGCGGGCCCGCTCCTCGCGCACCCAGGAGTGCACCAGGGGGGCGTCGCGGTCAGGGTCGAGCCGGCGCACCCCGAGGGTGCGGCCGTCTCCGAACGGGCTGGTTCCTTCGACGAGGCGGGCGTCGGTCACGAGATCTCCTCCAGGACGGCGGGGGCGGCGGTGCGGGGAACGGGGACGAGGTCGCCGCGCAGCCAGAGCTCCGTCTGGTCCTCCGCGTGCGGGCCGGGCACCCCGTCGGCGCCCAGCGGGACGACCCAGCGGCTGGCGTCGCGGTCGGCGAGGTCCCAGACGTAGCGGGCGACGGGGCCGCGCAGGCAGACGTCGGTGAGCCCGGGGAGGCTCGTCGTGGCCAGGACGCAGTCGGTGTCGCCGGCCAGCGGCGCGCCGTCGGCGGGCCGGGCGACGACGTCCTCCCAGGGGGTGCCGTCGAGGGAGTGCACGGTGCGCAGCCGGTGCGTCGCCCCCCATGTCGCGGCGGTGCTCCCCGCCGCGTCGGCCAGCGCGTCCCGGGCCAGCGCGTCGACGTCGACGCCGTGCTGGGGGAGCACGCGGAGCAGCCGCTCCAGCGCCGTCCCGATCCGCTCGACCGGGGACACCCAGGGCGCCAGCACCTCGGGGACGCCGGCCGGGTGGTGCAGGGGCGCGAGCAGCGGCAGGCCGGCGACGCGCCGGACCAGGGCCGCGCGCCACGCGCCGAACGCCGCCGCCCCGCGGCTGCTCGCGTCCATCCGGCCGTCCCACCCGACGATCTCCGCGTGCAGCCGGGCGGCCGGGGTGCGGGCCTCCGGGGGCCGGAGGTGGCGGAGCAGCCGCAGCGGGCCGGAGGCGGGGGCGGCGGTGTCCAGCAGCAGCGCCGCCAGGTCGTCGGCGGTCAGGCCGGTGCGGTCGCCGAGGAGCGCGCGCAGCCGGGCGGCCCGGTGACCCGGTGCGAACACCGAGCCGTACGGGGCGACGTCGGGGCGCTGGTCGTTGGCCGTCACCGCCACGCCGTCCCACGGGGGCCCGTCGGTGACCCGGAGCCCGGCCGGGGCCGGGCAGGTCCCGCGCCAGGCGTGCGCCCGCTCCCAGGCCGGCACCGGGTACCAGCGGTTCGCGGCCGCCCGGTCCGGGACCCGGCCCGCGACGAGCTGGCGGACGTCGCCGGAGCTGTCGGCGACCAGGACGCTGTTCACCGGCTCCACCCACGAGGTGAGCGCCGCCTCGACGTCGGCCGCGGTGCGGGCGCGCAGCAGCAGCGGCAGGGCATCGAAGCCGAGCGCGGCGTCGACCCGGCTCGGGGCGCGCAGGCTCAGCGCCTCGGGCTCGCCCGGCTCCTCCGCCGTCCACGACGGGACGACGACCGGCCCCCGCGCAGTCTCGACGGTCTCCACCGTCACCGGTTCGCCGTCGCGGACATCGAGGCGGACCGTCGCGGCGTCGGCCGGCTCCCAGCCGTCCGGCCCGAGGGCCAGCACGCGGTCGCCGTCCCGGCGCAGCCGCTCGCGGTAGAGGTCCTGGGAGTCGGCCATCGCGTTGGTCACCGCCCAGGCCACCGTGCCGGTGTGCCCGAAGTGCGCGACCCCGGGGACGCCGGGGAAGGCCAGCCCGACCACGTCGACGCCGTCGTCGGCCGCTCCCTCGACGAGGAGGTGCACCTGTTGGTAGATCCCGGGCCGCTCCAGCAGGCGGTGCGGATCGCCGGCGACCAGCGGCAGCCCGGACGCCGTCCGCGCGCCGGTCACCGCCACCGCGTTGCTGCCGTCCGGCGGGCCCAGGCCCAGCGCGACGGCGAGCTCCCGACCGAGCCCCGGCCCGAAGGAACGCAGCAGGTGCCCCCGCCACACCGTCGTGCCCAGCGACCCGAACAGGACGTGGTGCACCAGGAAGATGCCCAGCGGGGTCCACGGCCGCCAGCCGCCGCGCCCGCCGTGCTGTTCCCCACCCGCCCAGCCCAGGGCCCGCAGCTCCGGCGAGCGCGCGGCGCCCTCGGCCAGGCCGGCGCGCACCCCGTCGACGTAGGCCCCGACCCATCGCCGGGTGCCCGGGTCGAGGGCGTCGTGGCAGCGGCGGGCGGTGTCGTCCAGTCGGGCGCGGGCCGCGAAGGTGTCCCAGTCCAACCCGGCCGCGCCCAGGTGCGCGGCGAGGGTCGCCTCGCTGCGCCACCGCTCGACCTCCAGCTGCCAGGCCCGGTCGACGGCGGTGGCGTACCCCTGCGCCCGGGCGAGGTCGTCGAGCGACCCCGCCCGGATGGTGGGCACGCCCCACCGGTCGCGGGCCACCCCGGGAGCCGGCCCGGTCACCGCGGCGGCCCGAACGGCGCGACCGGGTTGGCCAGCGTCCCGGCGTACTGCAGGGAGGACGCCTGGTCGGCGAGGTCGACCATCTGCAGGGTGTTGCGCAGCTGCAGCCGGTTGAGGCAGGAGTGCGCGAACTCGGGGGTGAACAGGTCGAAGCGCCGGTGGAGGTCCGGGAACGCCTCCCGGTGCGCCAGCAGGCAGTCGGCGACGCACGCCCAGACGGCGTCGGCCGACAGCAGGCCGTCGGCGTCGAAGATGCCGGCGAGGTAGCGCAGGAACCCGTCGAAGACGTCGGTGAACACCGACAGCAGGCGCACGTCGTCGGGCTCGTGCACGCGGATCCGCTCGATGTCCCGGGGCAGCGACCGGGCGCCGAACACGGCGACCTCCTCGCCGACGTCCTTCATCAGCACCCGCGCCGGCGTCGAGCCCCCCAGCACGACGATCACGTTCTCCCCGTGCGGCATGAAGGCGAGGTCGTGGGCCAGCAGGCAGTGCAGGACCGGGCGGAGGTAGGCGTCGAGGTAGCGGCGCAGCCAGGTGCGCGGGTCCAGCCCCGAGTCGGCGACGAGGCCGCCCACCAGCGACCGGCCCTCGGCATCCCGGTGCAGCAGCGCCGCCATCGTCATCGCCCGCTCGCCCGCCGCCAGCCGTGGCACCGGGCTCTCGCGCCACAGCGCCGCCACCATCCGCTGGTACGGCGAGCGGATGCCGCGCCCGGCCATCCGGTGGTACGCGTCGCCGGTGTAGCCGACCGAGGCCAGCTCGCGGAGCACGTCGAAGCCGGCGCCGGTCAGCTCCGGGTCGCCCCGCACGACGCCGGCCACCCAGTCGTTGATCACCGGGGTGCTGCGCATGTAGGCCGGGGAGAGCCCACGCAGGAAGCCCATGTTCTGGATCGCCAGCGCCGTCTTGACGTAGTGCCGGTCGGGGCGGTCCAGGTCGAAGAAGGTCCGGATCGACTGCTGCGCCTGGTAGCGGTCCTCGCTGACCCCCAGCGGCACGAGGTCGTGCCGGCCCACGTCCGCGGCGAAGGTGACCGCCAGCCGGTGCTCCCACTGCCAGGGGTGCACGGGCAGGAAGAGGTAGTCGGCCGGGTCCAGGCCGAGTGAGCGGAGCCGGCCGGCGAACCGCGCGAGCAACTGCTCGCCGAGCTGGCTCGTGTAGAGCCGCTCCTCGTCGACGCCGTCGCCGCAGGCCAGGTGGGTGTGCTCCCGCCGGGCCGCCACCCAGACCAGCCGGACCGGCTCGCCCGCCTCCGGGGCGTACGCGGCCGAGTCGGAGAGCCCGAAGCCGATCCGCCCGTTGTTGGCGACGAAGGCCGGGTGTCCCTCGGTCATCGACCGCTCGACGGTCTGCAGGTCGGCGCGGGCCAGCTCGCGGGCGTCGGCGCGGCGGTGGTGGAGCTTCCACGCCACGCCGGCGAGGGTCGCGCTGACCTCCTCCAGGTAGGTGCCGAGCAGTGCGTCGGGGATGCCGAGGTCGGCCTGCAGCTCGTCGACCAGCGCCAGGGCGTCCAGCGGCGCGGCGGCGCCGTCGACGGTGCGGCTCACCGAGGAGGGGTCGACGTCCCAGTGCTCCAGCGGCAGCACCCGCGCGGTGAAGCGGTAGACCGACCCGGCAGCCGTGGGCAGCCGCCACCAGGTCCGGCCCAGCGCGTCGGCCGGCCCGTCGTCGGCCGGTTCGGGGGTGACCAGGCGCTCGTGGCTGAACTCCGACAGCGCCTTGGTGACGACGTGCCGGTGCGCCCGGGCCATCGCCTCGGGCTCGAGGTGGGCCGCGCCGGCGAGCTCCTGCTCGAGCCCCGCCGCGCTCACGCCAGCACCCCGGCCAGCTCGCTCGCCGCGAACGACTCGGCCGTGCAGGTGCTCAGCACCGCCGTCTTGTGCCCCAGGTCCAGCTCGCCGTGCTCGACGAAGCCCGCCGCCCGGTTCTTGGCCCGGATGGCGGCGTTGCGCGCATCCGGCTCGACGACGACCCGGCGGGCCCCCGGGCGGTCCAGGCAGAACCGCACGACCGCCGCCATGACCGCCGACGTCAGGCCGCGGACCGGCGCGGCCCCGTCGGCCGGCGGCGCCACGAGCAGGTGCATGCCGACGTCGCCGGGGGCGGCCGGCCAGACGCCGGCGAGTTCGCGGTGGCGGGGGTCGTAGGTCTCCGCGAGGAACGTCGGGACGCCGTCGACCCGGCCGAGCCAGGCGTCGTGGTGCGGGTCGGTGACGATCGCGGCGTAGGCGGCGCGCACCTCCTCCGGCCCCTGCCCCTGCATCAGCCAGTAGGCCGAGCGGGGGTGCGTCACCCATGCGTGCAGCACGCACAGGTCGCGGTCGAGGTCCAGCGGCTCGAGGGTGAGCACCCCGACCGTCGAGCGGGCGGCCCAGGCCGGTGCGGCGGTCACCGGGGAGCTCCTGCGGCGGTCAGCGCGCCGGTCCCGGCTCCGGCGGTGTCCCCGGCGTCCTCGGCGTCCTCGGCGTCGCCGACCCCGAAGGTCTGGTAGGCGATGTGCTCCTCCACCGGGTAGACCTCCCGCCCGCACATCGCGTTGATGATCACCGAGTTCCGGTAGGCGCCCATGCCGAGGTCCGGGGCGATCAGGCTGTGGGTGTGCTCCTCGGCGTTCTGCACGAACACCTCCCGGCCGGCGACGTCGATCGAGTGGTCGAGCGCGACGTCGTACCGGCCGCGCGCGTCCCACCGGATGCGGTCGCGCACCGGGTCGAGGAAGGCCGGCACCTGCGCGCGGTAGCCGGTGGCGAGCACCAGCCCCCGCGTCGTCCGGGTGGCGGTGCGCCCCTGGTCCGCGTGCCGCAGCCGCAGCGCGTAGCTGCGCTGCCCGGCGTCCCAGCGCGCGCCGGCCACCTCGACACCGGGCAGCAGTTCGGTCGGCACCTCGCCGCGCCGGCCCCTCCGGTAGAGGGTGTCGTGGATGGCGTCGACCAGCTCGCCGCTGATGCCCTTGTAGAGGTGGCGCTGCTCGCGGGCGAGGGCGTCGCGCCGCGCCATGGGCAGGCCGTGGTGGTACCGGGCGTACTCGGGCGAGGTCATCTCCAGGGTCAGCTTGGTGACCTCCATGGGGAAGAACCGCGGTGAGCGGGTGACCCAGTCGACCCGGTAGCCCAGGCGGTCGGCGTCGGTCAGCAGGTCGAGGTAGATCTCCGCGGCGCTCTGCCCGCTGCCCACGACCGTGACGTGCCCGAGCGTCTGCAGCTCCTCCTTGTGCGGCAGGTAGTCCGCGGAGTGCCAGGCCGGCCCGGGCAGGTCCCGCACCGGCTCGGGCAGCCACGGCGCGGTGCCGACGCCGAGCACCAGCCGGCGCCCCAGGTGCACCTCGACCTCGCCGGTCCGGACGTCGCGGGCAGAGACCCGGTAGACGCCGTCGGCGTGCTCGACCCGTTCCACGCGCCGGCCCCACCGCAGCCCCGGCAGGCGCCCGGCGGCCCAGCGGCAGTAGGTGTCGTACTCGGCGCGCAGCGGGTGGAAGTCCTCGCGGATGTAGAACGGGTACAGCCGCCCGGTCTCCTTGAGCCAGGCCAGGAACGAGTACGGCGACGTGGGGTCGGCCATCGTCACCAGGTCGGCGAGGAACGGGACCTGCAGCGTGGTGCCCTCGATCAGCATCCCGGGGTGCCAGCTGAACTCCTCGCGCTCGTCGAGGAAGACGCCGCAGAGGTCGGGCACCGGGGCGCTGAGGGCCGCGAGTCCGAGGTTGAACGGGCCGATCCCGACGGCGACGAAGTCGTGCACCGGCGTGCCGGCGGCGCTCACGCGAGCACCTGCTCGCGGTCGCGGACGGGCGTGCCGGCGGCGGCGAGCAGGTCGTCCCCGGCCGCGCGGACGAGGTCGACCACGGCCCGGACGTCGCCGCGGGTGGTGCCCGGGTCGAGCAGCGTGAACTTCAGCCAGGGCCGCCCGTCGACGACGGTGCGGGCGACGACCGCCTCGCCCTCGTCGAACAACCGCTCGCGGATCGCGCCGACGAGCCGGTCGGCGGCGGCGGGGTCGAGCGGCCCGTGGGCACCGTTCGGCCGGTAGCGGAAGAGGACGGTGCTCAGCGTCGGTGCGCTGTGCACCTCGAACTCCGGGTCACGAGCCAGGTCCTCGTGCACGTCGACGGCGAGGTCCAGGCAGGCGTCGAAGGCCGCGCCGACCGCGTCGGCCCCCATGGCGCGCAGCGTCACCCAGAGCTTCAGCGCGTCGAAGCGCCGGGTGGTCTGCAGGCTGCGGTCGACCTGGTTGGGGGCCCGTTCGCCGCGCGGGTTGAGGTAGTCGGCGTGGTGGGTGACGTGTCGCAGCGTGGCGCCGTCGCGCACCAGCACCGCCGAGGACGCCACCGGCTGGAAGAAGGTCTTGTGGAAGTCCACCGTCACCGAGTCGGCGTGCTCGATGCCGTCGAGCAGGTGCCGGCGCCGGCGCGAGACCAGCAACCCACCCCCGTACGCGGCGTCGACGTGCAGCCATGCGCCGACCTCTGCGCAGACGTCGGCCACCGCGGCGAGCGGGTCGATGCGGCCGAGGTCGGTCGTGCCGGCGGTGGTGGACACCGCCATGACGACGTCGCCGGCGGCCCGGACCCGGGCCGCGGCCGACCGGAGCGCGGCCGGATCCATCCGGTGCTGCCCGTCGGTGGCCACCGGCACCACCGCGTCGTCGCCCAGGCCGAGCAGGCGGGCGGCCTTCGCGACGCTGAAGTGCGCCTGGTCGGTGGCGAGGACGCGGAGCCGGGCGCCGCCGGGCAGGCTTCCGCCGGGCTGCGCGGCGAGCGCCTCGTCCCGGGCCAGCAGCAGCGCCTGCAGGTTGGACTGGGTGCCGCCGCTGGTGAAGATCCCGTCCGCGGCCGGGCCCAGGCCGGCGCGCCCGGCGGCCCAGCCGATGAGCCGACGCTCCATCAGGGTCGCCGTCGTCGACTGGTCGTAGGTGTCGACCGACGTGTTCACCGCCGACGCGAACAGGTCGGCCGCCAGCGCCGGGATGGCGACCGGGCAGTTCAGGTGGGCGACGTAGCCGGGCTCGTGGAACCAGACCGCGTGCTCCAGGTAGAGCCGGGAGGTCTCCTTCAGCGCGGAGAAGGTGTCGCCGAGCGGGGTGTCGAGGTCGATGCCGTCGACGAGGTCCTCGAGATCGGCCTGCGGCGCGCCCGACCGGGGGCGGCGGACGACCCGGACCCGGTCGGTGAGCGCGCCGAGCGCTGCGGTGACGACCGCGGCGTAGTGGTCGACCGTCGCACCCGAGAACAGGTGCGCGGTCGGCTGGAGCTGTGTCACGGAAGTCCCCTCTCATAGGTTAGCCTCACCTAACCAATCGGGACCATACACAGCTCCGGAGCCCGGTTCCGGGGGGTCCCGCACACGACGTCGAGAGGGGACGAGCGGTGCAGCACGGCTGGGAAGGCGTGGTCCTGAAGGCGCTGCGCGGCAAGGACTTCGTCCTCACCGTGCGGGGCAGCGAGCGGGTGGGGGAGCGGTACCAGCGGGTGCACCTGGCCGACGGTGGCCTGCTCGCCGCCTGCCCGCCGCACCCGGCGATGTGGGTGCGGGTCTGGTTCTCCGACGGTGGCCGGCCGCACCAGCGGGCGTACACGCTCGTCGCCCCCGATCCCGCGGCGGGCACCTTCGACCTGGAGTTCGCGCTGCACGACGGCCCGGCGGCGAACTGGTCCCTGGCCGCCCGCCCCGGGGACACGATCGAGGTGACGGTGCAGGGCACCCGCGACGAGCGGCCGCCCGCCGGCACCCGGCTGCTCCACCTCGTCGGCGACCCCGCGTCGCTGCCCGCCGTGAACTCGCTGCTGGCCCACCACGCGGAGCTGCCCGCGCGCGTGTGGCTGGAGGCGGGCCACCCGTCCGACCGCGACCTCCCGGTCAACGCCGCCGCGGGGCAGGAGGTCGTGTGGGTGGACCGCGACGGTGCGCCCGGGGAGGCGCTGTGCGACGCGGTGACCGCCGCCTGGGCGGCGGGCCCGTCGGCGTCCGCAGGGGCCGACCCGTCGCGGGACTGGTTCTGGGCCGCCTGCGAGGCGGCGGCGACCCGGGCCCTCGCCAAGCACCTGCGCCGGCAGCTCGGCGCGGCCAGGGACCGGGTCTCCGCGGTCGGCTACTGGTCGGCCACCTGAGGCCTCGCCCCGCCGGTGGGCTCGTCGAAGGAGAGCCAGATCCGGCGGCGCTCCGCCCGGCTGTGCGCCGCTGACATGGCGGCCACGCGGCGCTGCTGGTCGAGGGTGGCGGTGTGCTGCACCACCGCCACCTCGGCGTCCCGCATCGCCCGCTCGGCGGCGAACTCCGCCGGGGTGGAGGGGTGGTCGGCGGCCGGGTCGGTGTCGTCGACATCGCTGCCGGGGCGGGCGTAGGGGCTGTCGGGCGGCAGGTTCCCGCTGACCCGCCCGTAGGCGCCCAGGAGCAGCAGGACCAGTCCGGCGACGACCGAGAAGACGACGTTGGGGAAGCGGAACGCGAGCACGTTGAACCCGGTCTGCAGCACGGCCAGGTTGGCCAGCGCCGAGACCAGGAACAGCACGCCGACGACGATCATGACCGTCGACGCGATGTGCGGCCCGCGGAGGGCCGCCGCGACGAGCACGGCGGCGGTGACCACCGAGATCGTCGACAGCAGGCCGTTGGACGACAGCCCCAGGATCCGCTCGCCGTCGGTCGAGAAGAACTCCAGCCCGTCGGCGAAGCCGAGGATGCCGAAGACCGCGATCACCGCGGCGACGAGCAGCGCGCCGATCCGGTGCACGGCGAGGACCCGGTCGCCGCCCGGGCTGCGGCCACCACCCGCGGGCGGCGCGGAGGGCGCCGGGCGGGTTCGGGACGCCGGCGGCGTCGGGGTGCCGGCTGCCGGCGGGGCGGCCGCGCCGGACGTCGGTGGGGCCCCGGCGGCGGGACCGGTGCGGCGGAGGTGGGGACGCAGTGCCATGACGACTCCCTCGGTGGTCCGTTCGACACCCCTGCTTCCGCCGGGCGGTCCCATCCGGATGCGCCGGGCGGCACCGGTACCGACACCGACGAGTCTGTTGCAAAGACTTTGCAATAGAGTCGGAGGCCGAGGGTCGGAGCAGGTCGAGGACGGGAGCGGGCGTGGGCGGGGAGTGGCCGGCGGGGCGGGTCGCCGCGATGGGTGCGGTGGCCCTGGTCGCGCTGAGCGGCTGCGGCGGCGGGGGAGCGGCCGCACCGGCCGCCGACGTCGCGCCGACCGAGCTGCGTCTGGCCATCGGCGGTGAGCCGGACGACGGCTTCGACCCGACCCTCGGCTGGGGCCGGTACGGTTCGCCGCTGTTCCAGTCCACGCTGCTGAGCCGGAACGCCGACCTCGACCTGGTCCCGGACCTCGCCACCGAGTGGTCGGTGAGCGAGGACGGTCTGGTCTGGACCGTCGACATCCGCACCGACGCGCGCTTCACCGACGGCGAGCCGGTGACCGCCGACGACGTCGCCTACACGTTCACCACCGCGAGCCGGAGCGGCGGCCTCACCGACGTCACCGCGCTGGCCGAGGCGGTCGCCGTCGACGAGGACACGGTGGAGCTCCGCCTGGAGCGACCGCAGAGCACCTTCGTCAACCGGCTCGTCTCGCTGGGCATCGTGCCCGAGCACGCGCACGGCCCGGACTACGCGCGCGACCCGGTGGGCTCGGGGCCGTTCAGCTTCGTGCAGTGGGACGAGGGCCAGCAGCTCATCGTGAACCGCAACGAGGACTACTACGGCGAGCAGCCGGAGTTCGAGCGGATCGTCTTCCAGTTCACCGGCGAGGACACCTCGCTGGCGGCCGCGACGGCCGGCCAGGTCGACATGGCGGCGGTCCCGTCCGCGCTGGCGACGACCCAGGTGCCGGGCATGCGGCTGGTCGCCGTCCCGTCGGTCGACAACCGCGGGATCATGTTCCCGTACGTGCCGGACGAGGGCCGCACCACCGACGACGGGCAGCCGATCGGCAACGACGTGACCTCCGACCGGGCGATCCGCCAAGCCGTCAACCACGCAGTGGACCGGGCGGCGCTCGTCGACGGCGTCCTGGAGGGCTTCGGCTCCCCGGCGACGGGACCGGTCGACGGCCTGCCCTGGGCGGAGCCGGCGGCGGCGATCGAGGACGCCGACCCGGAGCGGGCCGGGCAGCTGCTGGACGAGGCCGGCTGGGTGGACTCCGACGGCGACGGCGTGCGCGAGCGGGACGGCGTCCCGGCCGCGTTCACACTGCTCTACCCCGCGGGCGACTCGCTGCGGCAGGCGCTCGCGCTGTCGGTCGCGGACATGCTCGCGCCCGTGGGCATCGAGGTCACCGCGGACGGCGCCAGCTGGGACGTCATCGACCAGCGGCTGCACGCCGACGCCGTCCTGTTCGGCTGGGGGAGCCACGACCCCACCGAGATGTACAACCTCTACTCCTCGCGCCAGGCCGGGGTCGAGTACTGGAACCCGGGCTTCTACGCCAACCCGGCGGTCGACGAGCAGCTCGAGGCGGCGATGACCGCGCCCGACCAGGAGAGCGCCATCCCGCACTGGCGGGCCGCCCAGTACGACGGCGAGGGCACCGGCTTCGGGCCGTCGGGGGACGCCGCCTGGGCGTGGCTGGTCAACCTCGACCACACCTACTTCGTCGACGAGTGCCTCGACCTCGGCTCGACGCAGGTCGAACCGCACGGGCACGGCTGGCCGATCACCGCGGGCATCGCCGGGTGGCAGTGGAGCTGCTGAGCCGCGCTCGACCGGCGCTGCGGTGGACGGGCGGCCGGCTGGTGCGGCTCGTGCTCCTCCTCGCGGCGGTCGCGGTCGCCTCGTTCACGCTGATGGTCCACTCACCGGTCGACCCGGTGAACGCCTACGTCGGCGGGGACGTGGCCGCGATCGGCCCGGAGCAGCGGGCGCAGATCGCCGAGCGGTGGGGGCTGGACGAGCCGGCGCCCGAGCGGTTCGCCGCCTGGCTCGGGCAGGTCGTGCAGGGCGACCTCGGCCGCTCGCTGACGTTCGGCCAGCCCGTGGCCGACGTCATCGGTGAGCGCTTCCTCGCCAGCCTCGCGCTCATGGCCACCGCCTGGCTGCTGTCGGGGCTGGTCGGGTTCGCGCTCGGCGTGCTCGCCGGGGCGCGGCGGGGACGCTTCGCCGACCGGGCGATCTGCTGGTGGGCCTACACCCTGGCCTCCGCGCCGACCTTCTGGGTCGGGCTCCTCCTGCTCTACGTCTTCTCCGTCCAGCTGGGGTGGACGCCGGTGTGCTGCGCCGTCCCGGTCGGGACGCTCGCCGAGGACGTGACCCTGCTGGACCGGCTGCACCACCTCGCGCTGCCGGCGCTGACGCTGTCGGTCGTGGGCATCGCCCCGGTCGTCCTGCACACCCGGCACGCGGTCGTGGAGGCGCTGGCCAGCGACTACGTCGCCTTCGCCCGAGCTCAGGGGGAGTCGACGCGCGGCGTCGTCGTCCACCGGGTGCTGCGCAACGCCGCGGCGCCGGCCGTGCTGCTGCAGTTCAGCTCGCTGGGCGAGCTCTTCGGCGGCGCCGTGCTGGCCGAGCAGGTGTTCGCCTACCCCGGCCTCGGCGCGGCGACGACGGCCGCCGCGCTGGGGCAGGACGTGCCCCTACTGCTGGGCATCGTGCTGTTCACCACCGTGTTCGTCTTCGTCGGCAACCAGCTCGGTGACCTCGTCCACGCGCGGCTGGACCCGCGGGTCTCGGCGGACCTCGCCGGCGCCCGCCGGGCGCGGCGCGGCCTGCGCGGCCCGGTGCTCGCGCCCCGCTCCCCGTCGCCCGACGAGCTGCCCGATCGGGCGGCGTCGCCGGTCGCCCCGTCCCCGGCCGGCCAGGGGGTGCGATGAGCGCCGCCGCCGAGCCGGCCGTCCGGCCGGGGTTCCTCGGTGACCGCCGCCGCCGCACCCTCGCCTGGACCGGCCTGTCCCTGGTGGTGGTGCTCGCCGTCCTCGTCGCCGGGGGGCTGGCGGCCGACGACGCCGTCACGACCCAGCTGGGCGACCGCAACCTGGCGCCGTCGGCCGAGCACCCGTTCGGCACCGACCCGCTGGGCCGGGACGTGCTCGCCCGTGTCCTGTCCGGGCTCCGGCTCAGCCTGCTCGTCGGAACGGGTGCGGCGCTGATCTCCGCCGGGATCGCGCTGGTGCTGGCCTGCGCCGCCGCGGTGTTCGGCGGCGTCGTCGACCGGGTCGTGAGCTGGCTGGTCGACCTGTTCCTCGCCCTGCCGCACCTGGTGCTGCTGATCCTGCTCGCGTTCGCGCTCGGCGGCGGCACGCGGGCCACGGTGGTCGCCGTGGCCCTGACCCACTGGCCGACGCTGACCCGGGTGCTGCGCGGCCGGGCGCGCGAGGTCGTCTCCTCCGACTACGTCGCCGTCTCCCGGCAGCTCGGCCGCGGTCGCGGCTGGATCGCCCGGCACCACCTGGCCGGCCACCTGACCGGCCACTTCGTCGTCGGCACGGTCCTGCTCTTCCCGCACGCGATCCTGCACGAGGCGGCCCTGTCGTTCCTCGGGCTCGGCGTCGACCCCGGTGAGCCCTCGATCGGGGTGCTGCTGGCCGAGGCGATGCGCTACCTGAGCGCGGGGACGTGGTGGCTCGCGGTCCTGCCGGGGCTGTGCCTGCTGGCCGTGGTCAAGCTCGTCGACACGATCGGGGAGAACGGCCGCGCCCTGCTCGACCCGCGGAGCGCCCACCTGTGAGCGCGCTGCTGGAGGTCCGCGGCCTCGAGGTGGACTTCGTCCAGTACGAGCGGGGGCTGCGTCGCCGGACGGTGACCGCGCTGGCCGGCATGGACCTCATGGCCCCGGCCGGAGAGGTGGTCGCCCTCGTCGGCGCCAGCGGGGCCGGCAAGAGCCTGCTCGCGCACGCCGTCCTGGGCCTGCTGCCGCCCAACGCCGTCGAGCGGGGGACGATCGCCTTCGACGGCACCGTGCGTGCGCCGGAGGACCGGCGCCGGCTGGCCGGTCGTGAGGCCACGCTGCTGCCGCAGTCGGCGGCCTTCCTCGACCCCACCAGCCCCGTCGGCCGCCAGGTCCGGCGGTCGGCGCGGCTGGCCGGGCACCCCGATCCGCGCCGCGCCGCGGCGGAGGCGCTGGAGCGGCGCGGCCTCGGCGCGGAGGTGCTCCGCCGGTACCCGCACGAGCTCTCCGGCGGCATGGCCCGCCGGGTGCTGGTCGCGATGGCGACGATGAGCCGGCCCCGGCTGCTGCTCGCCGACGAGCCGACCACCGGGCTGCCCACCGCGACCGTCCGGTCGACGCTGGCCGAGCTCCGCGGGCTGGCCGACGACGGCTGCGCCGTCGTGCTCATCACCCACGAGCTCGAGGCCGCGGTCGAGGTCGCCGACCGGGTGGTGATCTGCCGCGAGGGGCGCACCGTGGACGAGGCCCGCCCCGCCGACTTCACCGGGACCGGGGAGCGGCTGGCCCACCCCTACACGCGGGCGATGTGGCAGGCGCTGCCGGCGCACGGCTTCCGCGTGCCGGCGGAGGCGTGATGCTGCGCGCCGAGGACGTCTGGTTCTGCTACGGCCGCGACCGCCCGTGGGTGCTCGCCGGGGCGGACCTCGCGATCGAGGCCGGCGAGGTGGTCGGGCTGTGCGGTCCGAGCGGCGGGGGCAAGAGCACCCTGGGGCGGGTGCTGGCCGGTTTCGCGCGGCCGCACCGCGGCCGGGTCACCCTCGACGGCCGGGAGCCACGGTCCGGTCGGGCACCGCACCCGGTCCAGCTCGTCTTCCAGCACCCGGAGCGGGCGATGGACCCGCGCTGGACGGTCCGGCAGGTGCTCGCCGCGACCGGCGCGCCGGCCGACGAGCCGGCGGCGCTGGACCCGCGGCTGGTCGACCCCGGCTGGCTGGACCGCCGCCCGCACGAGATCAGCGGCGGCCAGCTCCAGCGCGTGGCCCTCGCCCGGGCACTGCTCGCCCGGCCGCGTCACCTGGTGGCCGACGAGATCACCGCCAGCCTCGACCCGGTCACCCAGGCGGCGATCTGGCGGCTGCTGCTCGAGCACTGCCGGTCGGCCGGCATCGGCGTCCTCGCGATCTCGCACGACCGCCCGCTGGTGGACGCGGTGGCCGACCGCGTCGTCGACTGGGACGGGGCCGGGACCGACGGCTGAGACGGTCGCGGGACCGCCCGGTAGCGTCTGCGGCACAACACGGCAGTGCAGCGAGGAAGCCGGTGCGAACCCGGCGCGGTCCCGCCACTGTGAGCCCGCGCTGCGCTGAGCAGCGGGGGCCAGCCAGACACTCCGGCTGCCGTGCCCGACGACCCGGGGCGCGGACCCCGAGGGAGGCCGCACACACGTGTTCACCCTGCTCTCCACCAGCGACACCGACCTGCTCTCCGCCCGCGCCAGCGGCGCCGACTGGCGGCTGGGCAACCCCGCCCGCCTCGACGCCGCCGGCATGGCTGCCCTCACGGAGGGCAGCGAGCTGGTCGTCGTCCGCATCCTGGGCGTCCGCCGCCAGTACGAGGAGGTGCTCGCGCCGCTGCTGGGCTCCGGCGTCCCCGTCGTCGTGCTGGGCGGTGAGCAGCTGCCCGACGCCGAGCTCATGGAGCTCTCCACCGTGCCCATGGGCGTGGCGACCGAGGCGCACGGCTACCTGGCGCAGGGCGGGCCGGACAACCTCACCCAGCTGCACCGGTTCCTCTCCGACACCGTGCTGCTCACCGGGGAGGGGTTCGAGCCGCCGTCGGTCGCGCCCGACTGGGGGCTGCTCGAGCGGAGCTCCCGGGGGACCGGCCCGACCGTCGCGGTGCTCTACTACCGCGCCCACCACCTGGCCGGGAACACGGCGTTCGTCGAGTCGCTGTGCACCGCGATCGAGGACGCCGGTGGCCGCGCGCTGCCGGTGTTCGTGAGCTCGCTGCGCAGCGTGCCCGGCGACCTGCTGGAGACCCTGCGCACCGCCGACGCGCTGGTGGTCACCGTCCTGGCCGCCGGCGGCTCCCGCCCGGCGACCGCGCAGGCCGGCGGCGACGACGGCGCCTGGGACGTCGGTGCCCTCGCCGAGCTCGACGTGCCGGTGATCCAGGGGCTGTGCCTCACCCGCTCCCGAGAGGAGTGGCTCGCCGACGACGACGGGCTGTCGCCGCTCGACGTCGGCAACCAGGTCGCCATCCCCGAGTTCGACGGCCGCCTGATCAGCGTGCCCTTCTCCTTCAAGGAGACCGACGCCGACGGCCTGACGCACTACGTGCCCGACCCCGAGCGGGCCGCACGGGTGGCCGGCACCGCCGTCGCCCACGCCCGGCTGCGGCAAACCCCACCCGCCGAGCGCCGGATCGTCGTCATGCTCAGCGCCTACCCGACCAAGCACGCCCGCATCGGCAACGCGGTCGGGCTGGACACGCCGGCCTCGGTCGTCCGGCTGCTCGCCGCCATGCACGGCGCCGGGTACGACATCGGCCCGTTCGACGGCCCCGACGCGCTGCCCGGCGTCGCCGACCTCGACGGCGACGCCCTGGTGCACGCGCTGATCGCCGCCGGCGGCCAGGACGAGAACTGGCTCACCGAGGAGCAGCTGAGCGGGAACCCGGTCCGCATCGATGCCTCCGAGTACCGGCGCTTCTTCGACACCCTCCCCGCCGACCTGCGCGAGGCCATGGTGGAGCACTGGGGTGAGGCCCCCGGCTCGCTCTTCGTGGACGGCTCCGGCGACGACCAGGCGATCGTCTTCGCCGCGCTGCGCGCCGGCAACGTCGTGGTGATGGTGCAGCCGCCGCGCGGCTTCGGGGAGAACCCGATCGCGATCTACCACGACCCCGACCTACCGCCGTCCCACCACTACCTCGCGGCCTACTGGTGGCTGCGCTCGGTGTTCGGCGCGCACGCGCTGGTGCACGTCGGCAAGCACGGGAACATGGAGTGGCTGCCGGGCAAGACCGTCGGGCTCTCGCCCTCCTGCGGCCCCGACGCCGCGATCGGCGACCTGCCGCTGGTGTACCCGTTCCTGGTCAACGACCCGGGCGAGGGCAGCCAGGCCAAGCGACGGGCGCACGCCACGCTCGTCGACCACATGGTGCCGCCGATGGCCCGGGCGGACTCCTACGGTGACATCGCCCGGCTGGAGCAGCTGCTCGACGAGCACGCCAACGTCGCCGCCATGGACCCGGCGAAGCTGCCGGCGGTGCGCGCGCAGATCTGGACGCTGCTGCAGGCGGCGAAGCTCGACGCCGACCTCGGGCTGAACGAGCGGCCGGAGGACGACCACTTCGACGAGATGATCCTGCACGTCGACGGCTGGCTCTGCGAGATCAAGGACTCGCAGATCCGCGACGGGCTGCACGTGCTCGGCACCCCGCCGTCGGGGCAGGACCGCGTGGACCTCGTCCTGGCGATGCTGCGGGCACGCCAGATCTGGGGCGGCTCGGTCGCCCTGCCCGGGCTGCGCGAGGCGCTCGGCCTGACCGAGGACGGCACCGCCGGCCGCACCGCCACCGACCAGGTGGAGGCGCGGGCCGAGGCGCTCGTCGCCGGCATGGAGGCCCGAGGGTGGACGCCCGACGCCGTGGCCGACGTCGTCCGGGAGGTGCTCGGCCACGACGACGACGCCGTGGCCGCGGTGCTGCGGTTCGCCGTCGACGAGGTGGTGCCGCGGCTGGCGCGCACCACCGACGAGCTGGACGCGACGCTGCACGCGCTCGAGGGCGGCTACGTGCCCGCCGGGCCGTCGGGCTCCCCGCTGCGCGGGCTGGTGAACGTGCTGCCGACCGGGCGCAACTTCTACTCCGTCGACCCGCGCGCGGTGCCCTCCCGGCTGGCGTGGGAGACCGGTTCGGCGATGGCCGAGTCGCTGCTCGACCGGTACCGCGCCGACACCGGCGAGTGGCCCCGCTCGGTCGGCCTCTCCGTGTGGGGCACCTCGGCGATGCGCACCTCCGGCGACGACGTCGCCGAGGTGCTCGCGCTGCTCGGCGTCCGGCCGGTGTGGGACGACGCCTCGCGGCGGGTCACCGCGCTGGAGCCGGTTCCGCTCGACGAGCTCGGCCGGCCGCGGATCGACGTCACCGTGCGGATCAGCGGCTTCTTCCGGGACGCCTTCCCGCACGTGGTGACCATGCTCGACGACGCGGTCACCCTGGTCGCCGGGCTCGACGAGCCGGCGGACGCCAACTACGTGAAGGCGCACGTGGACGCGGACGAGGCGGCCCACGGCGACCGGCGGCGGGCCACCACCCGGGTGTTCGGCTCGAAGCCCGGCGCCTACGGGGCCGGGGTGCTGCCGCTGATCGACTCGCGCAACTGGCGGGGGGATGCCGACCTCGCCGAGGTCTACGCCGTCTGGGGCGGCTACGCCTACGGCCGCGACCTCGACGGCGTCCAGGCGCGGCCGGACATGGAGGCCGCGTACCGGCGGATCGCCGTCGCGGCCAAGAACGTCGACACCCGCGAGCACGACATCGCCGACTCCGACGACTACTTCCAGTACCACGGCGGGATGGTGGCCACGGTCCGCGCGCTCACCGGCCGGGCGCCCGCGGCCTACATCGGTGACTCGACGCGGCCCGAGCACGTGCGCACCCGGTCGCTGTCCGAGGAGACCGCGCGGGTGTTCCGCGCCCGGGTGGTCAACCCCAAGTGGCTGGCCGCCATGCGCCGGCACGGCTACAAGGGCGCCTTCGAGCTCGCCGCGACCGTGGACTACCTGTTCGGCTACGACGCCACGACCGGTGTGGTCGCCGACTGGATGTACGAGAAGCTGGCCCAGACCTACGTGCTCGACCCGGAGAACCGGGAGTTCCTGGAGACGAGCAACCCCTGGGCGCTGCACGGGATCGCCGAGCGGCTGCTCGAGGCGGTGGACCGGAAGATGTGGGCCGAGCCGGATCCGGCGCTGCTCGCCGAGCTCCAGCAGGCCTACCTCGACACCGAGGGCGACCTGGAGGGCGGGCAGACGCCGGCGTCGGCGGAGCCCGGGCGGTCCTGACCCCCGGGACCGCGGGCCGGGTCAGGGGAGCCGGGTCGTGGCCCGCAGGTGCCCCAGGACGACGGTGTCACCGCCGCCAGGCGGGGTGCAGGGCGCGGTGCACCTCGTCCTGCAGCCGCCGCGGGAGCAGGCGGGACCGGCCGGCACGGGGGCCCGGCCCCTTCCGCCACGACGCGGCCCCGTGGCGCAGGGAGTAGCCGGCCAGGTGCCGGATCGCGATCACCACCGCGGCCGTCATGATCGCCTGCCAGCTCGGCTCGCCGGCCAGCCGGAGCAGCCCGGCCGCGACGAGGTGGTCGAGAGTGATCGCGAGCGCCGGAGCCGGCGAACGGGTCACTGCCAGCACCAGCGCGCCGGACAGCAGGGCGAGCACGACGACCACCTGCGCGGCCAGGCCGGTGACCGTGGCGAGCCAGGCGTTCACCCCGGCCGCCCCCGACGGTCCGGCGCCGTCCCGGCCGTGCGCTGCGGCGACGCGGCGTCGTTCGATCCCCGCCCGGACCGTTCGCGGTCCTCCGCGACCTCGCGGCGCTCCTCGGCGATCTCCTTGCCGAGGAAGTAGTTCAGCGCCGTCCGGATGGCCGCGATGGCGGCGAGCTGCCCGATCTCCTCCCAGCTGGGGGCCACGGCGGTGCGCAGGACGTCGCTGGCGAGCTGGAACTCCAGCCCCAGGGCGAGGAACCGGCCCAGCGTCAGCCGGACCGGCACGAAGCCGTGCACGTCGCGGTGCCGCAGGCCGGCCCAGGCGAACCGGATGAACGCCCACACGGCCCCGATGATGATCACGGCGGCACCGCAGGCCTCCACGACGACGACGAGCACGTCCACGACGTCCTGCAGCAGCTCTTCCACGCGGCGCGCATACCCGGCGGGTCCGCGCGACCACGCATGGCGCCTGCGAGACTGCGCCGATGAGCGAGTTGCGCCACTCACGGTCGATCACCGTCGCGACGTCGCCCGAGGAGCTGTACGACCTGGTCTCCGACGTGACCCGCACCGGGGAGTGGAGCCCCGTCTGCCGGGAGTGCTGGTGGGACGAGGGCGCGTCGGGCGCGGTCGGGGACTGGTTCAGCGGGCGCAACGTGACCCCGGAGCGGACCTGGGAGACGCGCTCGAAGGTGGTGGTGGCCGACCGCGGCCGGGAGTTCGCCTGGGTCGTCGGCGGCAACCTGGTGCACTGGAGCTTCACGCTCGCCCCCGTCGCCGGCGGGACGGAGCTCACCGAGTCGTGGGAGTTCCTGCCCGGTGGGCTGGCCCTCTTCGCCGAGCGCTACGGGGAGCGGGCCGACGAGCAGATCGCCCTCCGCACCCGGCAGGCGCACGAGGGCATCCCCGCCACCCTCGCGGCGATCAAGCGGATCGCCGAGTCGGGCTGAGCCGGCCGCCGGTCCTCCCGGTCGCGGTCGCGGCGGCCACGAGGAGGCCGGCCGCGACGGCGCCGGCGGCGTTGAGCACGGCGTCCAGCGGCGACACGACCCGCCCGAGCGGGAGCGCCCACTGGAGGAGCTCGATGGCGGTGGCCGTCGCCGTGGCGGCCAGGACGAGCCGGCGCGGCCGGCCCAGCGCGGGCCAGCGGAGGACCGCCAGGGCGGCCGGGACGACGAGCAGCACCAGGTTCCCCAGCAGCTGCAGCACGGTGGCGCCGGAGTCCAGACCGCCCAGGTACCAGCGCAGCTCCACGGCCGGTGAGCCCCACGCCCAGCCGGTGCCTTCCGGGGCCAGGGTCAGGGCGGCGACCGCCAGGAGGGCTGCCCCCAGGCCGAGGGAGAGAGCGGGGGACCGGGAGCTCACGCTGCCGGCCTGACGACAGGGGCGGCGGAGCCGGCCAGCGCCTGCACCGCGGCCGCGCCCAGCACGTCGATCTCGGCGGCGAGGGTGCGCAGCGGCACGGGGTGCGGCGCCCTCAGCAGCCGCACGACCCGGTCGGCCGACCAGGCGATGCGGGCCCGGGCGTCGAGCTCCGGCGGAACCGCCACCGAGCCGTCGATGCCCCACGGCTCGGCGAGCTCGTCGCAGAGGCCCGGCAGTCGGCCGAGGAGGTCCGCGCACGCGGCGGCCAGCCGCCACCACGCCCCGGTCTCCAGGGCGAGGTCGTGGCGGGTGTCCGCCGTGGCCCACCGGAGCAGCCGGACGACGTCGCTCCAGACGACGTCGGAGACGACGCACTCGACGGCGCAACCGCCCGCGGGTCGCCGCGCGAGGACCACGGTGCGTGCCGCGGCGGAGTCGAAGAGCAGGTCGGTCACGTGGTCGGCCATGCCGCCACGGTCGCCCGGCCGGCTGGCACCGGGCTGGGCAGGGGCTGGACGTCGTCCGTGGGGTTCCACGGCGAGGACGGGACGGTTGCTGGCAGCAACTCCCCAGCTCACGCCCAGTTCCAGCGCATCTCCGGACCGCAACCTGATGTCGACCTGCCGTCCACCTCCCGGAAAGCCCGATGTCGCACACCTACCTGCTCGGCGCCGACCTGCTGGCCATCGGCCTGCTCACCTTCGGCGTCTACTTCCCCCGCCACCGCCGCCGCGACCTGGTCATCGCCTACCTCGGCATCAACGTCGGCGTCCTCGCCGTCTCCGCCGCCCTGGCCACCAGCGAGGTGGGCGCCGGCGTGGGCCTGGGGCTGTTCGGGGTGCTCGCGATCATCCGCTTGCGCTCGACCGAGCTGGAGCAGCACGAGGTGGCGTACTACTTCTCGGCCCTGGCGCTGGGCCTGCTCGGCGGCCTGGGCACCTCGGGCCCGGTGCTGTCCATGTCGCTGATGGCGCTGGTCGTCGCCGTCATGTACGCAGCGGGGCACCCCCGCCTCCTGCGCCGGTACCGGCAGCAGGTGATGGTCCTCGACACCGCCTTCACCGACGAGCGGGCGTTGACCGGCCACCTCGAGGCGCTGCTCTCCGCCCGGGTGCACCAGGTGACGGTGCAGCGGGTCGACCTGGTCAACGACACGACGTGGGTCGACGTCCGGTACGAGCTGGACCCGCGGCGCCGTCCGGCTGCCGGCACGGGCGCTGGCGAGCGTTTCGCGCCGGCGCCCGGCGAGCCCGGCCGGCCGCGCCCGGCCGCGGTGGTCCGGTGACCGGCCCGGCCGCCCCGGCGCTGCCGGCCCTGGGCGCGCTGCCCGCCATCGGGCTGGCGGAGATGGTGGACCGCGCGGCGCTGCAGACGCGCGTCGACCGCAAGTACGTGCTGCCCCTGGGGGCCGTGGACGACGTCGTCGCAGGGCTCGCCGAGACCGATGGCGCCCGGGTGCTGGAGATCGACGCCGTCCGCTCCTTCGGCTACGCGTCCCTGTACTACGACACCCCGGACCTCGCCGGCTACCACCTCGCGGCCCGCCGGCGGCGGCGGCGCTTCAAGGTGCGCCACCGCACCTACCTGGACTCCGGGGACCACTTCCTGGAGGTCAAGACCCGGGGCGGTCGCGGGACGACGGTCAAGAACCGGATCCCGCTGCCCGGCCCGGCCCGCGGGCTGGACGGCGGCGCAGCCTTCGTCGACGCCGTGCTGTGCGAGGCGGGCCTGGGCTGGGTGCGCAGCGAGGACCTGCGGCCCGTCCTGCGCACCACCTACCGGCGCAGCACGCTGCACCTCCCGATCGGCGACAGCCGGCTCACCATCGACACCGACCTCACCTGGGCGCTCCCGGGTGGCCGCGCCCTGACCCTCCCCGGGGTCGCCGTCGTCGAGACGAAGTCCAGCGCCGCCGCCTCGGCCGCGGACCGCCGGCTGTGGCGCTCCGGGCACCGGCCGAGCCGCATCTCCAAGTACGGCACGGGCCTCGCCGCGCTGCGCGGCGACCTCCCCGACAACACCTGGTGCCCGGTCCTGCGCCGGCACTTCCACCCCCTGGCGGCCCCCGCCACCGACGATCGGACCCTCCCGTGACCCGTCCGAAGAAGATCCGCGCCACCCTCGCCTCGGCCCTCGTGGCTGCCGTGCTCGCCGGCTGCACGGCCGAGTCGACCGCCGGCTCCTCGGACGGCGCGACCGCGACCGTCTCAGCGGCGGAGATCGCCGCCGGCAGCGGGATCGGCGTCGCCGACGCCCTGGCCGCCAACACCGCGGCGCACGACGCGGACCCGGCGTACGAAGCGGCCGACGTCGTCGACGTGTCGCTCACCGGGGACTCCGCCGCATCGGACTCCGACGCGGTGAGCGTGGACGGCGGAACGGTGACCATCACCGCCGCCGGCACCTACCGGCTCAGCGGTTCGCTCGACGGCCAGGTCGTCGTCGACGCACCGGACGAGGACGTCGTGCGGATCGTCCTGGACGACGCCGAGGTCTCGTCGGCGGACACGTCGGCCCTGGCGTTCCTCGACGCCGGCACCGCGGTCGTCGTGCTCGCCGACGGGTCGTCGAACGCGCTCAGCGACGGCTCGGGCTACGCGGCCGACGGCGCCGAGCCGAACGCGGCGCTGTACAGCGCCGCGGACCTGACGATCACCGGCAGCGGCTCGCTCGAGGTCACCGGCAACGCCAACGACGGGATCGCGGGCAAGGACGGGCTCGTCCTCGACTCGGGGACGATCGCCGTCGACGCGGTCGACGACGGCGTCCGCGGCAAGGACTACCTCGTCGTCCGGGACGCCGACCTCACCGTCACCGCGGGCGGCGACGGGCTCAAGGCGGACAACGCCGAGGACTCCGCGGCCGGCTACGTGCACGTGGCCGGCGGGTCCGTCGACGTGACCGCCGCCGGTGACGGGGTCACCGCGGAGACCGACGTGATCATCGGCGGCGGGGACGTGGCGGTGGTGTCGGGCGGCGGCAGCGGACAGACCGTCGCCGAGGACGCCTCGGCGAAGGGCCTCGAGGGCACGGTCAGCGTCGTGGTCGGCGGCGGGACCGTCGACGTCGACGCCGCCGACGACGCCGTGCACTCCGACGGCGTCGTCAGCATCTCCGACGGCACCCTGACGCTGGCGACCGCCGACGACGGCGTGCACGCCGACGGCGACCTGACCGTCGCCGGCGGGACGGTGACCGTCACGGAGTCGTACGAGGCTTTGGAGAGCGCCGTCGTCACGATCAGCGGCGGCGACCTGGACCTGACGGCGAGCGACGACGGCATCAACGTCGGCGGCGGCAACGACGGCTCCGGGCAGCTGGGCCCGGGCGGCGGCGGGGCCGACGCGTTCGCCGCGGTGGGGGACTACCGGCTGTCCGTCACCGGCGGCAGCACCGTGGTCGACGCCGGTGGGGACGGGCTGGACTCCAACGGCACGGGCACCATGACCGGCGGCACGGTGGTCGTCAACGGCCCCACCGGTGCGGGCAACGGCTCCCTCGACCTGCAGAGCGGTCTGGAGATCAGCGGGGGAGTCCTGCTCGCGGCCGGCAGCGCGGGGATGGCGCAGCCCCCCACGACCTCCTCCGCCCAGAGCTGGGTGGCGACCACCGTCGCAGCGCCCGCGGGCACCGTGGTGCAGCTCGTCTCGGCCGACGGCGAGGTGCTGGCCACCTACACCGCGCAGAAGGACGTCGGGTCGCTCGTCTACTCCTCGGCCGAGGTCGCGAGCGGTGCCACGTACACGGTCCTGACCGGTGGCACCGCCGCCGGGAACGACCTGGGCGGGCTGGCGGCGAGCGGGACCACCGACGGGGCCGAGCAGGCGGGCACCGCGACCGCCGGGGAGTTCGCCGGCGGGATGGGCGGCGGGAGTGGCCGGCCGGGCCGAGGGACGCCGCCCGGCAGCTGACCGGACCGGCCCGCGTCGAGCAGCGGCGCCGCCCCGTGCGACCGGGGGCGGCGCCGCTGCGTCGTGCCCGGCCTGCCACCCGCCGCCGGTCGCCCGTAGCCTCCCCGCATGCCGGATCAGACCACCACGTTCGACTCCGCCTCCGACGTCCGCGTCACCGCCTACCGGTGGGACCCCGCCGGTCCCGCGCGCGGGATCGTCCAGCTCACCCACGGGATGGGCGAGCACCTGCTCCGCTACGAACCGCTGGCCGCCGCGCTGACCGGCGCCGGCTGGGTGGTGGTCGGCCAGGACCATCGCGGGCACGGCGCCACCGCGCAGGACGGCCACTGGGGCGAACTCGGCCCCGGTGGCTGGGACGAGCTGGTGCGCGACATCGGCCGGCTCACCGCGCACGTGCGCGCCGACCTGCCCGACGCCCCGCTGGTGCTTCTCGGTCACAGCATGGGCTCCTTTGCCGCCCAGCAGCACGTCCTCGACCACTCCGCCGACCTCGCCGCCCTGGTGCTCACCGGGACGACGGTCCTGGACCTGCTCGAGCCCGCCGTCGACCTCGACGGACCGACGGACCTCTCGGCGTTCAACGCGCCGTTCGCGCCGGCCCGCACCGACTACGACTGGCTCTCCCGCGACGAGGCCCAGGTCGACGCCTACGTCGCCGACCCGCGGTGCGGGTTCGGCCTCGCCACCGCGGACAGCCGGCAGATGTTCCTCTCGGGGCGGCAGCTGGCCGACCCCGACCGGCTGCGCGGCATCCGGAACGACCTGCCGGTGTACGTCGCGGTCGGCGACGCGGACCCGCTCAACGGGCAGCTGGCGCTCGTCCAGGTCCTCGTCGACCGGCTGCGCGGCGCCGGGGTGGAGGACGTGACGCTGCGGGCCTACCCGGGCGCCCGGCACGAGGTGTTCAACGAGACCAACCGCGACGAGGTCGTCGCCGACCTGCTGGCCTGGCTGGACCGGGTCGTCCCGCCGGCGGGCTGACCGCGGAACGCACCGCGGCGGCCACCTCCCGGGGAGGTGGCCGCCGCGTCGGGTGCGGGCGAACGGGTCAGGGCAGCCGGGGCGACCAGGCGAGCGACCCGCCGGCCGCGCCGAGCGCGACCAGCAGGGCCACCCCGGCGAAGGCCGAGGAGACGTCCTCGCGCTCGGTGGTCGTGCCCACCTGCTCGCCGATGTCGGCGTAGACGTCCTCGAGCTCGCTGCCGCTCTCGGCGGTGTATGCCTGCCCGCCGGTGGCGGCCGCCAGGTCCGCCAGGGCAGCGGTGTCCACCGGCACCGACACCCGCTGTCCCTGCACGCTCACGTCGGCGTCGGACGTGCCGTAGGCGATGGTCGAGACCGGGATGCCGGCCGTCGTCGCCACCTCGACGGAGTCCTCGACCGAGCGGCCCTGGGTGCTGGTGCCGTCGGAGAGCAGCACGATCGACGCCGGGACCGGCTCCGCGCCGTCCTCGACCGGGGCCTGGCCGACGGCGGCGACCGCCGCGGCGACCGCTTCGCCGATCGCCGTCCCCTGGGACATCCGCAGCTCCTCGATGGCCGAGACGACGGCCTCGTGGTCGTCGGTCGGGGCGACCTCCACCACGGCCGTGCCGGAGAAGCTCACCAGCCCGACGTCGATGCCCTCGGGCAGCTGCTCGACGAACTCCACCGCGGCCGCCTGCGCCGCCACGAACCGGGACGGCGCGACGTCGGTGGCCTGCATGGAGGTCGAGGTGTCGATGGCGACGACGACGGTGGCCGCCTCGCGCGGCACCTCCACCGCGGCCGCCGGCTTGGCGAATGCGGTGACCATGAACGCCAGCGCGGTCACCAGCAGGGCGGCCGGCACGTGCCGCCGCCAGCGCGGGGCCCGGGGCGCGACGGAGGCCAGCAGGTCGGCGTCGGCGATCCGGACGGCGTAGGCGGTGCGGCGCCGCTGCGCGACCAGGTAGCCGACGGCGACGGCCGCGACGGCGAGCAGCAGCAGGAGGCGCCACGGCGCCTCGAACGACAGGTCGGTCATGCGGATGCTCCCGGGTGGACGAGGGGCGACGGGCGCCGGGCCGGCGAGGCGGCCCGGCGCCGGCGCAGCGAGGTGCGCCGGGCGGACAGGTGGCGGGCGAGCTCGGGCAGCCAGTCGCGGTCGGTGCGCAGCAGCACGTGGCCCGCGCCCGCGGCGAGCACGGCGGCCCGGTGCGCCCCGGTGCGGGCCGCAGTCGCCGCGCGGTACCGGTCGCGCACCGCCCGGGTGGTGCGCACCTCCAGCTGGCGGCCGGTCTCGACGTCGACGACGTGCAGGGTGCCGACGGCCGGCAGCTCGGTCTCCAGCGGGTCCTGGACGTGGCAGACGACCACGTCGCAGCGCTGGGCGAGCAGCTGCAGCGCCCGGGCCCAGCGGGGCTCGTCGCCGGCGCCGCCGGGTTCGGCGAGGTCGCTCAGCACCACCACCAGCCCGCGCCTGCGGGGCGGGCGGGCGAGCTCGGTGAGCACGTCGGCGAGGTCGGCGCCCCGGCCGTCGGCGGCCCGCGGCGTGCTGGACAGGACGTGCCGCAGCGCGAGCGCGGCGGTGCGGCCCGCCCGGGGCGGCACCCGCCGGACGCCGTCCGCGGTCAGCAGGACGGCGCCCACCCGGTCGCCGTGCGCGCTGGTCAGCTGCGCCAGGGCGCCGGCCACGGCCAGGGCGAGCGCCCGCTTCTCCGTGCGCCGCGTGCCCAGCGCCATCGACGGGGTGAGGTCGACGACCAGGGTGGTCTCCAGCTCCCGGTCGGCGGTCGTGGTGCGGACGTGGGTCTCCCCGGTGCGCGCGGTCACCGCCCAGTCGATGCGGCGGGCGTCGTCCCCGGGTGCGTGCAGGCGCGGATCGGCCGGCTCGCTGCCCGGACCGGGGGTGAGCCGGACGTGGCCGCCCTGCAGCAGCCCGTCGAGGCGGCGGGACACCTGCAGCGTCAGCCGGCGGACCTGCGCCTCCGGTGCGTCCGGCGGCGGGGGCAGCGGCCTCATGCCACGACCCGCTGCAGGTCCGGGCGGACGACTGTGTGCTGCGAAGGGGCCACCGTCGGCTGCGGCATGGTGGCCAGCACCCGGCCGACGACCTCCTCCGCGGTCACCCCGTCGGCCAGCGCCTCGTAGGAGAGCACCAGCCGGTGGGCCAGGACGTCGACGGCGAGGTCGGCGACGTCCTCGGGGACGACGTAGTCGCGCCCGCGCAGCAGGGCCAGCGCGCGCGCCGCGCGGACCAGGCCCAGGCTGCCGCGCGGCGAGGCGCCGACGCCGATGAGGCGCGCCAGCTCCGGCAGCCGCCACGCCGCCGGCTCGCGGGTCGCCATGACCAGGGCCACGGCGTACTCGGCGATGGCGTGGTGCACGAACACCGCCTCGGCGGCGTCCTGCAGCGCGACGAGTTGCTCGAGCGTCAGCGCCTGCTCGGCCCGCGGCGGGCGCACCGACATGCGGCGGACGATCTCCATCTCCTCCGACATCGTCGGGTGCGGCACGACCACCTTCATGAGGAAGCGGTCGCGCTGCGCCTCGGGCAGCGGGTAGACGCCCTCGCTCTCGACCGGGTTCTGGGTGGCCAGCACCAGGAAGGGGTCGGGCAGCGGGTGGGTGACACCGCCGATGGAGACCTGCCGCTCGGCCATGACCTCCAGCAGCGCCGACTGCACCTTGGCCGGGGCGCGGTTGATCTCGTCGGCCAGCACCAGGTTGGCGAACACCGGGCCGAGCTCGACGTCGAAGCGCTCCTGGGAGGGCCGGTAGACGCGGGTGCCGACGATGTCGCTCGGCACCAGGTCGGGGGTGAACTGGAGCCGCACCGAGCTGCCGCCGACCGTCCGGGCGAGCGTCTCGACGGCCAGGCTCTTCGCGACGCCGGGCACGCCCTCGAGCAGGCAGTGCCCGCGGGCCAGCAGCGCCACGGCGATCCGCTCGACCATCCGGTCCTGGCCGACGACGACCTTCTTCACCTCCATCAGGGCGTGCTCGAGCAGCGCGGCGGACGCCGGGGGAGTGGGCAGGGAGCGGGTGTCGGACAACGGGTCCTCCTCGGATCGTGGGTGAGCGGTTCGGTTCAGGCGCCCTGCGTGGGTTCCTGGGTCTCGGTGCCGGTCTCGGTGTCGGGCGACGTGGCGCCACCCGGGAGGCCGCGGCCGCCGGCCGTCGGGCGGATGGTCGTGGCGGTGGCGGTCCCGCCGTCGACGACGGCTTCGACCAGGACGGGGTCCCCCACGGCGAGGGCGGTGCCGGCGATACGGGTCCCCGAAGTCACCGCGTACGTGCGGGTGAACCCGTCGGAGCTCTGCACGGTCACCGAACCGGTGTCCAGCGCGGTGACGGTGCCGCCCTGGACGGCGATGGTGACCGTGCTGCCGTCGGGCTGCTGGAGCTCCTGCTCCTCGTGAAGAGCCGACCACCGGGTGCTCGTCGAGCCGGTCGGGCTCTCCTCCTGCGCGGTCGCGTCCTCGTCCGGCTGCGGGTCGGCCGGGAGCCGGCCGGTCCGCCTGCCCTCCGTCGCGCCCTGGTCGTCGGCGTCGGTCGGAGCCGCCGCCGCGGTGGTCTCCGGCGCCGGGGAGCCGGCCGCCACGGCCAACCCCACCCCGGCGCCGAGCACGGCCACGGCGGCCGCGCCGGCTGCGGCCCAGCGGCGGCGCCGGCCCCTCGAACGCCGGGTGCGGTCCGGGGGTGCGGGCGCAGGCGACTCGCCTGCCGGTGCGGTGCCGGTGGAGCGCGGGGTGAGCGCGCCGTCCCGGTCGAAGACCCATTCCTGCACGGGAGTGCTCCTCGTCCGACGGGCCGCGGCCACCCCCTCGCGGGGCACCGCGGCGCCGTCCTCGGAGCACCACCGTGGGTGCGCGAACTGGAACTCCGCTGATCACCGGGTGCGCGACGGCTGTGAGTTCGCACCTCCCGGTGGCCCGGCTCCCGGGAGACGCACAACCGCTTCCCAGCCGGCTCACACGCCGACGGGAGGTCCGGAGCGGACCGTCGGCCCCGGCATACGGAGGAGACGGCATGGTGAGGGCACCGATCAGGGGGGCGTTCGGGACGGACCCGGTGACCGGGTACGGCCTGGTCGTCCTCGCGGGGCTGCCCGGGAGCGGTAAGACCACGCTGCTGCGACGCCTGCTCGCGCACGGCGGTGGCGGGCCGCTCACCGCCCTGGACTCCGAGGACGTCGCCGCCCGGGTCCGCGGAACGGGCATCGGCGTGCCCTACCGGGTGCTCCGCCCGTGGGTGCACCTGGTGCACCGGTGGCGGGTCCTGCGGCACGTCGCCGGCGGGTCGTCCGTCGTCGTCCTCACCGATCCCTGGACCAGCCCGGTGTGGCGGGCGGCGGTGCTGCGGGCGGCCCGCTGCGCCGGCCGGTCGGTGCGGCTGGTGCTGCTGGACGTGCCCACGGAGCTCGCCCAGGAGGGGCAGCGCACCCGCGGCCGGACGCTTCCCGACGCGCGGATGCGGCGTCACGAGCACCGCTGGCGCGGCTACCTCGCCCGGCTGGCGGACGCCCCCGCCGAGGCCGGTACCGCGATCGTCGTCGACCGGCCGGCGGCGGCGGAGCTGACGTGCGACGCCGTGCTGGGGGAGCGGGCGCGGCCGGCGCGGTCCCGGTGTTGACTGGAGGGCGGGGCCGGCCGGCCCCGCCCCGCTCCGAGCCCCAGGAGGACGGCCCATGCACGTCGGCGTCGACAGCTTCGTCGCGGCGGTCACCGATCCGCGCACCGAACGGCTGATCGGCCCGG
>NZ_JBJHAL010000014.1:0-112895 GCF_054050995.1 Blastococcus sp. SYSU DS1021 | reverse complement strand
CCCCCCCCCCCCCCCCCCCCCCCGCACCCCGCCCCCCCCGCGGGCCCCCCGCCCCCCGGGGGCGGCCCCCCCCCCCCCCCCCCCCCGCCCCCCCCCCCCCCGGACGATCAGGTCACCTGATCAACAGCGGGGCGGCGATCCCGGCGACGGTGGGCTCAACTCCACGGGACCGCGACCCGCCGCCCACCGAGGTCGTGGACGTCCACCTCGACGTCGAACACCTTCCGCAGCAGCTCCGGGGTCATCAGCTCGGCGGTGGGCCCGGCGGCGACGAGGTGGCCGTCGCGCATCGCGACGATGCGATCGGAGTAGGCCGAGGCGACGTTCACGTCGTGCACCACGAGGACGACGGTGCGGCCCAGCTCGTCGGCCATCCCCCGGAGCATCCGCATCATCTGGACGGCGTGCCGCATGTCCAGGTTGTTCAGCGGCTCGTCGAGCAGCACGTAGTCGGTGCCCTGGCACATCACCATCGCGACGTACGCGCGCTGGCGCTGCCCACCGGAGAGCTGGTCCAGGTGCCGATCGGCCAACGGGCCGAGCTCGAACCAGTCCAGCGCCTCGTCGATGCGCGCGCGGTCCTCGGCGGTCAGCCGCCCACCCGAGTGCGGGAAGCGGCCGAAGGCGACGAGCTCGCGGACGGTCAGCCGCACGGTCATCGAGTTCTCCTGGCGCAGCACCGCCAGCCGGCGGGCCAGCACCGGGCCCGGCGTCCGGGCGACGTCCATGCCGTCGACGAGCACCCGGCCGCTGTCGGGGGGCAGCAGCCGCGCCGCGACCGACAGCAGCGTCGACTTGCCCGCGCCGTTGGCGCCGATCAGCGAGGTGATGCCGCCGGCGGGGACGGTCAGCGAGACGTCGTCGACCACACGGGTGCCGCCGTAGGACTTGCAGACGCTCTCGATCTCGATCACTGGCCGTGCTCCCTCACTGACGGGACTCCCGGACGAGGAGGGCGATGAAGACGATCCCGCCCACGAAGTTGATGACGATGCTCAGCGCCGAGTTGAAACCGAACACCCGCTCGAGCACCAGCTGGCCGCCCACCAGGGCGAGCACCGCGAGCAGCGCCGCCCCGGGCAGCACCCAGGCGTGCCGGTGGGTGCCCAGCAGCTGGCGGGCGAGGTTCGCCACGAGCAGCCCCAGGAACGTCACCGGGCCGACGAGCGCCGTGGCGACGCCCACGAGCACCGCCACCGCCAGCAGCGCCCGGTTGACCACCCGCCGGTGCTCGACGCCCAGGCCGATCGCGGTGTCACGGCCGAGCGCGACGACGTCCAGCCGGGGGAGCAGCCGCCACACCGCGACCGTGACCAGCCCGACGACCACGGCCGACAGCGTCAGCAGCCGCACGTCGACGGAGTTGAAGCTGGCGAACATCAGGTCCTGCAGCGTGAGGAACTCGTTGGGGTCGATGAGCCGGGAGACCAGCAGCGTGAGGCTGAGGAAGAGGCCGCCGAGCACCACGCCGAGCAGCACCAGGACGTACACGTCGCGCGCGGTGCGCCCGAACAGGAGGCGGTAGAGGCCCGCGCCGAAGGCGACCAGCACGACGACCTCGACCAGGAACCGCAGCCGCGGGTCGGTCGAGGTGACCGTCGAGGCGCCGAGCAGGAAGACGCCGAGGGTCTGGATCAGCACGAAGAGCCGGTCGAACCCCATGATCTCGGGGGTGAGGATCCGGTTGTTCGCGACCGTCTGAAACAGCACGGTCGACACCGCGATCGCCACCCCGACCACGACCATCGCCGCGACCCGCCGGCCGCGCATCTGCAGCGCGAAGCTCCAGGACCCGCTCACCCCGACGGTCAGGAAGGCGGCGACGGCGACGACGGCGAGCACCGCCAGCACGACCAGCGTGCGACGCCGGCGGGTCGCCTGCTGCGCCGCGGTCGGTGACCCGGTGCGGTCCAGGACGCTCACGAGACCCCCCGGCTGCGCGCCCGCAGCAGCAGCGCGATGAACAGCACCCCGCCGATGACCCCGCCGACCATGCCGACGGGGACCTCGTAGGGGTAGCGGATGATCCGGCCGAGGACGTCGCAGACCAGCACGAAGGCCGCTCCCGTCAGGGCCGTCACCGGCAGCACGCGGCGCAGGTTGTCCCCCATCGCCAGCGTGACGATGTTGGGGACGACGAGGCCCAGGAACGGGATGTTGCCCACGGTCACCACCACGATGGCGGTCACCACCGAGGCGATGGCCAGCCCGGTCGTGACCACCTTCGTGTACGAGACGCCCAGGTTGATCGCGAAGCTCTCGCCCATGCCGGCCGCGGAGAACCGGTCGGCGAAGAGGTAGGCCACCACGGTCGCGGCCAGCACCAGGTACAGCAGCTCGTAGCGGCCCGACAGCACGCCGGAGAAGTCGCCGTTCATCCAGGCGTCGATGGACTGCAGCAGGTCGAACCGGTACGCGAGGAAGGCCGCGGCGGCGCTGACCACGCCACCGAGCAGGATGCCGACGAGCGGCACCACGAGGATGTCGGTGAGCACCATGCGGCGCAGCAGCCAGACGAAGAAGAAGGTGCCGGCCAGCGAGAACACCGTCGCGATCGTCATCTTGCCGAGCAGCGAGGCGCCGCCGAACCACAGCGTGGCGACGACCAGCCCCAGCCCCACCCACTCGGTGGTGCCGGCGGTCTGCGGCGAGACGAACCGGTTGCGGGTCAGCGACATCATCACCAGGCCCGCCACCGCCGTCGCCGAGCCGGCCAGCAGGATCGCCAGCAGCCGGGGCACCCGGCTGGTGAGGAACACCCGCGCCTGCGCCTCGTCGGGGTCGAGGAGGTCCAGCGGCGTGAGGTCGCTGACCCCGATGAACAGCGAGCCGAACGAGGCGGCGGCCAGCAGCAGGAGCGCCACCGCGATGTGCCACCGTTGCACGCCGCGCGGAGAGAGCGTGCCGGTCATGCTCGTCGCGTCACTCGACGCTGGCCGCGATCTCCTCGACCATCGCCTCCACCGACGGCAGCCCGTTCGGCGTGAGGTACCAGTCGGTCGAGTCGAGGTAGTAGACGGCGTCGTCCTGCCACGCCGTCGTGCTGCGGACCAGGTCGTTGTCCAGCACCTGCTCGGCCGCCTCGCCGGCCTCGCCGATGGCGGCGTCCCGGTCGATGACGTAGAGGATGTCCGGGTTGGTCTCGGCGATGAACTCGAAGGAGATCGCGTCACCGTGGGTGGCGTCGCTGACGTTCTCGTCGGCCGGGGCCACGCCCAGGACGTCGTGGATCAGCCCACCGAACCGCGAGCCGGGGCCGTAGGCGCTGACCTCGCCGGCGGTGGTGAGGACGATCAGGCCCGTGCCCGCGCCCTCGGCCGCCTCGGCGACCTCGGCCGTCCGCGCGTCGAGCGCCTCGAGGCGCTCGGCCACCGCGTCCTCCTCGCCGAAGACCTCGGCGAGGGCGGTGGTGCGCTCGGTGAAGGACTCCAGGAAGTTCGTGTTGTCCACGCTGAGATCGATGGTCGGCGCGATCTGCTCGAGCTCGGGGTACACCGCGGCCGACCGGCCACCGACGATGATCAGGTCGGGCCCGAGGGCGTTGACGGCCTCGTAGTCGGGCTCGAACAGCGAGCCGACCTTCGCGTACTCGTCGCCCCCGTACTGGCTCAGGGACTCGGGGTAGGCGGCCTCCGGCACGCCGTCGACCTCGACGCCGAGGCTGTCCAGCGTGGCCAGGCTGCCCAGGTCGAACACCACGACCGTCTCGGGGTCGACCGGCACGGTGGTCTCGCCCTGCGCGTGGGTGACCGTGACCTCGGCGGAGCCCCCGGTCGACGCGGTCTCGGCCTCGGTGTCGTCGCCGCCGCAGGCCGACAGCGCCAGGACGGCGGAGAGGGGCAGGGCGAGGGCGGCGAGCGGCCGGGCGCTGGTACGCATGGGTCTCCGATCACGACAAAGGTCAGGCACGCCTTAGTTAGGCGGGCCTAAGGTGTCATACCGGTCCCGGATGGTCACCAGCGGGGGGGGCACACGGGCCCCCGATCCCGGGGTACGGACGGCCCGGCGGGAGGATGAGCCCCGTGCCGGCACCCGATCTCTCCCGCGGAGGGCTGCGGTGACGCCCGTCCTCGTCGTCGCCGCCACCGTCGTCGCCGTGGTCGTGGTCGTGCTGGGACTCGCTTCCAGCGCCGCCGGCCGGCGGATCGGCGTCCTGCACCTGGCCGGGGCGGGCCTGTTGGAGGCGCTGCTCGTGGTGCAGGCCGTGCTCGCGTTCGCACGGATGGAGAACGGCACGCCCGCCGACACCCCGACGTTCCTGGGCTACCTGTTCGGCGTGCTGCTCATCCCCGTCGCCGGCGTGCTGTGGGCACAGGCGGAGCGCACCCGCTGGGCGGGCACCGTCCTGGCGGTCGCGGCGGCCGCCGTCGCCGTCATGCTCTGGCGCCTGCTGCAGCTGTGGGAGGCCACCGGTGCGTGAGCGCGGGCTCGGCCGCCCCGCGGAGCCGGCCGCGACGGGGACCACCGCCGGACCGGCGCGCGTGCTGGTGCTGGTCTACGGGATCTTCGCCCTCGCGGCCGGGGCCCGCGCGGGGGTGCAGCTGGCCACCCGGTTCGACGAGGCTCCCCTGGCATACCTGCTGTCGGCGTTCGCGGCGGCGGTCTACGCGGTGGCCACCGTGGGCCTCGCCCGCGGGGGGCGCGGCGGCCGACGAACCGCGCTGGCCGCCATCGTCGTCGAGCTGGTCGGCGTCCTGGTCGTGGGCACCCTGTCGGTGGCCGACCCAGCGGCCTTCCCCGACGAGACGGTGTGGTCCGGCTACGGCCGGGGCTACGGCTACGTGCCGCTCGTGCTGCCCGTCCTCGGGCTGGCGCTGCTGGCGCGGCGCCGACGGCCGGCCCGGTGACCGGCGGGCCGGCTCGGAGGTCACCGCCGAGCCGGCCCGGGGAACCGCGGTCAGTCCCCGCCGCTGCGCAGCAGGCCGTAGGCGCCACGGTGGAAGAGCAGCGGACGGCGGTCGGGCGCCGCACCCAGGTCGAGCACCCGGGCGACGGCGATCGTGTGGTCGCCGCCGTCGTACTCGGCCCACAGCTCCCCGTCGATCCAGGCCACGACGTCGTCGAGCACCGGCGAGCCCTGCGGGCTGGGCGTCCACGGGACCCCGGCGAACTTGTCGGCGCTGGACCGGGCGAAGTTCTGCGAGACGGCGTCCTGCCCCTCGGCCAGCACGTTCACGCAGAACCGGCCGATCTCCCGCAGCCGGGCCCAGGTGCGCGAGGTGCGGGCCGGGGCGAGGGCAACGAGCGGCGGGTCCAGTGACAGCGAGCTGAACGACTGGCAGGTGAAGCCGATCGGCCCGTCGGGGGTGTCCGCGGTGACCACGGTGACCCCGGAGGCGAAGTGCCCGAGCACGTCCCGCATCACCCGGGGATCGACGATCCGCGGCGGCTCGGAGACCGCGTCGGCCGGCATCAGCGGGCTCCGCCGGAGCGCGGGACCGACCGGCCGCCGGCGCGGTACAGCGAGCTCGGCAGCTCGTGGCCCACGGCCTGCTCGGTGACCCGGGCAGCGTCCAGCAGCGCGTCGAGGTCCAGGCCGGTGCGCACCCCGGACTCCTCCAGCATGTAGACCAGCTCCTCGGTCGCGATGTTGCCGCTGGCGCCCGGGGCGAACGGGCAGCCGCCCAGCCCGCCGACCGACGCGTCCAGCTGGGTGACCCCGGCCTGCACGGCGGCCAGCGCGTTGGCCTGGCCGGTACCCCGGGTGTCGTGGAAGTGCACGCCGACGGGGACGCCCGGGCAGGCCCGGCGGACCGCGTCGAGGAGGGTGACCACCCGCAGCGGCGTCGTCGTCCCGATGGTGTCACCGAGGCAGAGCTGGTCGGCGCCGGCGGTGACGGCGGCGCGGGCGACGTCGACGGTGCGGGCCACCGGGGTGCGGCCGTCGAACGGGCAGTCCCAGGCGGTGGCGATGATGACCTCGAGCGAGCCACCGGCGCCATGGGCCAGCGCGGCGATCTCGCCCACCGCGGCGACGGCCTCGGCGGTGCCGCGCCCGGCGTTGGCGCGGCTGTGGCCGTCGGAGGCCGAGACGACGTACTCGAGGTCGGCGACGCCGGCGTCCACCGCCCGGACGGCACCGCGCGGGTTGGCGACCAGGGCCGACCAGTGCACCCCCGGCCACCTCGCCAGCTCGGCGGCGACCTGATCGGCGTCGGCGAGCGCGGGCACGGCCTTCGGGGACACGAACGACGTCGCCTCGATCCGGCGGACGCCGGTGGCGACCAGCGCCTCCAGCATCGCCAGCTTGCCGGCCAGCGGCACGGGTGCCTCCAGCTGCAGCCCGTCGCGCATACCCACCTCGCGGACGTCGACCGAGCTGGGCAGCACCAGGTCGAACTCGTTCATCTGCGTCTCCTCGGCACCGGCAACGTTGCTCCCCCCGCATCCTCCCCCTCCGCCCTGTCGTTCCCCCGATCAGGCGTCTCGGAACGGCGACAGGCGGCCCGGCCAGCGAACCGTCGTCCCCGTCGCGCAAGATGGAGGTGGCACTGGAGGTGTGCAGTGGGCGAGGTGGCGGACGCGCTGCCCCCGGCGGATCGGCGGAGTGTCTTCGCCAACGCGCCGATGGGGATCGCCTTGACGACCCCTGGCGGCCTCCTCGTCGACGTCAACCCCGCACTCGCGGAGATGGTCGGCCGCTCCGCCGAGGAGCTGCACGGGCGCTCGGTGATGGACCTGGTCCACCCCGACGCCGTCGCGGCTGCCCAGGAGGCGCACGGCGTCCTCACCGCCGAGCCCGGCCGACCGATGCGGCACGAGACCCGGCTCACCCGGGCCGACGGCTCGCACATCCCGGTGCAGATCACCGCGTCCTGGGTGCCCGAGACGCCCGACGGGCAGGCGGCGCACCTGGTGCTGATCGTGGAAGACATCACCGAGCGCAAGGCGCTCGAGGCGCAGCTGGTGCACCGCTCGCTGCACGACCCCCTCACCGGCCTGCCCAACCGGCTGCTCTTCCAGGACCGGCTGCGGCACGCGCTCGACCGGGGCCGTCGCGAGAAGACCCCCACCTGCGTGCTGATCATCGACCTCGACGGCTTCAAGGCGATCAACGACGAGCTCGGCCACCCGATGGGTGACCTGGTCCTCGTCTCCTTCGCCGACCGGCTCCGCTCGGTCCTGCGGGCCAGCGACACCGCGGCCCGCCTGGGCGGGGACGAGTTCAGCATCGTCTGCGAGAACACCGAGCGCCGCGACGCCGAGGCCCTGGCCGACCGGCTGCGCACCACGGTCACCGAGCCGCTCGACCTCGACGGCACCCGGGTGCCCGTGGGGATCAGCATCGGCATCGGCACGGCCAGGGGCGGCGAGGAGCCGGAAGAGGTCTACGAGCGGGTCGTGCGGGCCGCCGACGACGACATGTACGCCGACAAGGCCCGCCGCCGCCGGGCCGGCCGCCGCCGCTGACCCGCGTCCGCGGAGCAGGGCCGCGGCGGGCTGCGGTCAGCCCAGGGCGCGGCCCACCGCGATGGCGCGGGTGTCCGGCGCGGCCACCCGGGCAGCGTCGGCCTCCTGGTCGCCCAGTTCGGTCTGCGAGCGGCGCTCGGCCTCCACCCGTGCGGTGTAGCTGGCCACCTCGTTGGCGATCCGCTGCTCGTCCCAGCCCAGCACGTCGGCGACCGCGCGGGCGACCGGCTCGGCGCACACCACGCCGCGGTGGGCGGTCTCGATGGAGATGCGCGTCCGGCGGGCCAGCAGGTCGTCCAGGTGCAGCGCCGCCTCGTGCGCGGCCGCCCACACCATCTCGACCATGAGGTACTCCTCGGCCCCGGGCACCGGGTCCAGCAGCTCGGGTCGCCCCTCGGCCAGCGCGAGGACGTCGGGGGTCAGGGACCCGAACCGCTTCAGCAGGTGCTCGGCGCGGAACCGGGGGATGTCCCACCGCCGGGAGAGGCCGTCGAGGGAGTTCAGCATCGCCGCGTACCCCTCGGCGCCCACCAGGGGGATGTTCTCCGTGACGCTCGGGGGCACGGTGCGGCTCACGTCCACGGCCACGGCGTCCACCGCGTCCGCGGCCATCGGGCGGTACGTCGTGTACTTGCCGCCGGCCACGGCGATCACGCCGGGCATCGGGCGGGCGACGGCGTGCTCGCGGGAGAGCTGGCTGGTCGACTCGCTCTCGCCGGACAGCAACGGGCGCAGGCCGGCGTAGACGCCGGTGATGTCGTCGTGGGTGATCGGCACCGCCAGCACCTCGTTGACCCGCTCGAGGATGTAGTCGATGTCGGCCTTGCTGGCCGCCGGGTGCGCCTTGTCCAGCGCCCAGTCGGTGTCGGTCGTCCCGATGATCCAGTGGCTGCCCCAGGGGATGACGAAGAGCACCGACTTCTCCGTGCGCAGGATCAGCCCGGTCTCCCCGTTGATCCGGTCGCGGGGGACGACCACGTGCACGCCCTTGCTGGCCCGCACGTGGAACCGCCCGCGCCCGCCGACCAGCGTCTGGATGTCGTCGGTCCACACACCGGTGGCGTTGACCACCACCTCGCTCCTGACGTCGACCTCCCGGCCGGTCTCCACGTCCCGCACCCGGGCCCCCACGACCCGGCCGCCGGCGTGGGCGAAGGAGACCACCTCGGCGGAGTTCAGCACGGTGGCCCCGTACGCCGCCGCGGTGCGGGCCACGGTGAGCGTGTGCCGGGCGTCGTCGGCCTGGGCGTCGAAGTAGCGGATGGCGCCGACGAGGTAGTCCGGCTTGAGCGCCGGGAACAGCCGCCGGGCGCCGGTGCGGGTGAGGTGCTTCTGCGCCGGCATCGGGTCGGCGAGCGCGCCGAGCCGGGCCAGCCCGTCGTAGAGGGTCAGCCCCGCCGCGACGTAGGGCCGCTCCCAGTGGTGGGTCAGCGGGTACAGGAAGGGCACCGGCCGGACCAGGTGCGGGGCGAGCCGGTTGACCGACAGGTCACGCTCGTGCAGCGCCTCCCGGACCAGGCCGAAGTCGAGCTGTTCCAGGTAGCGCAGACCCCCGTGGAACAGCTTCGAGGAGCGGGAGGAGGTGCCGCTGGCGAAGTCGCGGGCCTCGACCAGGGCCGTGCGCAGACCGCGGGTGGCGGCGTCCAGCGCCACCCCGGCCCCGGTCACCCCGCCGCCGACGACGAGGACCTCGAAGCCCTCCTCCGCGAGCTCGGCCCAGGCCTGGGCGCGCTGCTCCGGCCCGAGCGGGCGTACTGCCGTCATCTGCACTCCCCGGGGGATGCCCGCCCACCGGACGGGAACGCGCTGGGAGGTGCCCGGGCACCGGTGCACCTCCGTGTCACTGCTCTCCGCCGCGGGCAGGCGTCCTCCGCCACCCCCGGCTACCGGCCACGGTAGGTCGACCCCGGACGCCCGTCGACGTGCGGCGTCCTACATCGTCGCACCGGAAGAGGGAACGACAGCGTCCCGGATGCCCTACCGTCGGGCGCCATGCCGGGCACCGTGCAGTCCATCGAGCGGGCCGCGGCGATCCTGCAGGTGATCGCCGGGGCGCGGAACGCACTCGGGGTCACCGAGATCGCCGAGACCGTCGGGCTGGCCAAGACCACCACCCACGGCCTGCTGCGCACGTTGCTGCACGTGGGGTTCGTGGCGCAGGACCGGGCGACCGGCCGGTACAGCATCGGCCCGGGCCTGCTGCGGCTGGGGAGTTCCCTGGACGTCAACGAGCTCCGCGCGCGCGCATCGAACTGGGCCGACGCACTCGCCGCCCGCAGCGGGCACACGGTGCGGCTGGCCACGCTCGCCGGCGAGGACGAGGTGGTCGTCGTCCACCACGTCTTCCGGCCCGACGACTCGGCCCAGGTGCTCGAGGTGGGGGTCGCGCTGCCCGCGCGGACGACGGGACTGGGCAAGGTCCTCCTGGCGCACGCGCTCGAGCCCCGGCCGGCGCGGACCGCCACCGGGAACCGCGCCGCCGGGCTGGCCGAGGTGCGGACCCGCGGCTGGGCGGCCGACCGGGGGGAGCACGAGCCCGGCCGCGGGTGCATCGCCGCCCCCGTCCGGGGGCCCGGCGGGCCGGTCGTGGCCGCGCTGGGCGTGAACGGCCCCGTGACCTCGTTGTTCGACGGCCGTGGCGCGCCCCGGAGCCTGCTCCTCGGCATGGTCACCGATGCGGCCACCGCCGTCTCCCGGGAACTGGGGTACGGCGGTGCCTGACCGGTACGTCCTCGCCGTGGACCAGGGGACGACGTCGACCCGCTCCCTGGTCTTCGACCGCGGTGGGCGCATGGTCGCCGTCCGGCAGCGGGAGCACCGGCAGTACTTCCCCCGCCCGGGATGGGTCGAGCACGACCCGATGGAGATCTGGGCGAACACCCGGTGGACCGCCGACCAGGTGCTGGCCGACGTCGGTGGTGCGGGCACCGTGGTCGCCCTCGGCATCGCCAACCAGCGGGAGACCACCGTCGTCTGGGACCGGGCCACCGGCCGGCCCGTGCTGCGGGCCCTGGTCTGGCAGGACACCCGGACGGCGGACCTGGTCGCCGAGCTCGGCGCGCGCCCGGAGGCACCGCTGGTGCCCGAGCGCAGCGGCATGGCGATCGCCGGCTACTTCTCCGGGCCGCGGCTGCGCTGGATCCTCGAGCACGTGCCCCGCGCCCGGGAACGGGCGGAGCGCGGGGAGCTGCTGTTCGGGACGATGGAGACCTGGCTCATCTGGAACCTCACCGGCGGGCCGGACGGTGGCCTGCACGTCACCGACGTGACCAATGCCAGCCGCACCCTGCTGATGGACGTCCGCGCCTGCCGCTGGGACCCGGACCTGCTGGACTTCTTCGGCATCCCCGCCCCGATGCTCCCGGAGATCCGGCCCTCGGTCGGCGTGCTCGGCCCGGCGACCGCGCTCGCGCAGCCGTTGCCCATCGCCGGGGCGCTCGGCGACCAGCAGGCGGCGCTGTTCGGGCAGGCGTGCTTCGCGCCGGGGGAGGCCAAGTGCACCTACGGCACCGGGAGCTTCCTGCTGCAGAACACCGGCACGGAACTGGTGCGCACGCGCTCGGGCTCGATCAGCACGGTGGCGTACCAGCTGGCCGGGGAGCCGCCCCGGTACGCGCTGGAGGGATCGGTGGCCGTCGCCGGCGCGCTGGTGCAGTGGCTGCGCGACGGGCTCGGGCTGATCGGCACCGCGCCGGAGGTCGAGACGCTGGCCCGCACGGTGGAGGACAACGGCGGCTGCTACGTCGTCCCCGCGTTCTCCGGCCTGCTGGCCCCGCACTGGCGGGGCGAGGCCCGCGGGCTGGTGGCCGGGCTGACCTCCTACGTCACCAAGGGGCACCTGGCCCGGGCGGTGCTGGAGGCCACCGGCTGGCAGACCCGGGACGTGATCCAGGCGATGGCGGCCGACTCGGGGCTGTCGCTGCCGGCGCTGCGGGTGGACGGCGGGATGACCACCAACAACCTGCTGATGCAGTTCATCGCCGACGTGCTGGACACCCCGGTGGTGCGCCCGATGGTCGGGGAGACCGTGTCGCTCGGTGCCGCGTACGCCGCGGGTCTGGCGGTCGGGGTCTGGTCCGACGTCGCCGCGCTGCGCCGCAACTGGCACCGCGCGGCGCAGTGGACGCCGTCGCCCGGGCGGGCGCAGGCGCTGACCGCGGAGTACCCGCGCTGGGAGCGCGCGGTGCAGCTCAGCATCGCGTGGGGCGCGCCGTGATCGTCACCGTCCGATGATGTCGAACCGCGACTGTTGTCCAGGTCACAGGAGCCCTCCTACGGTCCGCAGAACGGGCTCGGCGGTGGTGACCACCGCCGCGTCCCCGACATCCACGGTCCGCTGTACGGCGGGCCCGCCTCGAGGAGCGCCTACACGTGGACACCCTCGGTCTCTGGACCGTCTTCGGGAGTGAAGTACTCGGCACCGGCATCCTGTTGCTGCTCGGCGTCGGGGTGGTCGCCAACGTCGCCCTGCCCAAGACGTTCGGCAACGGCGGCGGCTGGATCGTCATCATCTTCGGCTGGGGGCTCGCCGTCTTCGCCGGCGTCTTCGCCGGAGCGAGCTCCGGTGCCCACATCAACCCGGCCGTCACCGTCGGCCTGCTGGTCAGCGGGACCGACACGTACGCCATCGGCGTCCCCGTCACCGTCGCCACCACGTTCACCTACTTCGCCGGGCAGCTGGTCGGGGCCTTCCTCGGCGCGGTCGTGGCCTACCTGGCGTACTACGGGCACTACAACGACCCCGAGGCCGCCGGCACCCAGCTGGGCACCTTCGCGACCGGGCCGGCCACCGGCACGGTCAAGGACAACGTGATCAGCGAGATGGTGGGCACGTTCGTGCTGGTCTACATCATCCTGCGGTTCGGGGACACGCCCACCCAGCTCGGCCCGCTGGCCGTCGCCCTGCTGGTCGTCGGCATCGGCGCCTCCCTCGGCGGCCCCACCGGCTACGCCATCAACCCCGCCCGCGACCTCGGGCCCCGCATCGCCCACGCCGTCCTGCCGATCCGGGGCAAGGGGGACAGCAACTGGGGGTACGCCTGGGTCCCGATCGTCGGCCCGCTCCTCGGTGCCGTCCTCGCCGGCGGCCTGTCGCACGTCCCGCTCTGACCACTTCCGATCGAGAGGAACTCCCCATGCCGCAGTACGTCGTAGCCATCGACCAGGGCACCACCAGCACCCGCTGCATGATCTTCGACCACGACGGCGCGGTGGTGTCGGTCGGGCAGAAGGAGCACCAGCAGATCTTCCCGCGGGCCGGGTGGGTCGAGCACGACGCGCTGGAGATCTGGCGGAACACCCGCGAGGTGGTCGGGCAGGCGATAGCGCGCAGCGACGCGGGCGCCTCCGACGTCGTCGCCATCGGGATCACCAACCAGCGCGAGACCGCCGTCGTCTGGGACCGGGCGACCGGGCAGCCGGTCTACAACGCCATCGTCTGGCAGGACACCCGCACGACGAAGATCATCGACGAGCTCGGCGCGCTCGGCGGCGGCGCCGACCGGTACAAGGACAAGGTCGGGCTGCCGCTGGCCACCTACTTCGCCGGCCCGAAGGTGCGCTGGATCCTCGACAACGTCGACGGCGCCCGGGAGCGGGCCGAGCGCGGCGAGCTGCTGATGGGCACCATCGACTCCTGGCTGATCTGGAACATGACCGGCGGGGCCGACGGCGGCCAGCACCTCACGGACGTCTCCAACGCCTCGCGCACGATGCTCATGGACTACCGGACGCTCGCCTGGGACGAGTCCATCGCCGAGGAGATGGGCATCCCGACGTCCATGCTCCCGGAGATCCGCTCCAACTCCGAGGAGTACGGCAGGGGCCGCAAGGCCGGCTTCCTGGGCGGCGTGCCGATCGCCGGCTCGCTCGGCGACCAGCAGGCGGCGACCTTCGGCCAGGTCTGCTTCGAGCGCGGGATGGCCAAGAACACCTACGGCACCGGCAACTTCATGCTGCTCAACACCGGGGAGGAGGCCGTCCCCTCGGAGAACGGCCTGCTCACCACGCTGTGCTACCAGCTCGGCGACGCCAAGCCGGTGTACGCCCTGGAGGGGTCGATCGCCGTGACCGGCTCGCTGGTGCAGTGGGTCCGGGACAACCTGGGCATGATCAAGAGCGCCCCGGAGATCGAGGACCTGGCCCGCTCGGTCGACGACAACGGCGGGGCGTACTTCGTCCCGGCGTTCTCCGGGCTGTTCGCGCCGCACTGGCGCGCCGACGCCCGCGGCGCCGTCGTCGGGCTCACCCGGTACGTCAACAAGGGGCACCTCGCCCGGGCCGTGCTGGAGGCGACCGCCTACCAGACCCGCGAGGTGCTGGACGCGATGAACGCCGACTCCGGCGTCGACCTGACCGAGCTGCGGGTCGACGGCGGCATGGTCGGCAACGAGCTGCTCATGCAGTTCCAGGCCGACCTGCTCGACGTCCCGGTGATCCGGCCGAAGATCGCCGAGACCACCGCGCTGGGCGCCGCCTACGCCGCCGGCCTGGCCGTCGGCTTCTGGTCCGACCTCGACGAGCTGACCGCCAAGTGGGCCGAGGACAAGCGCTGGGAGCCGCAGATGCCTGCCGAGGAGCGGGAGCGCAACTACCGCAACTGGCAGAAGGCGGTGACCAAGTCGCTGGACTGGGTCGACGAGGACGTCAGCTGAAGAAGGACCCCGTCCTCCTCACCCCTCGCAGGCTCGGGGCGAGCCTCCGGACGGGGCCGAGGGGGACGGGCCTCTCAGTAGGTTGTGCGCCTGACTAGTCAGTCGTACTGTCTAGCACGTGACGGAGGACCGCTGGCCCGGGGAGTGGATGCGCGGCGTGCTCTCGCTGTGCGTGCTCCGCGTGGTGGCCGACGGCCCGACGTACGGCTACGCGATCGCCGCCCGGCTGGCCGAGGCCGGCCTCGGTTCGGTGAAGGGCGGCACGCTGTACCCGATCCTGACCCGGCTGGAGACCGAGGGGCTGGTCTCCTCGTCCTGGGAGGCCGGCGACGGCGGGCCGGGCCGCAAATTCTTCACCCTGACCACCGCCGGCGAGCAGGCGCTGCGCGAGCGCGCCGACCAGTGGCGCACGTTCACCGAGCGGGCCGCCGGCCTGCTCTCGTCCCCGTGCGTCCCCGCCTGAGGAGCCCACCATGGGGAAGGTCCTGAACAGCAGCGAGCAGGCCTGGCACGACGCCCTCCTGCTGCGCCTGCGGATGCGCGACGTCCCCGGTGCCCGGATCGGCGAGGTGCTCGCGGAGGTGCAGAGCCACGTCGCCGAGACCGGGGAGCACCCGCGGGAGGCGTTCGGCCCGGCCACGGAGTACGCCGACCGGGTCGCCGACGTGCTCGGGGCCGCCCCCAGCCGCGGCTGGCGGGACACGCTGCGGGGGCTGACCTGGCGGGACCTGGGAACGGCGGCGTCCATCGGGCTGGCCTGCTTCCTGCTCGCCGACTCCCTGTGGGCCCTCGGTGCCGGGGAGACCTCCGTGCTCGACCTGCCCGCGTGGGCCGTCTGCGTGGTCGCCGCGCTCGTGCTCGCCGCCTGCGTCGCCCGGATCGTCCGCACCGTCCGGCACGACGCCTCCGGGGACAAGGTCGTCGACCCGCGGACCGGTGCCGAGATGGTGCCGCTCCCGCGGTGGGCGGGCCTCGTCCTGTTCGGCCTCCCGTTCCTGATGCTCGCCGCCATGGCCGTGGGCGGGTTGCTCGCCCGCTGACCGCGGCGGAGGCGTCAGCTGCCGAGCGCGGTGGCGACGACGGCGCGCGCCTCCTCCTGCACCTGCGCGAGGTGCTCCGGCCCGCGGAAGGACTCGGCGTAGATCTTGTAGACGTCCTCGGTCCCCGAGGGGCGGGCGGCGAACCAGGCGTTCTCCGTGGTCACCTTCAGCCCGCCGATCGGGGCGTCGTTGCCGGGGGCGCGGGTGAGCTTCGCGGTGATCGGCTCCCCGGCCAGCTCGGTGGCGGCGACGTCCTCGGGGGAGAGCTTGCCCAGCGCCGCCTTCTCCGCGCGGGTCGCCGGCGCGTCGATCCGGGCGTAGGCGGACTCGCCGAAGTGGTCGGTGAGCTGCTTGTGCAGCTTCGAGGGGGACCGGCCCGTCACGGCCTGGATCTCGGCGGCCAGCAGCGCGAGCAGGAGGCCGTCCTTGTCCGTCGTCCAGACACCGCCGTCCCGGCGCAGGAACGAGGCGCCGGCGGACTCCTCGCCACCGAAGCCGACCGACCCGTCCAGCAGCCCCGGCACGAACCACTTGAAGCCGACCGGGACCTCGACCAGCTTTCGGTCCAGGTCGGCGACGACCCGGTCGATCAGCGAGCTGGAAACCAGCGTCTTGCCGACGGCGACGTCCTTGGCCCACCCGGGCCGGTGGCTGAGCAGGTAGGCGATCGCGACGGCGAGGAAGTGGTTGGGGTTCATCAGCCCGGCGTCGGGGGTGACGATGCCGTGCCGGTCGGCGTCGGCGTCGTTGCCGGTGGCGATCTGGAACTCGTTCCGGCGGTCGACCAGCGAGGCCATCGCCGCGGGGGAGGAGCAGTCCATCCGGATCTTGCCGTCCCAGTCCAGCGTCATGAACCGCCACGTCGGGTCGACCAGCGGGTTGACCACGGTGAGGTCGAGCCGGTGGCGCTCGGCGATGGCCGCCCAGTAGTCGACGCTGGCACCACCGAGGGGGTCGGCGCCGATGCGCACGCCCGCGTCGCGGATCGCGTCGAGGTCGATGACCTGCGGCAGGTCGTCGACGTAGGTGCCCAGGAAGTCGTAGGCCTGCGCCGTCCCGCGCGCCTGCTCCACCGGTACCCGGCGGACGCCGGAGAGCCCGGCCCGCAGGAGGTCGTTGGCCCGCCCGGCGATCCACCCCGTGGCGTCGGTGTCGGCGGGCCCGCCGGAGGGCGGGTTGTACTTGAAGCCGCCGTCGCGCGGCGGGTTGTGCGACGGGGTGACGACGATGCCGTCCGCGAGCCCCGTCCGCTTCCCCTGGTTGGCCCGCAGGATCGCGTGGCTGATCGCCGGGGTGGGGGTGTAGCGCTCGCCGGCGTCGACCAGAACGGTGACGTCGTTGGCCACCAGCACCTCCAGCGCCGTCGCCCAGGCCGGCTCGGAGAGCGCGTGGGTGTCCCGGCCGAGGAAGAGCGGCCCGTCGTACCGCTGTTCGGCGCGGTACTCGCAGATGGCCTGCGTCGTGGCGAGGATGTGCGCCTCGTTGAACGCCGCGTCGAACGCCGAGCCGCGGTGGCCCGAGGTGCCGAACGCGACCTGCTGCGTCGGCTCGGCCGGGTCCGGCTCGACGGTGTAGTACGCGCTGACCAGCGAGGCGACGTCGATCAGGTCGGCGGGCTGGGCGGGCTGTCCGGCGCGGGCGTCGCTCATGTGATTGATCTTGGCCTGCGCGACGGGTCCGCGCGAGATGTGCGCGCCGGCCCGGGCCGGTGCTCCGACCCGGGCCGGTGCGCGGTTCCTGCCCCGGTCAGCTCGACCGGCGCGGCTCGCCGCGGTAGGTGCCGAACTGCCAGACGTTGCCCTCGGGGTCGCGGATGGTGACGTCCCGGGAGCCGTAGTCAGTGGTGTAGGGGGCCCGCACGATCTCCGCCCCGGCGGCGACGGCCCGCGCGTGCACGCCGTCCGGATCGGCGGTGACCACGTAGCAGCCGGTCGCCTCCACCGGCCACTGGCCGCCGTCGTCCCGGACGGAGCCGAGCATGACCCCGCCGCCCTCGGGCCAGTCGAGCTGGGCGTGGTCGACCCGGTCGCCCTCGCCGTACACCACGGTCTCCTCGAAGCCGAGGACGTCCACGAGGAAGCGGATGAGCCCGCGGGCGTCCCGGGCCCGGAAGGCCGGCCACACCACGGGGGCCGGCGCCGTCTGCTGCTGGTCGGTCTGCTGCGTCGTCGTCATGGCGACGACAGTGCCGTGGCGAGCGCGGCGGTGTCTTGAACGTATCCGAACTCCGCCGCCAGCCAGCGGGTGGGCGGCAGCCCGGAGAAGGCCCGCCACTCCCGGGTCAGGTGCGCCTGGTCGCTGAAGCCGGCGGCGACGGCGAGCCCGGCAAGATCGGGCGGCAGGCCGCGGGAGACCCGCCCCGCGAGCGCACGGCGGGCCCGGTCGAAGCGCACGACCCGGGCTGCCTCCTTGGGTCCCAGCCCCGTCTCGGCGCGGAACCGCTGCTCGAGGTGCCGGGTGGACCAGCCGACCCGGGCGGCCAGCTGGGACACCCGCAGCCGCCCCCCGGCCGCCGTCGTCAGCCGCCAGGCCTCCGCGACCTCCGCCGGGACGCCGTCGACGTCCCGGAGTCGGCGCAGCAGCGCCGCGTCCAGCGCGGCGAACCGTGCGGGCCACCCCGCGGCGGTCCGCAGCCCGTCCACCAGCTCGGTGCCGGCCGGGCCCAGCAGGTCGGTCAGCGGCACGTCCAGCGACGCCAGCTCGCCGGCGGGCAGGCCCAGCAGGGCGCGCGCCCCCAGCGGCGTGAGCGAGAGCTGGATGCCGGCCTGCCGACCGGGGTGCACGATCCGCGCCGGACGGGTGTGCAGGCCGCCGACGAGCGCGTCGAACCGGCCGGGGGACTGGGCGGGGTCGGGGTGGGCGGCCATCTCCAGCGGGTCGTCCAGGGTGAGGACGACGGTCAGCCAGGGGGAGGGCAGGCCCAGGTGCTCGCCGGGCGGGAACCCCTCGTGCCGGTAGCCCAGGGCCGCCGCGACGTACCGGCGCAGCGCCGGGTGCGGGCGGTGCACCACCGACTCCTGCCGCACCCGACCAGCATCGCAGCGACGAGGGCGTGGCTCCAGGGCGTTGCGGACACCGGCAGGCCGAACCCGCGCAGGGCGGCGGTCCGGGGCGCCGAGGCGGCCTCAGTAGCCGGCGGTGGAGGCGATCCCGAAGAGGACGAACAGGGCGAAGAACCCGACCCCGATCCAGCCGAGCACGATGCCGGCCGTCGCCATGCCGCCACCGGCCTCGCCGCGCTCCTGGATCTGCCGCTTGGCCGTGTAGCCGAAGACCAGTGCCAGGATGCTGCCGATCCAGTACAGCCAGAGGATCCCCAGCACCATCGAGGCGATGGCCATGCCGTTGGTGCGCTGGGGCAGCGCGTAGGGATAGCCGTACGGCGGACTGTAGGGCGGGTAGCCGGGGCCGTGCGGTGGCGGCGGGCCCCGGTAAACGCCGGCCTGGGGGTAGCCGCCGTAGGGGGCCTGCGCCTGTCCCCAGGTGGCGGGGCCGGGGGCGCCGTACGGGTCGCCGGCGCCCGGCTGGTGCGGACCTGGGCACGCCATCGACTCACTCCTGGTGGCTGCGCGCCGGCCGGGGGCTCCGGTCCCGAGGCGTCGGCGTCATCCTGACGCGCCGCGGCGGTGGTGCCGACGCGGCGCGCGGTCCAGGCCACCCCGATGAGGCAGGGACGGGCGAGGCGTGCCACCGCCATGTCGTCGCCGGGCGAGCGCCGCGCCCGTGCACATCAAGGACGCGATACGGCCGCTGAACTGGCCTTTTCTGTCGTACCCGCGGCCTAGCCTGGGTGCAACGACGAGGTCGCGGACCGGGAGGAGGGCACGGTGTCCGAGCTGCTGTCCGCCCTCGACGAGCTGGCCGCCACCGATCTCGCCGAGTTCTCCGACGACGGTCTGCTCGACCTCGTCGGCAGCCTGGTGGCCGCGACGAACCGCATGGCGGCCGCGCTGACCACGGCGGTCCGTGCGGCCGACCGCCGGGAGGCCTACCGCCGTGACGGCGCCGTCTCCATGAAGGCCTGGCTGCGGGGCAGCTGCCGCATGGCGCCCGAGCAGGCCACCGCGACGGTCTCCACCGGCCGGCGGCTCGAGCAGCTCCCGGAAACAGCGGCGGCCTTCGCCGCCGGGGCGATCAGTGCCGCGCACGCTCGGGTCATCACGAAGGCCATGACGCCCGGCCGGATCGCCAAGGCCGCCGAGATCGGTATCGACCTCGGCGAGACCGACGGCATCCTGGCCGACCTGGCCCGGGCCACAGCCCCGCACGAGACCGCGCGGGGCGTGAAGGAGTGGGTCGCCGGAGTGGACCCCGACGGGACCTTGGACGACGCCGCCGACGTGCGCCGCCGGTTCACCATGGCGTCCGGGCTCGACGGCCGGGTGCACCTGCGCGGTGACCTCGATGCCGTCGGCGGCGAGTACCTGCACACCGCGCTCGCCGCTCTCATGAACGGCGACCGCCCTGCCGGTGACCTCCGGTCCCACGCCGAGCGGCAGGCCGACGCGCTGGTCGCGCTGGCTCGCGGGGCTCTCGACGGCGGCTCGCTCCCCGACGTCCGCGGGGAGCGGCCACACGTGCGCGTGACGATCGACTGGTTCGCCCTGTGCGCCGCGCGCGGCGCTCCCGGTGTCGCTGGTGGTTCCTTGGGCTGGTCCGGTCCCATCAACCCCGAGACGGCACGCCGGCTGGCCTGCGACGCCAGTATCGCCCGCGTCATCACCGGCCCGGACGGGCTGCCCCTGGACGTCGGCCGAGCGCAGCGGACTTCATCCGCGGCGATCCGCCGGGCCATCGAGGTTCGCGACGCGCACTGCGTCTTCGCCGGCTGCGATGCACCGCCGGAGTGGTGCGACGTCCACCACGTCGTGCACTGGGCACACGGCGGGCCGACGAGCTGCGACAACGGCGCCCTGCTCTGCGAGCGGCACCACACGTCCTGCCACGAGGGCGGGTTCACGATTCGACGAGATCCCGGCACCGGCCGCTGGCGCACCTACCGGCCCGACGGCACGGAGATCCTGAGCCGCGCCGGCCCGTGACCGCTGCGGCGACGCCGCTCGGCTCACACCCCGCGCGGGGCGTACATGATCACCGCGACGCCGACGAGGCAGATCAGTGCGCCGGCGACGTCGTACCGGTCCGGCCGGAAGCCGTCGACGACCATGCCCCAGGCCAGCGAGCCGGCCACGAAGACCCCGCCGTAGGCGGCGAGGATCCGGCCGAAGTTCGCGTCCGGCTGGAGCGTGGCGGCGAACCCGTACAGCCCGAGCGCGATGACGCCGGCGCCGATCCAGGCCCAGCCGCGGTGTTCCCGGACCCCCTGCCACACCAACCAGGCACCGCCGATCTCGGCGACGGCCGCGAGGGCGAAGAGGACCAGGGACCGGGCGACGGTCACTCGACGGCCGCCAGGAACCGGCGGAGGGTCTCGAGGAACACCTCGGGCTGCTCCGAGTGCACCCAGTGGCCGGCGTTCTTGATCCGCACGAGCCGGGTGGACGGGAAGAGCGCGTCCATGTGCGGCCGGTCCTCGGGGAGCACGTAGTGGGAGTTCGCCCCCGCGATCCACAGCACCGGCCCGTCGAACACGGCACCGGGCGGGGGATCGGGGAAGCCGCGCAGCTCGCCGAGGTCTCGCTCGAGCAACTCCAGGTTCAGCCGCCACTGCCAGCCGTCCCCCGACTCCTCCCGGCCGAGGCTCTGCAGCAGGAAGCTGCGCACCATCCGGCTGGGCACGGCGGTGCGGAGGGCGGCGTCGGCGTCGGAACGGGACTCCAGCGCACCCAGGTCGATCGCCCGCATCGCGGCGATGAAGGCCGCGAACGGCGAGGCCTCCTCGTCGGGGTCCTCGGTCCGCCCGCCCTGCAGCGGGTACTCGACCGGGGCGATGTCGACGACCACGAGTGCGCGCAGCAGCTCCGGCCGGCGCAGCGCCAGCTGCATCGCGACCTTGCCGCCCATGGAGTGACCGACGAGGGTGGCCGGCTCGCCGAAGGACTCCAGCTCGGCGGCGACCATCTCGGCCATGTCCACGTAGTCGACACGCTCGGTCCACGGCGAGTGACCGTGGTTGGGCAGGTCGAGCAGGGTCACCCGGTGGTCGTCGGCCAGCCCCCTGGCGATCGTCGTCCAGTTCTTCCCCTGGCCGAAGAGCCCGTGCACGAAGACGACGCGCGGTCCGGCCTCGCCCAGCGTCCGGGCGGCGAGGGCCTCCTCGGGGTTCAACGTCACCCGGCGATTCCACCAGACGCCCGGCGCCGCGCCCCGCTCAGTCCAGCACCACCTCCGTCTCGCCGGTGTCGCCGTCCAGCGCGAGGCACCCGCCGTCGACGTGGCGGGGTCGCCATCCGGGGACGACACGTCCACGACGATCCGACGGCGGCGCGCTCGGCTCCTGCGGGGCGGCGTCGCTTCCCGCCTCTACCGTGCCGGGAGGTCCACGAGGGGGAGCAGATGCCAGGACGACGCCGGAGCGCGACCAGCACTCGACGGTCGACGGGGACCACGAGGAAGGCCGCGCCACGGAAGCCGGCAGCGCGGAAGCCCACGCCGAAGAAGGCCGCGCCCGAGCTGCCCAGCGCGGGCCCGGGGGAGAGGGTGTGGGTGCTGGCCGTGCCGTTCCGCGCGCCCGCGCCGGGAGCGGTCTGGCACCCGGGCCTGCAGGCCCACGTGTGGGTGGGCCGGTCCCTGCCGCCCGAGCTCGCGCCCTACGACCCGCCGCCCTACAGCCTCGAGCGCTTCCTCGAGGACGAGCTCAACGAGGCGCCCCGCCCCCTTCCCGAGGCCCGGCCGCTCACGCCACGGGACCAGCAGTGCGACGGCGCCGACGTGGTGGCGGCCCATGCGGCCGCCGGGGGCAGGGTCTTCCTCCTCGGTGACGATCCCGGCGTCGGCAAGACCGGAACCGCGATCCTGGCGGTCAAGGCGATCGCCGAGCAGCGCGACGTCCGCACCGCGCTGGTCATCGCCGACCGGCCGGCCGCCATCACCATCCCGCACTGGGCGCGCTCGATCGCCGGCTTCGGCGACGGTGGCCTGCGCTGGTGCGTGACCACCTGGGACCGGCTGGGCAAGGTGGCGAAGCTGCGCTTCGACGTCGTCGTCGCCGACGAGGCGCACATGGTGCGGCACACGACGACGCAGCGGTGGAAGCACTGGAAGGCCGTCTCCGGCGCCGCGCGGGTCAAGGACACCCCGTACGTCCTGGCCGCGACCGCGACGCCGGCGCACACCCCCCTGGAGCTGCCCTACCTGGCGCCGGAGTTCGCCGCCCGGCACGAGGAGTCGATCAAGGACTGGGCCGACCTGCCGAAGGCGCTCGAGCGGCACACGTTCCACGTGGAACGTGGCCGCTACGGCTGGCAGTGGACCGAGGACGCCGACGAGCGCCGGGCCGACCTCGCCCGGTTGCAGTCCTGGCTCGCCGACGCCGATCCACCGGCGACGCTGCACCGCCCGGCCCCGTGGGGACCGGTGTCGGTGACGGGGACGCCGGTGCTGCTCAGCCCGGCCGAGCGGGCGCAGTACGAGGCCGAGTGGTCGGAGTTCCGCGCAGAGATGCAACTGGCCCGGCGCGGCCGGCAGTCCGCCCGCGGTCGCGCGGCCCTGCTGCGGTTCCGGCAGAAGGCCGGGCTGATCCGCGTGCAGGCGACGGTCGACTGGATCAAGGCGCAGGTGGAGGCGGAGCGGCAGGTCGCGGTCTCGGTCGAGTTCGTGGAGACGGCGGCTGATCCGATCCGCGAGGCGCTGCTGGACGCCGGCATCCCGGTGGCCGGCATCTACGGGCGCGACCGCTTCGACGTCGAGGCCGAGCGGCTGCGGTTCCAGCGCGGCGACGCGGCGGTGTGCGTCTTCACGGTGACCGCGTCGATCAGCCTGCACGCCGGTGAGCTGCTGCCCGACGGGTCGACGGCGTCGGAGGCGCCCCGCGTGGGGTTGTTCCACCAGCCGCGGTTCTCCGGCATCCAGGCCCGGCAGGTCACCGGGCGCACCCACCGCGACGGGAAGGCCTCTCCGTGGCGGGTGGCGTTCGCGGCCGACACGGTCGAGGAGCAAGTGGCCCGGATGATGGTCGAGCGGCTGGCGGTCAGCGGCTCCACGGCCGGGGCGGACACCTCGGCGCTGCGGGAGATCGCCGAGCTGCTCGACGCCGACTGGCTGCCCAGCACCGCCCTCACCGAGGCCTGAGCTCCACCGGGCTCAGGCTCCCGGCGTGGCCTGCAGGTCGTCGCGAGGCGTCACCAGGTCGGCCCGGACGGGATGGTCGCCGACGCCCGTCTCGGTCCAGGAGACCTCCACGACCTGCCCCGCGCGAAGGGAGCCACGGGCGCTGGGATGCAGCGCTCCCACCTCGACCCAGCAGTGGCCGGGGAGGTCCGGCGACTCGACGAGGCCGCCCCCCTCGTCGCCGTCCCACCGGACGACCGTGCCCACGCTCGTTCCGCTCTGCACCATCCGCCCAGCGTGGCGGGCGACCGACGAGCGGGCAAGGGACCACCACCGACCCGATCCGGCAGACCGCGACGCACCGCGCGGGCGGGCTCCGTGGCGGCTGCGCTCATCGCGACGCGGCCGGCTCGAGCTCCAGGTGCGGACCCGCGCCGACGACCGCCACGCGGTCGCCGTCGACGGCCAGCGCGGTGCCGTCCGCCAGCCCGAACACGCGGTGCCCCAGGTCGCGCGCCGCTTCCCGGAGGGCCTCCTCCGACGCGTTCGGGAAGTACGGCGAGCCCAGGTGCGGCACGACCAGGACGTCGACCAGGCCGAGGCCCACGGTGTCCTCCGGTCGCGGCTGCTCCGACTGGCTCAGCGCGAGGTGCGGCCCGAGCACCATGCTGCCGGCGCTGATCCCGATCAGCAGCCGCTCACCGAGCAGATCGGGCAGCCGGTCGGCCAGGCCCGAGCGGCGCAGCCACCGCAGCAGGTGCGTGGTGTCCCCACCGGTGAGCACCAGGACGTCGGCCGCCTCCAGTCGCGGCTCCCACACCTCGGCCTCCAGCGCCGAGACGTCGACGATGTCGACCTCGGCGAACCCGGCGCGCTGCAAGTTCACGAAGTCGGCGATCAGCCAGCCCTTGTCGCCCGCGATGACGTTGGCCGCCGTGGGGACGACGGCGGCCCGCAGCCCGCTCAGCGGGCGTCCGGCCAGCTCCTCCGTCGCCGCGACCAGCGTCGGGTCGCAGAGGCCGGCGGAGGTGAGCAGCAGCCTCATGCCGGGCAGAGCCAGTCGTCCGACGACGGCGCCACGGCTCCCTCCAGCGGCGGGAAGTGCGTGCGGAAGGTGAACGCCTCGGGGGTCGGGCCGTGCGCTCGCAGGTGCCGGATGCGCGCCTCCGCGTCGTCGGTGGTCGGCAGGGTGCCCGCCGGGATCCACCACAGCGCGGTCGTCGCCTCGGCGGCGCGGGAGAACCACTCCCGGCGCCGCCGCATGATCTGCACGTGCCGCCCGCCGAAGACGTAGGCGGCCAGCGACTCGACGTCCCGCCAGACGGTGAGGTTCACGATCACGCCGTGGCTGCCGGCGGCGTCCCAGCCGAACGCCTGCACCGAGGTGGCGTTGCCGTCCTCGGTCTGCAGCCGCCAGACGAAGCCGGGCGCCCGGTCGGCCTCGGCGTTGACCTCGTCCAGGGCGGCCATGAAATCGGCCAGCACGGGGCTGTCGAGCGGGGCGAGCAGGCGGGAGACGTTGACCTGGGCGAGGTGGTGGTCCACGGGCCGACCGTAGGGCACCCGCCCGTCCGTCGACGAGGTCGGTGGTGACGGCCCCCGGCCCGCTGCGCTAGGTTCGAGCCCGTACGTGGCACGGGGTGTCCCGCCCGGGACTGAGAACACACCCGTCGAACCTGCTCCAGTTCGCACTGGCGAAGGGATGTCACCGGCATGTCCGATGCTGTGGAAGTCGTCGACCTGCGCGCCGCCCGCGCGGCGCTGCGCGAGAACGCACCGCTCGTCCACTGCCTGACCAACACGGTGGTGCAGACGCTCACCGCCAATGCCCTGCTGGCCGTCGGCGCGGCGCCGGCGATGGTCGACGCCCCGGAGGAGGCCGAGGACTTCGCCGCCGTCGCCTCCGCCGTCCTGGTCAACGTGGGCACCGTGCACCAGCGCACCGCCGCGGCGATGCGGCTGGCCGCCCGCTCGGCCGGCGCGGCGGGCACCCCCTGGGTGCTCGACCCGGTGGCCGTGGGTCCGCTGGCCTACCGCACGGCGCTCGCCGGCGAGCTGGTCGAGCTCTCGCCGGTCGTGGTGCGCGGCAACGCCTCGGAGGTCATGGCGCTGGCCGGCGCCGGCGCCGGCGGCCGCGGGGTCGACAGCACCGCCGGCGCCGATGACGCGGCGACCGCCGCCGCACAGCTCGCGGCACGCACCGGGGGTGTGGTGGCCGTCAGCGGCGCGGTGGACCTGATCACCGACGGCGCGCGGACCATCCGGGTGGGCGGCGGCTCACCGCTGCTGACCCGCACCACGGGTGCCGGGTGCGCGCTCGGCGCCCTGGTGGCGGCCTACGTCGCCGCGACCGGCGACGCCCTGACCGGTGCGGTGGCAGGGCACGCGCACGTCGCGCTCGCCGCGGAGCGGGCCGCCGAGACCGCCACGGGGCCCGGCACGTTCGCGCCCGCCTGGCTCGACGCCCTGGACGCCGTCGGCCCCGACGACCTCGCGGGCGCGGACGTGCGGAGCGACTGATGCGACCGGCGTTCGACCCGACGCTCTACCTGGTCACCGACACGGAGCTGTGCCGGCCACGGTCGGTGGCCGACGTGGTCCGCGCGGCGGTGGCCGGTGGGGTCACCGCCGTCCAGGTGCGCGACAAGCACGCCTCCCGCCGGGACCTGCTGGCGCTGACCCGCTCGGTGCAGGCCGCGCTCGCCGACCGGCCGGACGTGGCCGTGCTGGTGAACGACGCCCTCGACGTCGCCCTGCTGGCCGGCGCCTCCGGCGTGCACATCGGGCAGGAGGACCTGCCGGCGGCCGAGGTGCGGGCGGCGCTCGGACCCGACCGGTTGCTCGGCCTCTCCGTGGAGAGCACCGCCGACCTGACCGCCGCCCTGCGGCTGCCGCCGGGCACCGTCGACCACGTGGGCCTGAGCCCGGTGTGGGCGACGCCGACGAAGCCGGAGGCGGGCCCCGGGCTGGGCCTCGACGCGGTGCGGGAGCTGACGGGCGCGGCGCACGCGGGCGGGTTGCCGGCCGTGGCGATCGGCGGCATCGACGCCGCCCGGGCCGCCGCCGTGGCCGCCACCGGGGTGGACGGCGTCTGCGTGGTCTCCGCGGTCTGCGCCGCCCCCGACCCACGCGCTGCGGCCGCGGCGCTCCGTGCCGAGCTCGCCCCGGTGGGTGCGCGATGACGCCCACGGCGCTCACCGTGGCTGGCAGCGACCCCAGCGGCGGAGCGGGCATCCAGGCCGACCTGAAGACCTTCAGCGCGCTCGGCGCGTACGGCACGGCGGTGCTCACCGCGCTCACGGCGCAGAACACCCGGGGAGTCACCGGGGTCCACCCGGTGCCAGCCGACTTCGTGGCCCAGCAGCTGCACACCCTGCTCGACGACGTCGACGTGCACGCCACCAAGCTCGGCATGCTGGGCAGCGCCGACGTGGTGCGGGCGGTGGCGGGCGTGCTGGCCGAGCGGCGCCCCGGCCCGGTCGTCTGCGACCCGGTGATGGTGGCGACCAGCGGGCACCGGCTCATCGACGACGACGCGGTGGCCGCCGTCCGCACCGAGCTGCTGCCGCTCGCGGACCTGATCACCCCGAACGTGCCCGAAGCCGCCGCGCTGCTCGACGGCGAGCCGGCCACCGACGTGGACGGGCTGCACGAGCAGGCGCGGGCACTGCTCGACCTCGGGCCCGGCGCGGTGCTGCTGAAGGGCGGCCACCTCGGCGGCCCCGACAGCGTCGACGTGCTGGCCACGTCCGCCGGGACGACGGAGACCCGCCGCCCCCGGGTGACCACGACGGCGACGCACGGGACCGGCTGCACCCTCTCGTCGGCGTTGACCGCGCTGGCGGCCCGCGCCGGTGCGCCCCCGGACTGGGCAGCCCTGGTGGAGCCCGCCCGCGACTACCTGCAGCGGGCCCTGGCCGGGGGCGGCGCGCTGGGGATCGGGTCCGGCCACGGCCCGGTGCACCACTTCGCCGGGATCTGGCCCGCGTGAGGGGCTTCGGCGACCGGGCCTGGGCGGCGACCGCCGACCTCCGCCGGGCGATCGACGAGCTGCCCTTCCTCGCCGAGCTGGCCGCCGGCACCCTGGCACCCGAGGCGTTCCGCCACTACCTGGAGCAGGACACCCTGTACCTGGGCGGCTACGCCCGCGCGCTGGCGCTGCTGGCGGCCCGCGCCCCGGACCCGGAGGCGGCCGCGTTCTGGGCCGGCTCGGCGCAGAACTGCGCGGTCGTGGAGACGCAGCTGCACGCCGACCTGCTCGGCTCGGAGCTGCTGGGGGAGGCCGGCGCCCCGCCGGAGCCGTCGCCGACCTGCCTGGCGTACACCTCCTACCTCGTGGCGACGGCGGCGACCGCGCCGTACCCGGTCGCCGCCGCGGCCGTCCTGCCCTGCTACTGGGTGTACGCCGACGTCGGCGCCCGGCTGGCCCCCGCCGCGCGGGCCGCCGCCGACCACCCGTACCGCCGGTGGGTGGCCACCTACGACGCCGCCCCGTTCCAGGAGGCCGCGGCCGCCGCCCGACGGCTGACCGACGCCGCGGCGCGCACCGCGCCCGACCAGGAGGCCGCCATGCTCACCGCGTTCGCCATCGCCACCCGGTACGAGCTGGAGTCCTGGCGCGCGGCCCACGCCGGCGAGGCGTGGGCCGTCGCGATCTGACCGGCGTCAGCCCCGGGAGGCGCCGTCCCCGTCCGACGAGATCGGCACGGTGGTCACGCCCTGCGCCGCCGAGCCGCTGAGCCGGCGCAGCAGCGCTGCCACGTCGATGCCGGTGAGGTCACCGGACAGCTGCAGCCCCTGGGCGACGTTCGCCGCGACCGACTTCCCCAGCGAGCCCGCCCCGTCGGAGGAGATGACGGTCATCTTGTCCACGCTGGACAGCGGGGCGGCCGCCGCACCCACGACCTCGGGCAGCACCTTGACCAGCATCTCCAGGATCGCCGCCTCGCCGTACTTGGCGAAGGCGTCGGAGCGCGCATCGAGCGCCTCGGCCTCGGCCTGACCGCGGGCGAGGATCGCGGCCGCCTCGGCGGCGCCCTCGCGCTCGACCGCGTCGGCGATCGCCTGGCGGCGCTGCTTCTCGGCCTCACCGCGCTTGGCGCCCTCGATCGCTTCCGCCTCGGCGAGCGCCGAGCGCCGCGCCCGCTCGCCCTCCCCGGAGAGCCGGGCCTGCTCGGCGGCGGCCTGGGCGGCGGCGATGGTGGCCTGGCGCTCCGCCTCGGCGGTGAGGATGGCGGAGTTCTTGCGCCCCTCGGCCTCCTGCTCGACCCGGTAGCGCTCGGCGTCGGCCGGGCGGCGGACCTGGGTGTCGAGCTGGCGCTCGGTCAGCGCCGCCGTCCGCTCGGCGACCTTCTCCTGCTCCATGAGGACCGCCTGGTCCTGCGCGGCCTGCGCCAGCGGCCCGGCGGCCGCCGCGCGGGCCTTCGCGGCGTCGGTCTCGGCGGTGATCTCCGCCTGCTTGAGCGCCAGCTGGCGCTGGGCGATCGCGATCGCCTCGTCGGCCAGCAACTGCTCCTGCTGCGCGGCCTGCCGGGCGCGCGCCTCGGCGATGCTCGCCTCCTTGAGCACCCGGGCGGCCTCCGGGCGGCCCAGGTCGGCCAGGTAGGACCCCTCCGCCTGGATGTCCTGCAGCTGGAAGGTGTCCAGCACGAGACCCTGGCCGGTGAGCGAGGACTCGGCCTCCTCGGCGACGGCGGAGGCGAAGGCGGCCCGGTCGCGGATGATCTCCTCGATGGTCAGCCGGCCGACGATCGAGCGCAGCGCACCGGCGAGCACCTCCGACGTGAAGGTGTCGATGCCCTCCTGCTGGTTGAGGAAGCGCTGGGCGGCCGCGCGGATCGAGCTCTCGGTGCCGCCGACCTTCACGATGGCGACGCCCTCGAGGTCGCACTTCACGCCCTGCTTGCTGACCGCACCGCGGATACCGACCGGGATCCGGCGGCTGGAGAGGTCCATCGTGTGCAGCTTCTGCACGACCGGGAGCACGAAGACGCTCGCGCCCATCACGACCTTCTGGCCGGACTGGTCGCGGGAGACGACGCCGCTGGTGTCGGTGACCTGGCGACCCTGGCGCCCGGTGACGATGAACGCCTGGTTGGGGCCGGCCACCTTGATCCGGGACAGCACCAGCAGGACGAGCAGGATGATCAGGGCGACGATGCCGCCGATCGCGTAGAGCAGCGTCACGGGTGGGTGCCTCCGGGCTCGGTGAGGGGATCCGTCGCGGTGGAGACGACCTGGACGGCGGTCTCGCTGAGTGCCTCGACGACGTAGACGGGGGTGCCGGCCGGCAGCGAGGTGTCGCTGCGGGCAGAGAACTTGAGGGGCTGGCCGGCCAGCGCCAGCCGGACCTCGCCGAAGCCGCCGGCGGGGACGGCCGAGACGACGACGCCCTGCGCCCCGGCGAGGTGGTGGCGGGTCAGCGTCTCCTGCGTCGGCATGTCGCGCAGCGCCCGGGACAGGCGCACCGCGCCCCAGGCCAGGGGCAGGGCGACCACCAGCCCGGCCACGGCGGCGAGCAGGGCGGTGACGCCGGTCGGGAGCCCGGCGGGCAGCAGCGCGGTCGCGGCGGCGCCGCCGAAACCGATGCCGCCCAGCAGTGCGGCGATGGCCGGGACCGAGAAGGGACCGTCGACGTCGCCGCCGAGGTCGCCGATCTCCCCCACGACCGTCGCCAGCAGCAGCACGACGAGGCCGAGCGCGCCGACGACGAGGAACGTCACCGTCGTCGTGTCCACCCAGCTCCCTCCGCGTGTCGTCGTCGGGGAGCCTGGCAGTTCCGTGACCGCCCGGGCAAGGAAGTCGCTCGCCCGGGGGAGCCCGGCGACCCCCGCCTGCGCGGGGCGGGCGATCATCGGGGGCATGAGGCGGGAGGCGAGCATCCTGCACCTGGACCTGGACGCCTTCTTCGCCGCCGTCGAACAGCGCGACAAGCCCTCGCTGCGCGGCCGGCCGGTCGTGGTCGGTGGCGTCGGCGGTCGCGGCGTCGTCGCCACCGCCTCCTACGAGGCCCGGGCGTACGGGGCGCGGTCGGCGATGTCCACCGCGGAGGCGCGCCGGCGGTGCCCTCCGGGGACGGCGTTCCTCGGTGGCCGGTTCCCCGCCTACCGCCGCACCTCCGACGTCGTCATGGACCTGCTCCGCGAGCTCTCCCCGTTGGTGGAACCCGTCTCGATCGACGAGGCGTACGTCGACCTCGCCGCCGGGCCCGGGCACGACCTCTCCGTTTCCGGTGTGACGGAACTAGCCAGGGGGCTCAAGGAGCGCATCGCCGTTGCCACGGGGGGCGTCACCGGGTCGGTCGGCGTGGGCAGCTCGAAGCTGATGGCGAAGATCGGCTCGGACCTGCAGAAGCCCGACGGCCTCGTCGTCGTCCCGCCGGGCGGCGAGCTCGACCTCCTGCACCCGCTGCCGGTCACGCGGCTCGGTGGCGTCGGCCCGGCGACGGCGGAGCGGCTGCACCAGGTCGGCGTGCGCACGGTCGGCGACCTGGCCGCCAAGTCGCTGCCCGACCTCGTGGCGCTCGCCGGCCGCGCCCACGGCGCCGGCTTGCACGCCCTGGCCCGCGCCGAGGACGACCGCGCCGTCGTCCCCGACCGGGGGGTGAAATCGGTGTCGCACGAGGAGACGTTCGAGCGCGACCTCACCGACCTCGCCGTGCTGAATCGGGAGATCGACTCGATGGCGGCGCGGGTCGGCAGCCGGTTGCGCGCCTCGGCGCACTCCGGCCGCACCGTGACCCTCAAGCTGCGCCGGTACGATTTCACCACGATCACCCGGTCCCAGACCCTGGCCCAGCCCACCGACGACGCCCGGCTGATCGCCGCCACGGCCCGCCGCCTGCTCACCGAGGCGGGGACCGGTGGGGGCTTGCGCCTGCTCGGGGTGGGTGTGTCGGGGCTGTCCCTCTACGCGCAGGGCGACCTGTTCGCGACCGAGGACGACGCGCCCGACGAGGCCGCGGCGCCCGAGCCGGAGGCGGCCGCGGAGCCGGAGCTGCCGGTCGAGAAGCGCTGGTGGCCGGGGCAGGACGTGCGGCACGAGGAGCTGGGGGCCGGCTGGGTGTGGGGCCGCGGGCTGGGCCGGGTGACGGTGCGGTTCGAGGGCCCGTTGACGCCGCCGGGCCCGGTGCGCACGCTGGCCGCCGACGACCCGGCACTGCACCCCGCCGAGCCACCCGACTGGAGGGCACCCGGCTGACCGCGACGGGCGGCGCGCTCCGGGTGCGGCCGGCGCCCGTGTAGAACGGCTCCATGACCGGTCGTCCCGAACCCAGCGCCTGGACCCGCATGACCCAGGAGGACCCCGAGCACTCCGCCGCGTACGTCCAGCGGTTCCGCACCCTCGCGGAGCAGGGGATGGACCTGGTGGGGGAGGCGCGGCTCGTGGACGCGATGCTGCCGCGCGGATCGCGGGTCCTGGACGCAGGCTGCGGCCCCGGACGGGTCGGCGCCCACCTGCACGAGGTTGGACACCAGGTGGTGGGCGTCGACGTCGACCCGGTGCTGATCGCCGCGGCCGAGGAGGACCACCCGGGTCCGCGGTGGCTGGTCGGCGACCTCGCCGAGCTGGACCTCCCCGCGCAGCAGGGCATCGACGAGCCCTTCGACGCCATCGTGAGCGCCGGGAACGTGATGGCGTTCCTCGCGCCGTCCACCCGCGGCGCGGTGCTGCGCCGGCTGCGCGCCCACATCGCGCCGGACGGCCGGGCCGTCATCGGCTTCGGCGCGGGCCGCGGCTACGCGTTCGACGACTTCCTCGCCGACGCCCGTGCGGCGGGTTGGGAGCCGGACCTGCTGCTCTCCACGTGGGACCTGCGGCCGTTCACCCCCGACTCCGACTTCCTGGTGGCGGTGCTGCGCCCCGCCTGAGCAGCCGCCCGGGCGCCGTCGTGCCCCTCGTCCCACGGGTCGGACGGTGTCAGCGGGGCAGCCACCGCGGCCGGGTGCTCGGCGGCAGCAGCGCTCCCGCCGTCCACGGAGGACGCCCCGGCGGGGCGACGACCGTGACGGGCCCGGCCGGCGACGGCAGCTCGACCAACCATGGCCCGGGATCGATCGGGGGTCCCGGCCGCTCGTCCCCGGGGCGGGCGTCCAGCAGCCAGTGGGCCGTCGCGGCGAGCGAGAGGTCCGCGCACCAGCCGCCGCCCTCGGTGCGCTGGCGGCCGAGCAGCCCCAGGACGGCGGCTGCGGCCAGGTGGCCGGTCGCGTGGTCGAGCGCCTGCACCGGCAGCGCGCCCGGCACGTCGCCCTCGCCGTATGCCGTCGCGATGCCGGTCGCCGCCTGGACCAGCGAGTCGAAGCCCCGGCGGCTCCCCCACGGGCCGCGCGTGCCCCACGCCGACAGCCGGACCACGACGAGGTGCGGGTGCCGCTCGGCCAGTGACCCGGGATCGAGGCCGTGGCCGTCGAGCGCCCCCGGCCGGTAGCCCTGGACGACGACGTCGGCTCCGGCGACCAGTTCCTCCACCCGGGTGCGGTCGTGCCGGTCGGCCAGGTCGAGCAGCACGTGCCGCTTCCCCGCGCCGGTGTCGCGCAGCAGACCGAGGTCGTCGGGCGCCTGCGGGGAGTCGACCCGCAGGACGTCGGCTCCGTGCGCCGCGAGCGCCCGGGTGGCCACCGGGCCGGCGATGACCCGCGTCAGGTCGAGCACGCGCATCCCGCGCAGCGCGACGCAGCGCCCCGGATGCTCGGCGACGTGGGTCACCGCGACGAGGGGCTGCTCGCGCACCGCCGCCGCCTGGGGGTGCGCCGCCCAGACGGCTTCGCTGCGGACGGCCGCCGCCGCCCCACCTGCCTCGACCACCGCCGTCTCCAGCTCCTCGGCACGCCACCGGAGCGCGGCGGACGCCACGTCCTCACCCAGCACCGCCGTCGCGGCAGCGCGGTGCTGCGGGTAGTTGCCGTGGAGCCGGACCCAGCCGTCGGCGGTCCGCCAGAAGCGGGACAGCGGGGCGAACCCGCCGCCGGCTGGTTTCCCGTGAAACCTCACGTGCCGTTCGCCGGCGAAGGATGCGGCCACGTGCCCCGCGTCGAGGTGGAGCGGTCGTTCCGCCACCTCGCCGACGTCACGGGCGGCGAGCAGCTGCGCGGCGACCGCACCGATCGCGAGCCCCGGGACGTCCAGGCGGCCGGCCAGCCCCGTGCGTGCGCGCACCAGTGGAACGCCGACGTCCCATGCGGCGCCGATCGCCGTCCCCACCTCGTCGACCAGCCGGGCCGCGCCCGGCGGGAGGGTCACCCGGGCCCACCGGGCCCGCGGGACGGCGCCCCACCCGCTGGTGGTGCCAGCGGGATACCGAGCGCGATCGTCAGCTCCAGCACCGTCTGCGGGTCCTCCAGGCCGCGCCCGTAGAGCTGACGTAGCTGCGTCATCCGGTAGCGGACCGTCTGCGGGTGCACGAACAGCGCCGCGGCGACCTGGTCGCGCCGGCCGTGGTGCAGCAGCCAGCAGCGCAGCGTCTCGGTGAGCTTCTCCCGGGCGGCCTCGCCCACCGCCTCCAGCGGGGCCAGGACCCGGGCCCGCAGATCCGCCAGCGCCTCCTCGTCGGCGCGCAGCAGCAGCTCGGCCAGCCGGGCATCGGTGTCCACGGGCCCGTCCTCCGCCCCGGCCATGCCCAGCCGCAGGGCACGCACCGCGCGGCCGTAGGACGCCTGCGCGCTCCACCACGGGCGCGCCGGCCCGACCACCGCCCGGCGGCCCGCCAGGCCGCGCAGCAGGGCGCCGCGTCGGGCGCCGTCGGCGTCCGGCACGAGCAGCACCGCGGTCTCCCCGGCCGGGTCCAGCCCGGGCAGGTCCTCGGTCGCGACGAGGGTGCGCGGATCGAGGGAGACCATCGCGCCGCGGACCCGCCCCTCGGGGAGCAGCGCGACGGTCAGCGTGCGCGGCGGCGTCCAGTCGGCCCGCTGCGCCAGCTCGGTGAGCTCCGTGTGCGGACTGCCGGTCAGCAGCCCGCGCGCCAGCCGCTCGAGCAGGCGCTGGCGCGCGCGCCCGCTGGAGGCCAGCTCGTCGGCGTGCCCGGCGACGCTCGCCGCGGAGAGCCGGTCGATGTAGGCGAACACCAGCTCGGCGAACCGGGCGAGCGACTCGGGGTCCATTCCCGTGCGGACGGCGGTGGCGCTCATGTCCCGCCATGACACCCGCGCACCCACCCGGTAGGCGGCCAGCAGCGCGTCCATCGAGCGGCCGCTGCGCGCCTCACCGCGGCCCAGGGCGTACGCGGCCTCGACGACCGGGCCCCCGGGGGTGCCGGCGTCCACGTTGCCCCCGGCGGCGGCGACCTGCAGGAAGCCCCGCAACGCCATCTCGACGGCGGCGGAGATCTTGCGACCCATCGGGCCGGCGAACGCGTCCGCGTAGCTGGGGACGCCCACGATGATCTCCTCCACCGCCCGCTCGGCGACAGCCGTCAGCTCGGCGCGCATCGCCTCCGCGACGGTCTCCGGGAACGGTGCCGGGTCCGGGGACATCGGGTCTCCTTTGTTCAGCCGGAACAGAAGCTACCGCTGGATTCACATCCGGAGCACAGGTATCTGGTGCTCGGACTGGGAAAGCTGAGTACATGACAGCAACCGCCCCTCGCCCCGCTGCGGCTCGCCCGCCGACGCGGAGCGCGCTGCGCGACCGGGTGTTCAGGCTCGCCGAGCTGGTGACCACCCCGCTGCTGCCGGTCGACTACCTCGACCTGTTCGACCCGCTCCGCTCGGGTGCGGCTCTGCGCGGTCGGATCGAGGCCGTGCAGCGGGAGACCCGGGACGCGGCGAGCATCGTGATCCGCCCCGGCCGCGACTGGCTGCCGCACACGCCCGGCCAGTACGTCCGCACCGGCGTCGACATCGACGGGGTCCGCCAGTGGCGCGCCTACTCGATCACCTCGGTCCTCGGCCGGGCCGACGGCTGCTTCACCATCACGGTGAAGGCCATCCCCGACGGCAAGGTCAGCAACTACCTGGTGCACCGCGTGCAGCCGGGCACGATCGTCCAGCTCGACCAGGCCACCGGGGAGTTCTGCCTGCCCGAGCAGGTGCCGGCCAAGGCGCTGTTCGTCACCGCCGGGTCCGGCATCACGCCGGTCATGGGCATCCTGCGCAACCACGCCGACTCCCTGGCCGACACCGTGCTGGTCCACTCGGCGCCCACCGCCGACGACGTCGTCTTCGGCGACGAGCTGCGGCAGATGGCCGCCGAGGGCCGGATCCGGCTCATCGAGCAGCACACCGACAGCGCCGGCATGCTCGACGCGCGGTCGATCGCCGAACTGGTGCCCGACCTGCACGAGCGCGCCACCTGGGCCTGCGGCCCCGTCGGCATGCTGGAGGCGCTGGAGGAGCACTGGGCCTCGGTCGGCATCGCCGACCGGCTCTACACCGAGCGCTTCCGCCCGCGGATCGCCGTCACCGGCGAGGGCGGCACCGTCACCTTCACCAGGAACGGCGCGAGCGTCGAGGCCGACGGCGCGACCCCCATCCTCGACGCCGCCGAGGAGGCCGGCGTCCTCATGCCGAGCGGCTGCCGGATGGGCATCTGCTACGGCTGCGTGCTCCCCCTGCGCGAGGGCGCGGTCCGCGACCTGCGCAACGGGGAGATCACCACCGCGGAGGACGTCGGCGACGGCGTTCTCGTCCAGACCTGCATCAGCGCCCCCGCCGGCGCCTGCGCCATCGACCACTGATCCAGCCGAACCGAGGAGCCGGACACATGACCGTTCTGCAGAAGAAGCCCGAGAACCCGATCGCCCACCTGACCGCCGAGGACATCGAGCTCATCGGCAAGGAGCTCGACACCATCCGGCAGGAGGTGCGCGACAGCCTCGGTGAGGACGACGCGAAGTACATCCGCACGGTCATCGACGTGCAGCGCAAGCTCGAGCTGGGCAGCCGCGCCGTCCTGCTGTTCTCCAAGTTCCCCCCGGCGTGGGTGCTCGGCACCGCCGGCCTCTCGATCGCCAAGATCCTCGAGAACATGGAGATCGGGCACAACATCCTGCACGGCCAGTGGGACTGGATGCGCGACCCGAAGATCCACTCCACGACGTGGGAGTGGGACATGGCCAGCCCGGCCGCGCAGTGGAAGCACTCGCACAACGAGCTGCACCACACGTACACGAACGTCGTCGGCAAGGACAACGACCTCGGCTACGGCATCATGCGCGTCGACGAGGACCAGAAGTGGCACCCGTTGTACCTGGCGCAGCCGCTGTGGAACTTCATCAACGCCTGCTTCTTCGAGTACGGGATCGCCGCGTACGACCTGGAGCTGGGCAAGAACCTGGCAACCAAGAAGCGGCGCAACGACCCGAAGTTCCGGGCTGCCGCCAAGCAGGTGCTGAAGAAGATCCGCAACCAGGCCGCCAAGGACTACGTCGTCCACCCGCTGCTGTCGGGCCCGTCGTTCCTGCCGACGCTGGCCGCGAACTTCACCGCCAACGTCGTGCGGAACCTGTGGTCGCACTCGGTCATCATGTGCGGCCACTTCCCCGAGGGCGTGGAGACCTTCGAGAAGACCTCGATCGAGGGGGAGACCCGCGGCGAGTGGTACCTCCGCCAGATGCTGGGCTCGGCGAACATCTCCGGCAGCAAGGCCATGCACATCATGACCGGGAACCTGTCGCACCAGGTGGAGCACCACCTGTTCCCCGACCTCCCGAGCAACCGGTACGCCGAGATCGCCCCGCGGGTGAAGGAGATCTTCGACCGCTACGACCTGACCTACCACTCCGCCCCGCTGTACAAGCAGGTCGCGAGCGCGTGGCACAAGGTCATCCGGCTCTCGCTGCCCAACGGCTGGCTCGCCGAGACGACGCCGAAGAACGCCCCGGCGCAGCTGGCCAAGCTGTACAAGATGACCACCGGCGGGCCCAAGGTCCGCCGCGAGCTGATGCGCGCCGCCGCCTGAGAAAGGACCCCGCCCACCTCACCCTTCGCTCGCTCAGGGTGGGCCTCGGGGCAGGGCCGTGAACGGGAGAGGCCCAGGACCGTCGTGGTCCTGGGCCTCTCGCGTGCAACGCCCCCCGGCGCTCAGGGCATCAGCCCTGGCCGGGGAAGTTCAGCGACCACAGCAACGTCGGGTCGCTGATCGGCACCTCCCACACCGGGCCGTCGAGATCGGGGTCGACGACCTCCCCGCGGCCGAGGAATGCCGCGACCTGCCCCTGGGCCTGCATCGCGGCCACCGGGAACCGCGCGACGTCCAGCAGGAAGCCGTGCGGGTTGAGCGCGGCGGTGGTGGCCTCGTCGTTGCGGAAGAGGCTCGTCCGCGACCACAGGTCACCGGCGTCGACCAGCGTGTAGGACGTCGGGTTCGGCACCGTCTGGTCACCGAACGCGACCTGGACCAGCACCCGGTCGTGCCGGATCAGCGGCGCGAACGTCTCCGGGCTGCCGGGTCGGGTCAGCCACGTCGCCTTGGCCAGGTAGTCCTGGATGGCCAGGGCACCGGGCGCGGTCGCGGTCACCGGGCCCTCACCGCGCAGCGGCAGCTGCTCCTCGAAGAACCAGCGGCTGGCGTCGGGGCTGTTGGGCGCCAGACCCGCGGCCTGGAGCGCCTGGAAGGTGAGCGGCCGGAAGGCCGGCGAGAGGCGCGAGATCTCGCTGATCGGGCCCCCGGGCACGTTGAGCACCGAGCGGGCAATCGCCCGGTCGGCGCCGGCGAGCATGGTGCCGTAGATGCCACCGAAGCTCTGCCCGAAGTAGGTGACCCGCGCGCCGGACAGGTCGCCGCGCCGGTCGCCGTCGACGTCCGTTCCGCCCAGCGAGCGGACCAGCGTCATGATGTCGGCCGCGGTCTGGCGGAGCGCGTCCCGGGACGAGACCGCACCGGCCGCCCCCGTGGCCGAGGAGCCCTCGGTGCTGCCGAAGAGCCCGTCACCGTCCTGGTCGATGCCCCGGCCGTAGCTCGGGAACGTCCGGGTCTCGCCCGCTGCCGTGGTGATCTGCCAGCTGCTCTCCGGGCCGTACCCGTGCCCGACCACGTTGGTCCCGATGGTCGCGATGCCGCTGCGGGCGTTGGTGAGGGCGGCGAGGAACACGCTGGTCGTCGAGCCGGTGAAGCCGTGCCCGAAGACTGCGGTGGGCCAGCCGCCGTCCGGCGCGGGGCCGGGCGGGAGGACGGCGACGAAGGGCAGGCGGTCGGCCTCGACCGGCGCCGGACCGTCGTCCCGGGTCGGCGTCTGGGTGATGGCGCCGTCGGGGGTGAGCCAGGACGGTGCCTGGTAGGAACCGAACACCAGCGTGCTGCCGGCGGGCAGGAGGTTGATCGGCTGGACGCTCGGCCCGGCCGGGGTGCCCCCCGGCGTGGCGGGAGCCGGCCGGTCGGGGACGAAGGTGACCGTCGAGCCCGTCACCGGGACGACGCCGTCGATCTCCAGCCCGGGGCGCGCGATCCCGAGCTCGCGCAGCGCGCGGTTCGACTGGATCTGCCGGTTCAGGTCGAGCAGTCCGTCGGTGGCGCTCAGCGTCGTGAAGGTCTCGGTGGTGGCCGAGTTCGCCGGCCCGGCCTGCACGTCGATGCGGTACGTGGTGCCCGGTGCGAGCTGCTCCACGGGGTGGGCGTACAGCGTGTTGGTGGCCGGGTCCCAGACGACGCGGTCGACGCCGGTGCGCCACCCGCCGCGCTCCTGCCGCACGGTGATCCGCTCGGCGACCTGGGCCGGGTCGACCGGGGCGCTGAAGCGGACGGCGATGCGCGGGTCGAGGTCGAAGCCGTCGAGCTGGTTGAGCCGCTCGACGAGACCGCAGGTGACGACGGTGCCGCAGTTCTCCGTCGGCAGGGCGACCCGCAGGCCGGTGAGCTGCTGCCGGTCGGGAACGGTCAGGTCGTTCGTGGGGAAGACCGATACCGGCTGGGCCGGTGCGGGGGCGGCGAGCGCGGGGGAGGCGGTGGCCGTGACGGTCACCGCCGCAGCCAGGGCGCTGATGACCGACGCGGTCGTCCGGCGCCAGGGATGTGAGGACAACGGGTCTCCTATGCCTGAGGGGACCTCTTCCTAACCCACTGGTGACACGAGCCACAATGGTTGCCAGCTGCATCGGTGCAGACCGTGGCGCTGCGCTGCGCGGATGGGTCCGTGCACGGTGCTCGCAGCCCATCACGGGGGCTACCAGCACGGATTGCCGAGCACGACCGGACCCCGTGCCCCCCAGATGCCGCGGGGCCCGGGACCGACCGGTCCCGGGCCCCGCCCAGCCGTACAGCCGGGCGGCTCAGTTCGCCATGTCCACGAAGCGGCTGTAGTGGCCCTGGAAGGCGACCGTGACGTTGGCGGTCGGGCCGTTGCGGTGCTTGACCAGCATGATGTCGGCCTCGCCGGCCCGCGGGGACTCCTTCTCGTACATGTCCTCGCGGTGGATCATCATCACCATGTCGGCGTCCTGCTCGATCGAGCCGGACTCGCGGAGGTCCGAGAGCATCGGCTTCTTGTCCTGGCGCTGCTCCGACCCACGGTTCAGCTGCGACATCGCGATCACCGGGACCTCGAGCTCCTTGGCCAGCAGCTTGAGCGCACGGGAGAACTCCGAGACCTCCTGCTGGCGGCTCTCGACGCGCTTGCCCGACGTCATCAGCTGCAGGTAGTCGATGACCACGAGCTTGAGGTCGTTGCGCTGCTTGAGCCGCCGCGCCTTCGCCCGGATCTCCATCATCGTCATGTTCGGCGAGTCGTCGATGTAGAGCGGGGCGTCGGCGACCTCCCCCATCCGGCGCGCGAGCTTGGCCCAGTCCTCGTCGGAGAGGGAGCCGGCGCGCATGTGGTGCAGCGGCACCTTCGCCTCCGCCGACAGCAGACGCATGGTGATCTCGTGCTTGCTCATCTCCAGCGAGAAGATGACCGCGGGCAGCCCGTGCTTCACCGTCGCCGACCGGGCGATGTCCAGCCCCAGGGTCGACTTGCCCACGCCGGGACGGGCCGCGATGACGACCATCTGGCCCGCCTGCAGGCCGTTGGTCAGCTCGTCGAGGTCGCGGATGCCCGTGGGCACACCGCGGGCCGTGCCGCCGCGGGAGGCGATGGCGTCCAGCTCGTCCATCGTCGGCTGGAGGACGTCCTCGAGGCGCGAGTAGTCCTCGCTCATGCGTTTCTCGGTGACGTCGTAGATCTCCTGCTGGGCCCGGTCGACGATGTCGTCGACGTCGCCCTTCCCACCGGCTGCGCCGTAGCCCAGCTGGACGACCCGGGTACCGGCCTCCACCAGCCGTCGCAGCACCGCCTGCTCGGCGACGATCGCGGCGTAGTAGCCGGCGTTGGCCGCCGTCGGCGTGGACTGGATGAGCGTGTGCAGGTAGACCGCGCCGCCCATCTTCGACAGCTGGTCGGTGCGGTTGAGCTCCGCGGCCACGGTGATCGCGTCGGCCGGCTCACCCCGCCCGTACAGGTCGAGGATGCAGTCGAAGATCACCTGGTGCGCCGGCCGGTAGAAGTCGTTGCCGTGCAGCACCTCCACGACGTCTGCGATCGCGTCCTTGCTCAGCAGCATGCCGCCGAGCACCGACTGCTCCGCCGCGACGTCCTGCGGCGGCTGCCGGTCGTACGCCGGCGCTGTCGCGGACGGTCGGCTGAACTCGTCGGCCACCGCCACGGGGGTACCTCCATCTCCTTGCGGGCGCGCCCGCATCACCACCACGCGCAGGGGAAGTACGCGAGCTCGGCGGACGGCGCCATGCCGAACACCTGTTCGGCTCCTGCCTACCGGAGGGGACTGACAGTCACGTCCGCTCGGTGGCCGGAGAGGACGTTAGGAAGCAGCGCGGGCCACGTCCACCACCGGTGTGCACACCGATCTGCACAACTTGTGGACAAGTCGGTGGACGGACGCATGTCGACATGTGGAGGAGTACGGGGACAGCCGCTCCGCGCCGGCGGTCACCCGCCAGCTGACCTGCAGGGACGCTGCCCACCGGGTGTGGACGGAGAAAACCCAGAAAGAAAATCCGAGGTGTCGTACCAGGAGCCACACCGGTGCACCGGTCCCCTCCGCGAGGCCGGCCGGCCACCTTCCGGACGTGGCGTCGTGACCGGCCGGCCACCTCGTGGACGGCGCGCGATGACCGCCCCAGCGCCCCCGTGGCGGGCTCCGGCTGATCCCCGCCCTCCCGGGCACCCTGCCCCGGTCGGACGGCGCGAGAGCGGTCCTCAGGGCACCCGGCGGGCCGGCCACGCCGAGCAGGGGGGTCCGGCAGGGGCACGGCGGAGGCGTCAGGGGACCAGGCCCCGCAGACGCCACGAGGGGCGCCGGACCTGCGTCCGACGCCCCTCGTGGGCGGTGCCTTCGTCCGATGGCTCACCCCGAGCGAGCACGGGGAGAGCGCGGACGGGGCGCCCCTCTGCCCGGTCCCGTCGCGAGCGGCGGGCGGCAGAGGGGCCTCGATCAGCTGGCGACGACCTCGATGGTCAGCTGAGCGTTGACCTCCGGGTGCACCCGCACGGTGACGGTGTGCTGGCCCGTGGTCTTGATGCTGCTGGGCAGCTCGATCCGGCGACGGTCGAGCTCCGGGCCACCGGCGGCGGTCACGGCAGCGGCGACGTCGGCGGTGGTGACCCGGCCGAACAGCCGGCCACCGTCACCGGCGCGCGCCGGCACCTGGACGGTCAGCCCGGACAGGCGACCGGCCACGGCCTGCGCCTCCTCGAGCGACCGGACGTCGCGGGTGGCACGCGCCCGGCGCAGCGACTCGACCTGCTTCTCCGCACCCCGGGTGGCGACGATGGCCAGCCCGCGGGGCAGGAGGTAGTTGCGGCCGTAGCCGCCCTTGACCTCGACGGTGTCACCGGAGGACCCGAGACCGGTGACCTCCTGCGTGAGGATCAGCTTCATCGTGCTCATGATCAGCGCGCCGTCGAGGTGTAGGGCAGCAGGGCCATCTCACGGCTGTTCTTCACGGCCGTGGCGACGTCCCGCTGGTGCTGGCTGCAGTTGCCGCTGACGCGGCGGGCACGGATCTTGCCGCGGTCGGAGATGAACTTCCGCAGCAGGGTCGTGTCCTTGTAGTCGATGTAGGTCGCCTTGTCCTTGCAGAACTGGCAGACCTTCTTCTTGGGCTTGCGAACAGGGGGCTTGGGCACTGATATCTCCAGTGAGGGAAGTGCGTGGGTGACCTGGGGTGGCCCTCCTGCAGGGGCCCACGCCGAGCGGAGCGAGGCGTGGGGGGCAGGAGGGTCCTCTTAGAAGGGCGGCTCGTCCGACGGCCCGGCGGGCGTCGACCACGGGTCGCTCGCCCCGCCGCCACCGCCGAAACCACCACCGCCGCCACCGCCGCCGCCGCTGAAGCCGCCGCCGCCCTCACCGCGCGAGGCGCGGGTGACCTTGGCGGTGGCGTAGCGCAGGGAGGGGCCGATCTCGTCGACCTCGAGCTCGACGACGGTGCGCTTCTCGCCTTCCTTCGTCTCGAACGAGCGCTGCTTGAGGCGACCGCTGACGATGACCCGCGATCCACGGGTCAGCGACTCGGCCACGTTCTCCGCGGCCTGCCGCCACACGTTGCAGCGGAGGAACAGCGCCTCGCCGTCCTTCCACTCCTGCGACTGGCGGTCGAAGGTCCGCGGCGTCGAGGCCACGGTGAAGTTGGCGACGGCAGCGCCCGACGGCGTGAAGCGCAGCTCCGGATCGGCGGTGAGGTTGCCGATGACGGTGATGACGGTCTCGCCGGCCATGGTCAGTGGACCTCGGGCCGCATCAGCTTCGTGCGCAGGACCGACTCGTTGAGGTTCAGCTGCCGGTCGAGCTCGGCCACCGCGGCCGGCTCGGCCTGGATGTCCACGACCGCGTAGATGCCCTCGACGTGCTTCTTGATCTCGTAGGCCATGCGGCGACGGCCCCAGATCTCGGTCTTGACGGTGCCACCGGAGTTGGTGACGACGGTCAGGAACCGGTCGAGCGAGGGAGCGATCGTGCGCTCCTCCAGGTCGGGGTCGAGAATGACCATCAGTTCGTAGTGACGCACGGAGAACCCCACCTCCTCTGGTCTTCGCGGCTGCAGGGAATCTGCAGCAGGAGGGTCGTACACGCGTCGCGCGCCCCGGCAGGAGCCGGAACGCGCGCACCCAGGCTACCAGCGGCGGAGCAGGGCGGGCCAGGCGCTGTCCGCAGGTGGGGGACCCCGTCCCTCCCCACCCCCTCGCGAGCTCGGGGCGGCCCCGGCGGGCCGAGCGACGAAGGCGACCCGTTGCCATGTTCTGCTAGCTCCACGTCGAGGCGACACCACGACCGGCGGATCACCCCGGTCACGGCCTCGACGATGACGTGACGTGCGCGATACGGGTGAACCCGCATCCCGTCGAGAAACCGGAGATCAGCATGGCCGTGCACCCCATCGGCGTACACGTGGGCACCGGAGCGGACGACGCACCCGTCCCCGGCCCGCTGGCCCGGGCGGCGGAGGTCGGCGCCGACGCGGTGCAGGTCTTCCTCGCCGATCCCCAGGGGTGGAAGGCGCCACCTCCCCGCCCCGATGCCGCGCAGCTGCGCGAGTCCGGCCTCGCGCTGTTCGTCCACGCCCCCTACGTGCTCAACGTGGCGACGACGAACAACCGCATCCGCATCCCCAGCCGGACGCTGCTGGGCAAGCACGCCCAGGCCGCGGCGGAGGTGGGCGCGCGCGGCCTCGTGGTCCACGGCGGGCACGTGCTGGCCGGCGACGACCCGGCTGTGGGCGTCGACAACTGGCGCAAGACGTTCGCCCGTCAGGCCGAGCAGGGCGGCTTCCCCGTGCCCGTGCTGATCGAGAACACCGCCGGGGGCGGCAACGCGATGGCCCGCGACCTGGACGCGCTCGGCCGGCTGTGGGAGGCCGTCGGCGAGTACGGGGCCGGCTTCGTCCTGGACACCTGCCACGGCTGGGCCGCCGGCTGGGACCTCGGCGCGGCCGTCGACGCCGTCCGCGCGGTGACGGGCCGGATCGACCTGGTCCACCTGAACAACAGCCGGGACGCCGCGGGCTCCGGACGCGACCGCCACGCGCCGCTCGACGGCGGGGAGATCTCCCGCGAAGTGCTGGTGGAGGTGGCGCGCGCTGCCGGCTGCCCGGTGATCCTGGAGACCCCGGGCGACGCTGCGGCGCACGCGGCCGAAATCGGGCTGCTACGCGACGCGCTGGGCTGACCGGCGCAGCACGAACCGGTCGGGAGCGTGCTCCAGCGGCCCACCGGCCGGGTCGTCCACCCCGGGCCAGCTGGTGCGCACGACGTCCCGGTCCGGATCCAGCACGTCCCGCACGACCAGCGCCATGAGGACGACGACGGCCGCGTCGCGGACGGTCACCGCGAGGAGGAACCACTCGACGTCGATCCCCCGGTTCTCCGTGCCCAGGTACCAGAGCAGCCGGGGCACCCAGAGCAGCGCCTCGGTGGCCTGCCAGGCCAGCAGCGAGCGCCATCGGGGCCGGGCGAGCACGGCCAGGGGGAGCAGCCACAGGGAGTACTGCGGGCTCCACACCTTGTTGGTGAGCAGGAAGACCGCGACCAGCAGGAAGGCGATCTGGGCGACCCGCGGTCGCACTGGCGCGGCCAAGGTCAGCCATGCGACGGCCGCGAGCCCGGCCAGCAGCGCCACCGCGACGGCAGCGTTGAGCACCGTCGGGGTCTGCCCCTCGGCCAGCGGGCCGTCGAGCAGCTGGTCGCCGGCGACGTGCAGCGCCAGGTTCCACAGGGAGTCGGGATCGGCCGGCCGCGCGCTGTTCAGCCGGAAGAAGCGCGACCAGTTCTCCGGCGCCAGCACCGCGATCGGCACGTTGACCACCGCCCAGGCGAGCACGGCAGCCACCGCGGTGCGCAGCCATACCCGCAGCCGCCCCGACCGCAGGCAGAGCAGGAAGAGGACTGCCAACAGGAAGGCCGGGTAGAGCTTGGCGGCGGCACCCAGGCCGAGGAGGACGCCGGCGAGCACCGGGCGGCGCCGGGCCCAGGCCCACATCCCCAGAGTGGCCAGCGCCACCGCGAACAGGTCCCAGTTGGTGAAGGCATGCACCACCAGCAGCGGGGACAGCCCGATCATCGCCGCATCCCACGGCCGGCGGCCGGCCAGCGCCAGAGTGGCCCGCAGCACGAGCAGGGCACACGCGGTCAGCAGCAGACAGGTGACCACGTAGTAGCTCTGCACCGGGGGGACGGCGGGCAGCAGCCCGGACGCCGCCGCGGCCCGGTCGTAGCCGGCGGCGACGGTGGCGGCCAGCGCCATGAACCCACCGGTGAGCACGGGGTACTCGACGGCGGAGTCCAGGTAGGGCAGGGCGCCGTCGCCGAGCCCGTGCAGCCCGAACAGCGGCACCGTGTCCGAGTAGCAGAAGTGCGTGTACTGGACGGAGCCCGACCAGTCGCCGTCGGCGCACGGTGCCTGCTTCACCCAGGCCACGGCCAGCGCGAGCGTGGCGAACAGCAGGCACACGCGCAGCGGCGTCCAGAAGAGCGCACGGCCGGTGAGGGCGAAGCGGCCCCACGGGCCCCCGACGGCTTCGCTGGCCTGCCGGACCACCGGATCGGTCCAGGAGGGCACCACGCGATCCGGCGCTGACCCGCGCTGAGTTCCACGTGGAACGAGCACGGGCCCGTCCGCGGTGGCGGACGGGCCCGTGGGCGTGCTGCGCATGGCAGCAGTGTGCGTGATCGGTCAGTCGACCGGCGGCGGGACGACGGGGCCGGGCGTGCCTTCCCCGGTGCCGCCGGTTCCCCCGGTGCCGCCCGTTCCCCCGGTGCCGCCCGTTCCCCCGGTTCCCCCGGTGCCCCCGGTCCCGCCGGTCCCGCCCGTGCCGCCGGTTCCCCCGGTGCCGTCCGTGTCACCGGTGCCGTCCGTGCCACCGGTGCCGTCCGTGCCACCGGTGCCGTCCGTGCCACCGGTGCCGTCCGTGCCACCGGTGCCGCCGGTACTCGGCGTCGTGGTGGCCGGGGCGCTCGAGGTCGGTGCGCTCGGGGTCGACGTGGACGGCGGGGCCGCAGGGGTGTCCACCGGCGCGGGCGCCTCGGTCGTCGGCTCGGGAACGCCCTGACCGGTGTCGCCGGTGATGAGCGGCCGGTCGGGCAGGTCCTCCTCCGGGGTGCCGGCGTGCACCGCGTTCATGTAGTCCTGCCAGATGGCACCGGGCAGCCCCGCGCCGTAGATGATCTGGCCCTGGGTCGTCCGGATCGGCTCGCGGTACTCGGTGCCCATCCAGACCGCGGTGGAGACCGAGGGGGTGTAGCCGACCATCCAGGCGTCGGAGTTGTCCTCGCGGTTCAGCCCCTGCGTACCGGTCTTGCTGGCCACCTCCCGGCCACCGTCGAGCGACCGGCGGGAGTAGGAGGCGACGTCCCCCAGCGCGACGGTCACGTCGTTGACGACGTCGGCCGGCAGCACCTGCTCGCCGGGCGGTGGGGCGTTCTCCAGGAGCACGGTCCCCTCGCTGTCGGTGACCCGGGAGATGAAGTGCGCGTCCCGGAAGACGCCACCCGCCGCCAGCGTGGCGAAGCCCTGGGCCTGGTCGATCGGGCGCATCTCGTACTCGCCGATGCCGATAGAGGAGCCGGTCAGCCCGTCGGCGTTGGCCAGCGTCGTGTAGCCCTCGAGGTTGCCGCTCTCCCAGGTCTCGGGGAGGCCCGTGGCCGCGCGGATCGTCTCCCGAACGTTCTCCGGGCCGACCTCGTACGCCAGGCCGTAGAACGTGGTGTTCAGCGACCGGGTGATCGCCTCGGTGAGCGTGCAGGCCGCGCAGCTGGTGCCGCCGGAGTTGGTGACCGGCTGGCCCGGGCGGTCGGGGAAGGTCTGCGGCGAGCTGCCGTCGCGTCGCGCCCGGATGCCGATGCCCTGCTCCAGCGCCGTGGCCAGGACGTAGGGCTTCACCGACGAACCGGGCTGCCGCACGGCCTGCGCGAAGTCGGTCCCGACGCCGTTCTCGCCGCCGTAGTAGGCGATCACCCCACCGGTGCGGGGATCGATGGACACCAGGGCCGACCGGAGGTTGTCCGGCTGACCGTCCAGCGCCGCCCGCGCACTCGCGACGGCGGCATCCTGCGCCGGCTTGCTGATCGTGGTCGTGATCTGCAGACCGCCGGCGTTGATCTCCTGCTCGTCGTAACCGCGCGCCTGGAGCTCCCGCCGCACCTCCTTGACGATGTGGCCCTCCGGGCCCTCCGGGGTGCCGAGCGGGGAGTCGCCCCGGGGCAGCACCTCGGGGTAGACCGAGGCCGCCCGCTCCTCGGCCGTCAGCCAGCCCTCCTCGACCATCGCGTCGAGCACCAGGCCCCAGCGCTTCTGCGCGCCCTCGGGGTTCGTCTCGGGGTCGTTGCCGGAGGGGCTGCGGATCAGGACGGCGAGCACGGCGCCCTGCTGCGGGGTCAGCTCGGCCGCCGAGACGCCGAAGTAGGTGTTCGCCGCGGCCTCGATGCCGTAGGCGCCGCGGCCGTAGTAGATGGTGTTGAGGTAGTTCTCGAGGATCTGCTCCTTCGAGAAGTTGTTGTCCAGCTTGATCGCCAGGAACAGCTCCTGGAACTTGCGGCTGAACGTCTGGTCGGACGTCAGGAAGGCGTTCTTCACGTACTGCTGGGTGATCGTCGAGCCACCCTGCGTGGAGCCCCCGGTGAGGTTGTTCCACGCCGCGCGGACGATGCCGGTGAAGGAGATACCCGGGTCGGTGTAGAAGCTCCGGTTCTCCGCGGCGAGCACGGCGCGCTGAGCGGGCTCGGAGATCTGGTCCAGCGGCACGTTGGTGCGGTTCTCGTCACCCAGCCGCGCCATCTCCGTGACACCGTCGGCGTAGTGGATGACCGTGGTCTGCTTGGTGGAGACCGAGTCGGGGCTCGGCACCTCGGTGCTGGCATAGACCACACCGACGAAGACGCAGAGCAGCGCGAGCAGCCCACCCATCACCGCGGCGGTGATCTTCAGCCGGCGATTGCGGCGCTGCTTCGTGCTTCGGGACGCCTTGCCCTTGGCGGCCGGGCGGCCCGGGGGGCGTCCCGAGCCACCGCGCGAGGCCCCGGTCGCGCCGCGCGAGGAGCCGGCCCCGCCACGCGAGGAGCCGGTGCCGCCACGCGACGCGGGAGGACGTCTTCCCGCGGGCGGTCGGCCGGAACCGCCACCCCCGCCGGTGCTGCGGGTACGGGCGGCCGGCGGCCGGCGCACCGAGCCGGCCCGCGGTGCGACGGGCGAGGTCTCGTCGTGGCTGGGCACGAGCGCACCCCTTCCTGGACTGTCGTGGGCGACGCCGGGCACCTGCCCGGACGCAGCGGTTCGTCTTCAGCTGTGGCAGCGGAGCAGGCCCGCCGCGTTGCGGGCCAGGTGGAGCACGTGGGACGGGGGTCCTGCCGACCGGCCCGTCACTGCTCGGGTGCCGCCCGGCGCCGGCCGCGGCGGGGCCGTCGGCCCGGCTCGGGCTCAGCTCCGAGGACGTACGAGCAGTCCAGGTGGTTCCAGCCGCAGCCGCGGCACACCTCGACCCGGTACACCGAGAACTCGTCCTGGGCGGCGTCCATGCGGGCGAGCTCGACCTCGGTCTTGGCCTGGCCGGCCACCGGCCCGAGGTGCTCGCCGTACACGTAGTTCACCAGGGTGAGACGTTCCCGTCGGCACACCGGGCAGGCGGTGTCGGTCGGCTCTCCGTGGTACTTGGCCGCCCGCGAGAGGTACGGACTGGCGTCGCACACCTCGAACAACCCGGTACGGCCCGCATGTACTCCCGCGAGGACGGCTCGCCGCTGCAGCGAGTAGTCCACGACGGAACGACGTCCGGGCACGGCGGCCAATGTACGCACCGGCCCCGCGTCCGTGGGACTGCCGAACACGGGTCTCACCTCGGGTCTCACCTCGGGTGACACACGCGCCCCACGGCTCCGGGGTGGAGCAGCAGGAACGCCCGATGTATCGTGCCGATACATCGACTGAAGGCGCGACCGGGGAGGGCGACGTGCTCGAGTTCGCCATCCTCGGCCTGCTGCACCAGGCCCCGATGCACGGGTACGAGCTGCGCAAGCAGCTCGCCGCGGTGCTCGGCGGGCTGCGCAGCATCTCCTACGGCTCGCTGTACCCCGCGCTGCGGCGGATGCAGGCGGCCGGGCTGATCTCCACCGACGAGCCCACGCCGCGTGCCCTGCTGCCGGCCGACGCACCGCCGCTGACCGGCCGGCGCGGGAAGGTGGTCTACACGATCACCGCGGAAGGCAAGGAGCGCTTCCACGAGCTGGTCAGCCAGACCGGCCCGGAGGCCTACGACGACGGTGGTCTCTTCGGCGTCCGCCTGGCCTTCTTCCGCCACACGGCGCGCGACGTCCGGCTGCGGATCCTCGAAGGCCGCCGGCGCACCGTGGAGCGGCAGCGGGAAGGGTTGCGGGCCTCGTTGGCCCGGACCCGCGAACGGCTCGACCGCTACACGCTCGAACTGCAGCGCCACGGTCTGGAGTCGGTGGACAGAGAGGTCCGCTGGCTCTCCGAGCTCATCGACAGCGAACGGGCGGAATCCGGCGACCGGCCGGGTCACCACTCGGGCGAGGACGACGGGCCGGCCGCTGCGGAGCACGTCCCGACCTAGCAACGGTCACTGCACCACCCAGCACCTATCGGCGGGCCAGCCCGCCTAGACAGCAACGGACCACACCTGGTCCGCGCCCAGGGGACCACCACGGTCCAGGAGTAAGGAGAGTCATGGGGTCAGTCAAGGTCGCCATCGTCGGCGTCGGTAACTGCGCCGCCTCGCTGGTGCAGGGCGTGCACTACTACCGCGACGCCGACGAGACCACGTCCGTCCCGGGCCTGATGCACGTCCGTTTCGGTGAGTACCACGTCTCCGACATCGAGTTCGTGGCCGCGTTCGACGTCGACGCCAAGAAGGTCGGCCGCGACCTCTCCGAGGCCATCGTCGCCAGCGAGAACAACACGATCAAGATCTGCGACGTCCCGCCGCTGGGCGTGACCGTGCAGCGCGGGACCACCCTCGACGGGCTCGGCAAGTACTACCGCGAGATGGTCGAGGAGTCCGACGAGCAGCCGGTCGACGTCGTCGCCGCCCTGCGCGAGTCCGGCGCGGACGTGCTCGTCTGCTACCTCCCCGTCGGGTCGCAGCAGGCCGCCGAGTTCTACGCGCAGGCCGCGCTCGACGCCGGCGTCGCGTTCGTCAACGCCCTGCCGGTGTTCATCGCCGGCACGAAGGAGTGGGCGGACAAGTTCACCGCCGCCGGTGTGCCGATCGTCGGCGACGACATCAAGAGCCAGGTCGGCGCCACCATCACCCACCGGGTGCTCGCCAAGCTCTTCGAGGACCGCGGCGTGCAGCTGGACCGCACGATGCAGCTCAACGTCGGCGGCAACATGGACTTCAAGAACATGCTCGAGCGCGAGCGACTGGAGTCCAAGAAGATCTCCAAGACCCAGGCCGTCACCAGCCAGGTCGACCGGGACATGGGCGTGGGCAACGTGCACATCGGCCCGTCGGACCACGTGCCGTGGCTGAGCGACCGCAAGTGGGCCTACGTCCGCCTCGAGGGCCGCGCGTTCGGCGACGTCCCGCTGAACCTGGAGTACAAGCTCGAGGTCTGGGACTCCCCCAACTCGGCCGGCATCATCATCGACGCCGTCCGCGCCGCGAAGATCGCCAAGGACCGCGGCATCGGCGGGCCGATCCTGTCGGCGTCCTCCTACTTCATGAAGAGCCCGCCGGTGCAGTACAGCGACAGCGAGGCCCGCGACGCCGTCGAGGCCTTCATCCGCGGCGACGTCGCGTAAGGACCCCCCGCTCGCTCCGCTCACGGCGGGGCCCTGCAGGGAGGCCGTTCCATACGGTCACCGGGCCCGCATCCCTCCGGGGATGCGGGCCCTGTCGCGTTTCCTGCCGGGGGATGGGTGGCCCCCCTGCAGGGACCCGCCGCGAGCCTGCGAGTGGCGGGGGCGGGGCGGTCCCTTCACTACGCTTCCGTCATGCCTGCCCGCCCCCGCCTCGTCCCCCGAGCGAGCGCGGCGGGGCTGGCACTCCTGATCCTCGCCGGGTGCACGACCGAGCCGCGGCAGGCCGGTGAGCCGGTCACCGAGGAGGACGCCGCCGTGCTGGCGGAGCTGCTGCACCGCAACCACGAGGAGGGCGGCGCGGATTTCGTCGTGACGGTGCCGTTCTCCGATGACGCGGTGCTCACGCTGACCGGCCAGATCGACTTCCAGCGCGCGGTCGGCCAGGTGCAGGCGGTGACCGAGGTCGACAGCGAGGACCGGGACACCCGCACCCTCTTCTTCGACCGCGACCACCTCTGGTCCGGTGACGTGCCGGGGCTGACCGAGGCGCTCGCCGCCGACGGCGCGCCGGCCGCGACCTACCTGCGCCGGCCCCTGTCGACGGAGCAGGCGGAACCGCCGCTGCTCGACGTGGTCATCCGGGTGCTGCAGAACCTCTCCGCGGAGCGCCCCGACGAGCCCGGGGACTTCCTGACCGGCCCGTACCAGTGGCACGGGGAGCAGGCGATCGACGGCCGGCCGACCACGGTGTACCGGCTCCGGGACGAGCGCACCGTCGCGGTCGACGACTCCGATCGGACGCTCGTGCAGTACCGGACGCCGCTGGCCGACGGCAGCATGGAGGTGACCGTCACGCTCGCGGAGCACGGGACCCGCCGGCTGGCGCTGCCCACGGCGGGGGAGACGGCAGCCGCGGCGGACCACCCGGAGATCGCCGAGGCGTTCGGCATCTGACCGGGCCGGCCGGGGCGGGGATCGTCACCGCCGGAAGACAGCGGGAAGGGGCGGCCTCTTCCCCAGACCGCCCCTTCCCGGGTCCCTTCCTACCAGACGGCGGCTGATCGCGCTGCCGGTGCGTGGCAGGTGGGGCGTCAGTTGACGGTGGGATCCGGCGTCGCCGACGAGAGCACCGCGAGGCGACCGGTCTGCCGTCCCACCACCCGGCGCCAGAGCTGCGGGCCCGAGAGGTCGCTGAGCACGTCACCGGGCCGGCTCGGGACGCAGGCCCACGCTCCCTCGGCGATCTCGTCGGCCAGCTGACCGGGTGACCAGCCCGCATAGCCGGCGAAGACCCGCAGCCCACGCAGTCGGCCGACGAGCTCCTCGGGGTCGGTGTCGAGGTCGACGAGGTGCACGTCACCCGCCACGGGACGCAGGGCGGGCGCCACCACGTCGGCGGCCGCGGTCGCCAGGCACAGCGCCGTGTCGGTCTCGCACGGCCCGCCCACGTGGAAGACCCCGGGGGCGACGGCGAGATCGCACCAGCCCGGCAGCACGTCGCGGATCTCCACCTGGCTGGGCTGCCCCAGGACGACACCGAGCGTGCCGGTGTCGGAGTGGTCGAGGACGTAGACGACCGAGCCGGCGAACGTGGGTTCGGTCAACGCCGGCATCGCCACCAGGAGGGCGCCCGCCCGGACGTCGTCCAGGCAGCCGACCGACAGCTGGGGGACCGCAGCGGCACGACGGCGACCGGTCGCGGGCCGCGAGGGCGGACCGGACTCGGGCTCGGGCGGGGGAGGCACCGGCGACATCCTCCCCAGTGTGCCCCACCTCGACGCCGACGGTCGCTTCCCGGCCGCGCGGATGGCAGGGGACCGGCCGGCCCCCGCTTGCCTGCGAGGGGCGGGGAGCAGGCGGCCCCGTCCAGAGGCTCGCCGCGAGCTGCGAGCAGGGAGGAGGACGGCGGCCCCCTGCAGGGTCCCGCCGCGAGCCTCCGAGGGGCGGGGAGCAGGCGGCCCCGTCCAGAGGCTCGCCGCGAGCCTGCGAGCGGGGAGGGGGACGGCGGCCCCCTGCAGGGTCCCGCCGCGAGCCTGCGAGGGGCGGGGGGCAGGGGGTCCTTTCACTAGGGTGGCCGGGTGGCGGAGGCGGGGACGACCGTGCGGGGCGTCCTGGCGCGCCGGCACTTCCGGAGACTCCTGGGCACACGGTTGCTCTCGCAGTTCGGGGACGGCGTCTTCCAGGCCGCCCTCGCCGGCACGGTGCTGTTCAACCCCCAGCGCGCCGCCGACCCGGTCGACATCGCCGCCGGCTTCGCCGTCCTCCTGCTGCCGTACTCCTTCGTCGGGCCGTTCGCCGGCGTCTGGCTGGACCGCTGGAGCCGGCGCCAGGTCCTCCTCCTCGCCAACGTGCTGCGGGCGGGCCTCGTGGCGGTGGTGGCCGCGCTGGTGGTCGCCGGCGTCCAGGGAACGGGCTTCTACGTGGCCGGGCTCGCCGTCTTCTCGGTCAACCGGTTCGTGCTCGCGACGCTCTCGGCCGGGCTCCCGCACACGGTCGACGACACGTCGCTGGTTCCGGCCAACGCCCTCTCGACGACGTCGGGCGCCGTGGCCACGGTGGTCGGGGGCGGGGCGGCCCTCGTCCTCCTCCAGCTGACCGGCTCCGACGACGCCGGGTACGCCACGGTGGCCCTGTCGGCGGCCCTGCCCTACCTCGCGGCAGCGACCGTCGTCGCCGGCTTCCGGCGGGGGTACCTGGGGCCCGACCACATGGCGCGTTCGGCACGGCTGTCCGCGGCGCAGGTGCTGGCCGGCATGCTCGCCGGCGCCCGGCACGCCTGGCGGCACCGCCCGGCCGCCGCCGCGCTCACCGCGATCGGCCTGCACCGCGTCTGGTTCGGCCTGCTGACGCTGATGGCCCTGCTGCTCTACCGGAACACCTTCGTCGGCGAGGCCGGCGCCTTCCCCGGCGGCCTGGTGGGGCTCGGGCAGGTCGTCGCCGCGATCGCCGTGGGCACGCTCACCGCCGCAGCCGTGACGCCGTCCGCCGTGCGGCGCATCGGCAAGCACCGGTGGATCGGGCTCCTGCTGACCGTCGGCGGAGCACTCCAGGTCGGCCTGGGCCTGCTGGTGCAGCCCCCGGCCGCCGTGGCGGCCGGGTTCGTCCTGGGCCTCCTGGGTCAGGGGGTGAAGATCTGCGTCGACACGACGCTGCAGGAGTCGATCGACGACGACCACCGGGGACGGGTCTTCTCCGTCTACGACACCGTGTTCAACGTCAGCTACGTCGCCGCGCTGCTGGCGGGGGCGTTCACCCTCCCGGCGTCCGGCGTCTCGCCTCCGCTGCTCGGCGTCATCGGCGCGGGCTACGTCGCCACCGCCCTGCTGCACGCGCGCATGGTCCGGCGCTGACCCGCCCGTCGCTCAGAGCTCGGGCACGCACGGTCCCCGGCCGAGCGCGGCCAGGCCGGTGCGGTCCCCGTCGGCGAACTCGGCCACCGCGCGCCGGGCCTCGGGGTACATGAGTTCCCGGTCGTCGTCCACGTGGGAGAGCCCCACCAGGTGCCCCAGCTCGTGCAGCACCACCGACCGGACGGCGGCGGCGCCCCCCGGTTCGGCCAGCAGGCGCGGTGCCTGGCCGGCGTCCAGGCTCACGGTGCCGGTGACGTACACCCGGGGTCCGTCGCCGAGGGAGACCGCGGTGCTCCCGGCAGCTCCGACCACGTCGCCGGCGAGGGTGGGGTCCTCTGCCTCGGTCTGCCAGCCGATCAGCACCGGCGCCCAGCGGTCCCCGTAGCGATCGGGCTGGAAGGGCGCCCGCTGCCCGCCCATCGGCTCGTCGGTGTAGCCGTCGAAGACGAACCGCAGACCGGTGACCTCGCTGATCCCGGTGACGGCGTCGTGCACCAGCTCCTCGGTGCCCGGCGGCGCTGCGGCCGGGCGCAGGACGTAGTGGATCTCGCGGCAGGGGTCGTAGGCGACCGGCGTCACCCCGTCCTCCTGCAGCGCCGCGTAGGCGTGCGCCCCGCCCGCTGCCGGCGGTGCCGGCGGACTACCCAACGGCGTCGTGGCCCCGGATGGCGTAGGGCGGTCGGTCGGCCGCGCGGGGACGGCGGGGGCGGCCGTCCCCGGCGCAGGGAGGCCGTCCGCCGCCCAGGGCCACGCCGGAGGATCGGTCAGGGCGATCCCCGTCGCCACTGCGACGGCGACGAACGGCACGGCCCACCGGCCCCGGCGTCGCCGGCGGGGCGCCGGAGGGGGCGCGGGGGCCGGGCCGGCCAGCTCGTCGAGGACCCACTGCGGCGTCCGGCCGGTCGCGGAGGCCGGCAGCCGGGCGTCGTCGTCGGGGTGCTCGGGGTGCACACCGCTCATGTCGGCACCGTCGCGACCCTCCTGGAGCCGGCCCGCCCAGTCCGGGGGGTCAGCGCTGGCGTGCGGCCCACCACGCCCGGAGGGCCTCCTCGGCCTCCTCGCGGTCCAACGGCCCCCGCTCGAGCCGCAGGTCCTTGAGGAAGCGCCAGGCCGCCCCCACCTCGGGACCCGGCCCCAGGCCGAGGAGCTCCATGATGGCGTTGCCGTCGAGGTCGGGACGTACCCGCGCCAGGTCCTCCTGCGCGGCCAGTTCGGCGATCCGCTGCTCCAGCGAGTCGTAGGTCGCCGACAGCGCCGCGGCCCGCCGCTTGTTGCGGGTGGTCGAGTCCGACCGCACGAGCTTGTGCAGCCGGGGCAGGAGCTCTCCGGCGTCGGTGACGTACCGGCGGACGGCCGAGTCGGTCCACTGGCCGTCGCCGTACCCGTGGAAGCGCAGGTGCAGGAAGGTGAGCCGGGCGACGGCCTCGACGACGTCCTTGGGGTAGCGGAGCGCGGTCAGCCGCTTGCGGACCAGCTTGGCGCCGACCACTTCGTGGTGGTGGAAGGAGACCCGGCCGCGGTCCTCGTGCCGGCGGGTGGCCGGCTTGCCGATGTCGTGCAGCAGGGCGGCCAGCCGCAGCACCAGGTCGGGGGACTCGTGCGCCTCGTCGGCGAGCTCCAGGGCGATCGCCTGGTCCAGGACGGTCAGCGAGTGGGTGTAGACGTCCTTGTGCTGGTGGTGCTCGTCGATCTCCATCCGCAGGGCGGAGAGCTCCGGCAGGACGACGTCGGCCAGGCCCGCGGCGACGAACAGCTCCAGGGCGGCGCGCGGGGCGTCCTGCAGCAGCGTCTTGGAGAGCTCGGCCTGCACGCGCTCGGGGGTGATCCGGGCGAGCTCGCCGGCCAGCGAGGTCATCGCCGCGACGACCTCCTCGTCGGGGGCCAGCCCCAGCTGGGCCACGAACCGGACGGCCCGCAGCATGCGCAACGGGTCGTCGGCGAACGACTCGGTGGCGGCGCCGGGCGTGCGCAGCCGCTTCGCCAGCAGGTCACCCAGGCCGCCGAAGGGATCGGTCACCGTCCGGTCCGGGCCGAGCGAGACGGCCATCGCGTTCACCGTGAAGTCCCGCCGCGCCAGGTCGTCGGTGAGCGAGTTCCCCCAGGCGACCTCCGGGTTGCGTGACGTCCGGTCGTACCGGTCCGCGCGGTAGGTGGTGATCTCCACCCGGACCCCGCCGATGTCGGCGCCCACGGTCCCGAAGACGATGCCGGTGTTCCACGTGGAACGGGCCCACCCGCGCAGCAGCTCGAGGATCTGTTCCGGACGCGCGTCGGTGGTGACGTCGAGATCACCCTGGCCCGCACCGACCTCACCGGCGCCGCCGGTACCAGCGGCCAGCAGGGCGTCGCGCACCGAGCCGCCGACCAGGTGCGCCTCGAAGCCGGCGGCGGCGAAGCGCTGCCCGAGCTCGATGAGTACGGGGGAGAGGTCCACGAGGGTGCGGACGGTCTCCTGGACGGCCGGGGGCACCGGTTCGGGCTCGGGGCGGCTCGGCGGGGTGGCGGACACGACGAGCCAGCGTAGTGCGGGCCCGGAAACGCCCCAGCCGGCTCCGCGCGGTCGACCGATGATCGTGGCCCCGCTGCAGGGTCCCGCCGCGAGCTCGCGAGCGGTGGGGGGCAGCGTGGTCCTTCTGCTCGCTGCGATGCTCCCGGAGCTGTCGCCGACGAGAGCACCGGTCCGGCTCCGCGCGGTCGACCGATGATCGTGGCCCCGCTGCAGGGTCCCGCCGCGAGCTCGCGAGCGGTGGGGGGCAGCGTGGTCCTTCTGCTCGCTGCGATGCTCCCGGAGCTGTCGCCGGACGCGCGCTACCCTCCTGACATGGCTGGGACGGGCGGGCGAGGACGCCCGGGCCGCCGGCTGCGCCGGGTCGACGAGACCTCCGCCGGGGGCCTGGTGGTGGCCGACGACGGCGTGACCGGGCCCCGTGCCGCCCTGATCGGCCGCACCGACCGCCGTGGCCGCCTCCTCTGGTCGCTGCCCAAGGGGCACATCGAGGCAGGGGAGACCCCCGAGGACACCGCCGTCCGCGAGGTCGCCGAGGAGACCGGCATCATCGGCGAGGTCGTCGCGCCGCTGGGGATCATCGACTTCTGGTTCGTCGCCGAGGGCCGCCGGGTGCACAAGACGGTGCACCACTTCCTCCTGCGCGCGGTCGGCGGCGCCCTCTCCGACGCCGACGTCGAGGTCACCGAGGTCGCCTGGGTCCCGTTGGAGGAGCTCAGCACCCGGCTGGCCTACGCCGACGAGCGTGCCCTGGTCGAGCGCGCCCCCGGACTCCTGGCCGACAGCGCGTGACCCGGCCGGCTGCCACCCGAGCCGGTGGCCGCCCCGCCGTCGCTCCCGCCCGGCCGGGTGCCGTCCGGCGTGCGGCCGCGCTCGCCCCGCTGCTGTCGGGCGCGCTCGTGCTCGGCGCCCCCCTCCTCGCGCCGGCGACCGGCCTGCCCCCGGCAGTGGCAGCACCGGCCCCCAGCGCCCCGGACGAGGCCGCGTCCGCCGACCGGCCCGTCCGCATCGACGTCGCCCGCTTCGAGCCCCGCACGGTGACCCCGGGCGCGCTGATCACCCTCAGCGGCACGTTGACCAACACCGGGGCGGAACCGATCACCGGGCTGACCGCGCGACTGCAGCGCGGCGACGTCCGCACCGACCGGCCCGAGCTCTCGGAAGCGGTCAGCGATCCCGACCCTGCGACCACCGTGCAGCCGGCGTTCATCCCGCTGCCGGGCGAGCTCGCCCCCGGGAGCAGCGTGGAGTTCAGCTACACGCTCGACTCCGCCGAGCTCCGGCTGGACCAGGACGGCGTCTACCCCGTCCTGTTCAACGTCAACGGCACCGTCGACGGCGACCAGGAGCGCCGGGTCGGCGAGCTGTCGACCTTCCTCGTCCAGCAGCCCGTCGTGCCCTCCTCGCGGACCACGGTGGCCTGGCTGTGGCCCCTGTCCGAGCCCAGCCACCGCGACGCCTCCGGGGACTTCGTCGACGACGGGCTCGCCGAGGCCGTGGGCGCCGGCGGTCGGCTGGACCGCGCCCTGACCGTGATCGAGCGGCTGCCCGGCGGCCCGCCCGCCACCGAGCCCGCCGCGCCCCTGCCGGTCACCCTCGCGCTCGACCCCGCGCTCGTGGAGGAGCTGGCGCTCATGGCCGACGGTCCCTACGCCGTCGACGGAGTGGCCGGCGCCGGCACCGGCACCGACGCGGCCCGGTCGTTCCTCGAACGGCTGCGCGCGGTGGTGGCCACCCGTCCGGTCGTGGCGCTGCCCTACGGCGACGTCGACGCCGACGGGCTGCAGGCCGCCGGGCTCCCGATGGTCGTCACCCGCAGCCTGCCGGGCACCCCGGAGGGCACCGCGCAGGACCCTCCCGGCCCACCGCCGGTGACCGAGAACCCCGCCGTCGACGGGGGCGCGCCGCCCGCGGAGCCGGCCGAGGCATCCGACACCGGCGCGGGGACGGCGATCCTCACCGACGTCCTGGACGTCACGCCGATCACCGACCTGGCCTGGGCCCCCGACGGGTCCTACGCCCCCGCCACGCTGGACACGCTGCGCGCCGGCGGGATCGACCAGGTGGTGCTGGGCAGCGGCGCGCTCACCGACGGGGACTCCGCAGTCGGTCTGGACGGATCGGACGCGATCGCCCGCAGCTCGGTGCCGTTCGGCGCGGGGGCGCTGGACGTGCTGGTCGCCGACCCCACGCTGAGCGCCGTGGTCGGCACCGCCGAGGTGACGCAGGGCGGTCCCCGCATCGCCGAGCAGCGCTACCTGGCGGAGCTGGCCGCGCTCAACCTGCAGGCCCCACCGGGGAGCGAGCAGACGGTGCTCGTCGCCCCGCCGCGCGATCTCGATGCCGGTGTCGAGGGTGCCGGCGCGATGATCTCCGACACCGCCGGCCTGCCCTGGCTGCAGGCGGGCAGCGTGGCCGCGATCGGCGACGCACCGGCAGCCGACGCCGGCACGCTCACCGCACCGAGCACGGACACCGCCCTCGACCCGGCCGGGATGGCGGTCCTCGCCGAGGCCGTGGCCGCCCGGGAGGAACTCGCCGAGGCGATCCCCGGGAACGCCGACCTGGCCCTGCGGTCCTACGACGCCGGCATCGCTCGTGCCGCCTCGGTGCTCCGCCGCGACGACCCCGAGGCGTTCGTGGCCGCCGCCGCCGACGCGCGAGGCACGCTCGGCGGCGTGATGGAGCGCGTCACCGTCGTCGCCCCGGCCGACGGCACCTACAGCCTCGCCTCCAGCGACGCGCCGCTGGTCCTGACCGTGGACAACCCACTGCCCTTCCCGGTCGACGTCAGGCTGCACGTGGAGCCGCCGGCCAGCGGCGGTCTGGCCATCGGGGACATCGGCGTGCAGACCCTGGCGCCCGAGCAGCGCACGACCCTGCAGGTGCCCACCGAGCTGCGCCGGTCCGGCGGCTTCACCGTCACCGCGCAGGTGACGACGCCGTCCGGGAGCCCGTTGGGCGACCCGGTGGAGATGCAGGTCAAGAGCACCGCCTACGGCCCGATCTCCCTGTCCATCACCATCGGTGCCGCCGCACTCCTCGGCCTGCTGTTCCTGCGGCGCCTCGTGCGCTTCGTGCTCCGGCGGCGCCGGGGCGCCGTTCCGGGTGGCGACGGCGCCGGACCCGGGTCCCCGGGGCTGTCCGCCGCCCCCACGCGGAGCCCGGTGTGAGCGAGCGACCCGGCTCCCCGGGGAACCCCCCCGACGCCGTGGACGGCGCGCAGGGCGGCGACCGCCCCCGCGCGCTCCCGCTGCCCCCGCCGTCGGCACCCGCCCGGCCGGCACCGGGCCGCCGCAGCTGGGGCTCTCCCGCACCGCTGCCACCGGCCCCCTACCTGGCGACCCCGCCGAGCGACGCGGTCTTCGCCGCGCCGCCCACCACCGACGGCGGCCCCGCGGAGGCCGTCGTGGACGGCGCGGCCCGGCCGCCGTCGCCACCCCGGTTGCCACCCGTCCCGCCCGCCCGGCCGGGACGACCGGCCACGCCCGTGCCGCCGCTGCCGCCGCTGCGGCACCGCTGGGTGCCGGCAGCGGACGACACCCAGGTCTTCCCCATGCCGGTGCTGCCGCCGGTACCGCGCGCCGAGCAGGAGACCGACGAGGACGTCGAGCGGCGCGAGGGCGCGCCCGGCGCCAGCGGCGGCATCCTGCGGGCGGCCGGCACGATGGCGGTCGCGACGCTGGTCTCCCGGATCACCGGTCTGCTGCGCACGATGGTGCTCGCCGCCGCCCTGGGCGTCGGGTTGTTCGCCGACGCCTACAACACCGTCAACACGCTGCCCAACATCGTCTACGAGCTGCTCCTCGGCGGCGTCCTGACCTCGGTGATCGTCCCGCTGCTGGTGCACGCGCAGGAACGCGACCGGGACGACGGTGTCGCCTACGCGCAGCGACTGGCCACCATCGCCCTGACCGGCCTGCTGGTCATGACCGCGCTCGCCATGCTCGCCGCACCGCTGCTGACCTCGTTGCTGGGCCTCGACGAGAACCCGGCGCAGTACCGCGTGGCCAACTGGCTGGCCCGGATGCTGCTGATCGAGATCGTCTTCTACGGGCTCGGCGCGTTCGCCCAGGCGATCCTCAACTCGCGGGGCGTCTTCGGGCCACCCGCCTGGGCGCCGGTGCTCAACAACCTCGTGGTGATCGCCACGGGTCTGGTGTTCCTCGCGGCGGCCGGCCCCGGCGAGCTCGAGCCGGCCACCATCGCCCCCGGGCTGGTGTGGCTCCTCGGCATCGGCACGGTGCTCGGCATCGGGGTGCAGGCCGTCGTGCTCGTCCCGCTGCTGCGCAAGGCCGGCATCCCGCTCCGGCCCCGGTGGGGGCTGCGGGAGACGGGCCTGCGCGAGGCCGGGACCCTGGGCCTGTGGGTCATCGGCTACGTGGCCGTGAGCCAGATCGGCGTCGTGGTGGCGCTGCGGATCGCCAACGCGGCGCAGCGCGCGGGCGGCCTGGGCTCCACCGCGTTCCAGTACGCCAGCCTCCTCTTCCAGATGCCCTACGGGATCATCGGTGTCGCGCTGCTCACCGCGCTGGTGCCCCGGATGAGCCGGGCCGCCGCGCGTCGGGACGTGCCGGGTGTGGTCGAGGACCTCTCGCTCGGCACCCGCCTCTCGGCCCTGGGTCTCCTGCCGGTCACCGCCGTCCTCACCGTGCTCGGCCCGCCGCTGGGCGTGCTCGCCTTCGCCCGCGGCAACACGTCGGTGGACGAGGCGCAGGCCATCGGCACCGCGCTCGCCGTCGGCGCCTTCGGGCTGCTGCCCATGGCGGTCACGCTCCTGCAGCTGCGGGTCTTCTACGCCATGAAGGACGCCCGCACCCCCACGCTCATCCAGATGGGCATGGTGGCCGTCCGGGTGCCGCTGCTCGTGCTGGTTCCCGTGGTGGTCGAGCCGGAGCTCGTCGTGGCCGGGCTGATGCTCGTCACGAGCCTCACCTACGTCGCCGGGTGGGTCATCGGCGACCTCGCGCTGCGCCGCCGGTTCGGCGGGCTGCGCACCCGCGAGACCTTCACCCCCCTCGCCCGGATCGCCGCCGTCTCGCTCGTGGCCGGTCTCGTCGGCGGTCTTGTCCGGATCGTGACCGGCGACCTGGGCGAACGCTCCATGGCAGGCTCGCTCGTCGAAGTCGTCCTCGGTACCGTGGTCGTCGGCGGCGTCGCACTGGTCGGTCTGGTGGTGGCCCGCGTTCCGGAGCTCCGGGAGCCCCTGGCTGCGGTCAGGGCCCGGCTGGGACGCAGGTGACCGAGGGCCGGCCGCTGGGGCCGACCGTGCCGGAGCGTCCGCCTCGGCGGCCGGAGCAGCACAGGGAGTCGACAGTGTCGATGGCGTCCACGACCACCGGCCTGCCCGAGCGTTACCGGCCCCTCGACCAGATCGGTCCGGACGAGACCACCCCCACCGGCGTCATCCAGAGCTGGCGCGCCAAGGACCGGGTCCTCAACCGCGACGTCGCCGTCCGGGTGCACGTGCCGGCCGGCCCCGCCGCCCACGCCTGGATCACCCGCGCGCTCACCGCGGGTGGGCTGGCCACCCCGGCGCTGGCGATGGTCTACGACGCTTCCGAGGGCAGCGGCGACCCGCAGGCACCGGGGGGCGCGGCGTACGTCGTCAACGAGTGGATCGACGGCGAGACCCTCGCCGACCGGTTGCGCTCGGGGCCGATGCCGGAGCGGGAGGTGCGGCTGGTCCTCCGCCGGCTCGCCGAGGGCGTGGCCGAGGCGCACCGGGTGGGGCTGGCGGTCGGCGGCCTGACGCTGGAGAACGTCGTCCTCCGGCCCAACGGGCTGGTCGGGCTGCGGGCCGTGCCCGCGGCCTCGGGCACCGTCCAGGGCGACATCACCGCGCTCGGCGAGCTGCTGGAGGCCTGCCTCACCGGCATCGGCCCCGGCGCTCGGCCGGCGTCCGGCCCGTCCGACCTGGTGGCGCTCGCCCGCCGGGCGCGCTCGACCGAGCCGGGCCAGGGGATGTCCAGCGTCGCCGCCATGGCCGCGCTGCTCGCCGAGCGGCCCCGCACCGGACCCAACCAGGCGCTGGCGTCGTACCGCGGCGAGGACGCCGACGGCGGACGGCGCCGCCGCTCGCGGGACCGCCGCGGCGACAACGCGGCGCCGGTGCGGCTGGAGCCCGGCACTCTGCCCCCCGTGCCCCCGGTGCGCCCGACCGGCGAGGACGAGCCGGTGCCGGCGGTCAACCCGAGCCGGGACACCATCGTGGCCGGCCGAGCACTGCCTCCCGCCCCGTCGGCCGGTGACGACGAGCCCTTCGGGGTGCTGGAGCCGGACGTGATGTCGGACCAGGACCCGTACGCCGACCCGGTCGACCTCGACGACGACGAGGACGACGCCCGCAAGCACCGGCTGGTCGTCGTGGGCCTGCCGCTGCTCGCCCTGCTGGTGGTCATCGCCCTGGCGTGGTGGTTCGGGTCGAGCGTCCTGTCGGTGACCGACTCGGTGGAGTCCGAGATCGACGGGACCACGCCCCCGGCCAGCAGCGCCCCTGTCGCGGACGGCGGTGCGGAGGGCGACGACCCGGGGAGCGCACCCGGCCCGGTGGCCACCATCGCCGCCGCCCAGGTGTTCGACCCCTTCGGCGACGGCGAGCCGGAGAACGACCGCGCGGTCCCGCTGTCGTACGACGGCGACCCCGCCACCACCTGGTCCACCCTCAACTACCGCGGCTCCCCGGCGTTCGGGAACCTCAAGCCCGGCGTCGGCGTCCTCTACGACCTCGGGGGCGCCGAGGACCTCTCCGGCGTCACCATCCAGACGGCACTGCCCGGTGCCACCGTCGAGGTCCGCACCGCGGAGACGGCCGGGGGCGCTCTCGACGACTTCGCCGTGGCTGCGAACGGCACCCTGGAGCAGACCACCGACCTCGCGTTCGACGACCCGGTGACCGCCCGCTACGTGCTCGTGTGGCTCACCGGCCTGGTCGACAGCCCGGACGGCTTCTCCGCACAGCTGGCCGAGGTGGAGATCCGCACCGCCGGCTGAGGACGGACGCCGTCCCCCACCCCACCGGGGCACGGGACGGGCCCGCCCGGGAATGGCCCCCCTAGGATCGTCGTTGTGGCGACCGTGAGCGCGAGCACCGAGAACCAGCCGACGCCGGGCCCCGCCGTGACCACCGGCGAGATCGAGCAGCCGGTCATCCCCCCGGCCGAGCACGACGGCATCCGCGACCTGATCATCATCGGGTCCGGGCCCGCCGGCTACACCGCGGCCACCTACGCCGCCCGGGCGAACCTGCACCCTCTGGTGTTCGAGGGCTCGCAGTTCGGCGGCGCCCTCATGACCACCACCGAGGTCGAGAACTTCCCCGGCTTCCCCGAGGGCATCCAGGGCCCCCAGCTGATGGACGACATGCGCACCCAGGCCGAGCGCTTCGGCGCGGAGCTCGTGCCGTCGGACGTGACCGAGGTCGACCTCACCGCCGAGCCGAAGATCGTGAAGGTCGGCGACCAGGTGCACCGGGCCCACGCGGTCATCGTGGCCACCGGGTCGAAGTACCGGTACCTGGGCCTGGACAACGAGCAGCGGCTGCTCGGCCGCGGCGTCTCGGCCTGCGCCACCTGCGACGGGTTCTTCTTCCGCGACCAGGACATCGTGGTCGTCGGCGGCGGCGACTCGGCGATGGAGGAGGCCACCTTCCTCACCCGGTTCGCCAAGAGCGTCACCGTGGTCCACCGCCGCGAGGAGCTGCGCGCCTCGAAGATCATGCAGAAGCGGGCGCAGGACAACGAGAAGATCCGCTGGGCCCTCGGCAAGCAGGTCACCGACGTCCTGGGCGAGAGCACCGTCTCCGCCGTCCAGCTAACCGACCTCGCCACCGGGGACACCGAGACGATGCCGGTGACCGGCATGTTCCTCGCCATCGGGCACGACCCGCGCAGCGAGCTGTTCGTCGGCCAGCTGAAGCTCGACGACGAGGGCTACATCCAGGTGGACCACCCGACCACCCACACCAACATCGACGGCGTCTTCGCCTGCGGCGACGTCGTCGACCACATCTACCGCCAGGCGATCACGTCGGCCGGCACGGGTGCCGCCGCCGCCATCGACGCCGAGCGGTGGCTCGCCGAGACCTTCGACGAGCGCTGACCGCGGGCCTGCCGGGGCAACGGCCGGATCCGGGCATAACCGACCCGTCCGGCCGGTTGTCCGGGCAGGCACACCTCGTCAGCGCATGCAACGAGCCAGTCGACCGAGAGGGAGAACGACCATGGCAGGCAACACCGTGACGGTGACCGACTCCAGCTTCGCCACCGATGTGCTGGGCAGCGACAAGCCCGTGCTCGTCGACTTCTGGGCGGAGTGGTGCGGCCCGTGCAAGATGGTCGCCCCCGTGCTGGAGGAGATCGCCGCCGAGCACGGCGACAAGCTCACCATCGCGAAGCTGAACATCGACGAGAACCCGCAGATCGCCCGCGACTACCAGGTCATGTCGATCCCGACCATGACGGTCTTCCAGGGCGGCAAGCCGGTCAAGAGCATCATCGGCGCCAAGCCCAAGGGCGCCATCCTGAGCGACCTCGCCGACTACCTGTAGAAGGGCCACCCTTCCCCCCACGCCTCGCACGCTCGGCGCGGGACCCTGAAGGGCGGCCGTTCCAGCACGTCACCGGGCCCACCCGTCCCTCCGGACGGGTGGGCCTGCGTCGTACGGGGGGCTGGTCCGCCCCCGGTGCGCCGTCCCCGGCGGGAGGGACCACAATCGGTCACACCATGGGAACCGACAGCCGCATGCAGCCTCTGGGGCGGGGGGACCGCGGGCCGGCCGTCGCCGACGTGCACGCCGCCCTCCGCAGCCTGGGCCTCCTCCCCGCTGCCGAGAACGGGAACGAACCGGGTCTGGAGTCGGCGGAGTACGACGCCGACACCGAGCTGGCCGTCCGCCACTTCCAGCAGGTCCGCGGCCTCTCGGTCGACGGGCGGGTCGGGGAGGAGACCTACCGGGCCCTCACCGAGGCCCGCTGGTCGCTGGGTGACCGGCTGCTGCGCTACGACCCGGAACGGCCGATGCGCGGCGACGACGTGACGAACCTGCAGGAACGCCTGCTGGAGCTCGGCTACGACGCCGGCCGGGCCGACGGCATCCTCGGCCCGGAGACCGAGGTCGGCCTGCGCGCCTTCCAGCGCGACTACGGGCTGACCTCGGACGGCACCTGCGGCCCGGCGACGCTGCGCGCCCTGCGCCAGCTGGGACGCAAGGTGACCGGTGGCCGTCCCCAGCTGCTGCGGCAGAGCGCCTCCTTCGTGGAGAGCGGCCCGCACCTGATCGGACGCCGGATCGTCGTCGACGCCGGCCACGGCGGTCCGGACACCGGCTTCACCGTGGGCGAGACGACCGAGGCGGACCTGGCCTTCGACCTGGCGTCCCGGATCGAGGGCGGGCTGGCCGCCGCCGGCGCCACCGTGTACCTCACCCGCGGCCGCGAGCAGAACCCGACGCCCGCCGAACGCACCGCCTTCGCCAACGACGCCCGGGCCGACCTCTTCATCGCCCTGCACCTGGATGCACACCCGTCCGAGCACGCCCGGGGGGTCGCCGCCTACTACTACGGCACCGGATCGGGTGCCTCGTCCACGGTGGGGGAGCAGTTCGCCAACCTGGCCCGCCGCGAGGTCGTCGCCCGCACCGGGATGCTCGACCTCGGCTCGCACCCCAAGACGTGGGAGCTGCTGCGCATGACGCGCATGCCGGCGGTCCGGCTGGACTGCGGCTACCTCTCCCACCCGGTCGACCGGCAGCTGCTGCTCGACGCGCGGGTGCGCAGCTCCATCGCCCACGGCGTCCTGGCCGCTGTGCAGCGGCTCTACCTCCCGGCCGAGTCCGACCCACCGACCGGCACCTTCGTCCTCCCCGAGAAGGCGTAGCCGGCCACTCGCCCCCAGGCCCCGGCCGGGCCCGAACGGTCCACCTGGCACCGGTGGTCCCACCAGGCGTCCATCCGCCCGCGCCTACACTCCTGAGGTGGCCACCATCCCGCCCGGCACGCCTGCCGGTTCCGGACAGCAGGGGGCGCACCTGGGTGCGCACCCCCATCCCGCGCCGCGTCATCCGCGGCTCGACCCGCTGGCCGACCGCTACGCAGCCCGCACCCACGGGATGAAGAGCTCGGAGATCCGGGCGCTCTTCTCCGTGGTCAGCCGGCCCGAGGTGGTCTCCCTGGCCGGTGGCATGCCTGCCGTCACCGCGCTCCCGCTGGACGCGGTGGGCTCGATGATCGGTGACCTGGTCTCGGGCATGGGCGCGCAGACGCTCCAGTACGGATCGGGTCAGGGCGACCCGCGGCTGCGGGAGCGGATCTGCGACGTCATGGCGCTCGAGGGCATCACCGACGCCTCGCCGAGCGAGGTCGTGGTCACGGTCGGCTCGCAGCAGGGGCTGGACCTGGTCACCCGCGTCTTCGTCGACCCCGGTGACGTGATCCTCGCCGAGGCGCCGTCCTACGTCGGCGCGCTCGGCGTCTTCCAGTCCGCCCAGGCCCGGGTGCGGCACGTCGCCATGGACGACGACGGGCTGATCCCGGAGGCGCTGGAGCAGGCCCTGGCCGCGTGCCGCGCCGACGGCGACCGGGTGAAGTTCCTCTACACCGTGCCGAACTTCCACAACCCGGCCGGCGTGACCCTCTCCGAGCCGCGCCGCGAGGAGATCATGGCGATCGCCGAGCGCTGGGACCTGCTGATCATCGAGGACAACCCCTACGGCCTGCTGGGCTTCGACCGCGAGCCGATGCGGGCACTGCGCGCCCGGGACGCCCACCGGGTGATCTACCTGGGCTCCTTCTCCAAGACGTTCTCCCCGGGCCTGCGGGTGGGCTGGGTGCTCGCGCCGCTGGCCGTCCGGGAGAAGCTCGTGCTGGCCACCGAGGCGCAGGTGCTCTGCCCGCCGTCGCTCACCCAGTACGCCGTCGCCCGGTACCTGGACACCCAGCCCTGGCGCGAGCAGATCAAGCTGTTCACCGAGCTCTACCGGGAGCGCCGCGACGCCACGCTGGAGTCCCTGCAGGCGCTCATGCCGGCGGGCACCACCTGGACCCGCCCCGACGGCGGCTTCTACGTGTGGCTCAAGCTGCCCGCCGGGCTGGACGCGAAGCTCATGCAGCCCCGCGCCGTCGGCGCGCACGTCGCCTACGTCCCGGGCATCGGCTTCTACGCCGACGGCAGCGGCCAGGAGTACATGCGCCTGTCGTACTGCTACCCCGAGCCGGATCAGATCCGGGAGGGGGTCCGCCGGCTGTCCCGCGTCGTCGAGGCGGAACTGGACCTGCACTCCACCTTCGACAAGGTCGACACCGGTACCTTCCGGGCGATCCGGCCGGGCTCCGGCCACGACGCCGAGTCGATGGTGGGGCCGGCGAACAGCGACACGTACGAGGACGGCCGATGAGCGAGACCGCGCCCGCCGCAGTGCCCGCCGCGCCCGAGGAGCGACACCCGCTGCGGGCCGTCGTCCTCGCCGGCGGGCTCACCTTCGAACGCGAGGTCAGCCTCTCCTCCGGCACCCAGGTGGTCGAGGAGCTCACCCGCGCCGGCCTGGACGCCGAGCTGCGCGACGCCGATGCCGAGCTGCTGCCCGGCCTGGCCGCGGCCCCGGCCGACGCGGTCTTCATCGCGCTGCACGGCGCCACCGGCGAGGACGGTGCCCTCCGTGCGGTCCTCGACCTGGCCGGGGTGCCGTACGTGGGGTCGCCCGCGGCCGCGTGCCGGCTGGCCTGGGACAAGCCGGCCGCGAAGTCCGTGGTCCGCACCGCCGGGCTGACCACGCCGGACTGGGTGGCGCTCCCGCACAGCACCTTCCGCGAACTGGGTGCCGGTGCGGTGCTGGACCTGATGGTGGCCCGGCTGGGGCTGCCCCTGATGGTCAAGCCGGCGTCGGGCGGCTCGGCCCTGGGCGTGCAGAAGATCAGCCGGGTCGAGGACCTCCCGGCCGCGATGGTCAGCTGCTTCGCCTACGGCGACACCGTGATGGTGGAGCGCTACGTCGAGGGGGTCGAGGTCGCGCTCGCCGTCGTCGACCTGGGCGACGGGCCGGTCGCGCTGCCGGCCGTCGAGATCGAGCCCGAATCCGGGGTCTTCGACTACGCGTCCCGCTACTCACCGGGGCTCACCGAGTACCACGCGCCCGCCCGCATCCCGGAGGAGGCGGCGGCCCGCGCCGCCGAGGTCGCCGTCCGGGTGCACGAGGTGCTGGGGCTGGCCGACCTCTCCCGGACCGACGCGATCGTGACCCCCGACGGCGAGGTGCACTTCCTCGAGGTGAACGTCTCCCCGGGGCTGACCGAGACCTCCATGTTCCCCATGGCGGTCGAGGCGGCCGGCTACGACCTGGGCGCGGTGCTGGCCCGCCTGATCGCCCGGTGCGCGGAGAACCCGCGCTGAACGTGGCGCAGCCGACAGAGGCCGCCTTCCGTCAGTGACGGAAGGCGGCCTCTGTCGTTACCGGTGGTGGATCAGGCGTCGGGACGACGCCCGGTGATGTCCGGCGCCATGACGCCGATGATCCGCTGCAGGTCGTCCACCGAACCGAACTCGACGACGATCTTGCCCTTCGACCGGCCGATCTGGATCTTCACCTTGGTCTCGAACATGTCCGACAGCCGGGAGCCCAGCTCCTCCACCCCGGGTGCGGAGATCCGCCGGGTGCGTCGCTTGGCCGCGGGCTCCTCGGCGGCCGCCAGCGCGACGGCCTCCTCGGTGGCCCGCACCGAGAGGCCCTCGGCGACGATCCGGGTGGCCAGCGCGTCCTGGGCCACCGGATCCTGCAGTCCGAGCAGCGCGCGGGCGTGCCCGGCGGAGATGACGCCGGCGGCAACCCGGGTCTGCACCTTCACCGGCAGCTTCATCAGCCGGATGGTGTTGGTGACCTGCGAGCGGCTGCGCCCGATCCGCTGCGCGAGCTCCTCGTGCGTGGCCCCGAACTCCTCCAGCAGCTGCTGGTAGGCGGCGGCCTCCTCCAGCGGGTTCAGCTGGACCCGGTGGATGTTCTCGAGCAGCGCGTCGCGCAGCATCGCGTCGTCGGTGGTGTCGCGCACGATCGCCGGCACGGTGCCGAGACCGGCCGCCCGCGCGGCGCGCAGCCGCCGCTCGCCCATGATGAGCTCGTAGCGCCCACCGTCGGACTCGCGCACGACGATCGGCTGGAGGAGCCCGAACTCCCTGACGCTGTGGGTCAGCTCCTCCAGGGCCTCGTCGTCGAAGACCTGCCGCGGCTGCTTCGGGTTCGGCACGACGTCCTCGACCCCGACCTCGCGCAGCTGCGCACCCGGGACGCCCACCGCATCGGTCTCCGCGGCCGGGGACGGCGCCGGGGAGGGCACCAGGCTGACCGGCGCACGCGACGGCTCGGTCGCCTCCGCGACCGGCGAGGCGCCGTCCGGCCCGGTCCCGGAGCGCGGAGCCGACTGCTCGTCCCGCTCCGTGCCCGGCGCCGGGGTGGTGGGCGCGACCGGGGGAGGCGTGGGCGCCGGCCCGGTCGGGATGAGCGCCGCCAGCCCGCGTCCGAGGCCGCCTCGCTTCGTCATGACAGCTCCTCGCTGGCAGGGATGGTCACTGGGACTCCTGGCCGCCGAACGGCACCGACGTCTCCCCGAAGGCGAGCGCGCCGACCGGGGTGGCCCCGTTGCTTCCGGTGGACGCATCGAGGGGCTCGAGGGCCACCCCGCGCTGGGCCAGCTCGCGGGCGGCCTCCACGTAGCTGGTCGAGCCGCGCGAGCCCGGGTCGTAGGTCAGCACCGACTGCCCGTAGCCCGGCGCCTCGGAGACCCGCACGTTGCGGGGGATCACGGCGTTCAGCACGAGGTCCCCGAAGTGGTTGCGGACCTCGTCGGCGACCTGGTCGGCGAGCTTCGTCCGCCCGTCGTACATGGTGAGCAGGATGGTCCGCACCGCGATCCCCGGGTTGAGGTGCTGGCGGACCAGGTCGATGTTGTTGAGCAGCTGCCCCAACCCCTCCAGCGCGTAGTACTCGCACTGGATGGGGATGAGCACCTCGTCGCCGGCCACCAGCGCGTTCAACGTCAGCAGGCCGAGCGAGGGCGGGCAGTCGATGAGCACGTAGTGCGGGCGCCGTTCCCGCGGCAGCGCCGCCACGTACGCCTCGATGGCCCGGCGCAGCCGGTGCTCCCGGGCGACGACGGAGACCAGCTCGATCTCGGCGCCGGCCAGGTCGATGGTCGCCGGGACGCAGAGCAGGTTCGGGCTGGCGGTCGTCGGGTGCACCACCTCGGAGAGGGTGCTGTCACCGACGAGGGCGTCGTAGATCGACGGCGTGCCGACCGTGTGCTCGACGCCGAGGGCCGTGCTCGCGTTGCCCTGCGGGTCGAGGTCGATCACCAGGGTGCGCAGCCCGTAGAGGGCGAGCGCGACGCCGAGGTTCACCGTCGACGTCGTCTTCCCGACCCCACCCTTCTGGTTCGCGATCGTGATGACCCGGATGCGCCCGGGCGCCGGGAAGGGCTCCTGCTCGGCGGCGTGCAGGACACGCGTGGCACGCAGGGCCTCCATGGCGATGGGGCTGTCGAAGTCCGCGAGCCCACCGGAGGACGACGCGGTCGACGACTGGTCAGCGGCGAGGCTGCTGCGCAGCCGCTCGCCCGGGTCGGTCATCGCAGGTCCTTCCTCTGGCGCCGTTTCACGTGGAACGGATCGGGGTAGCAGTGCCTGTTCCACGTGGAACAGGACGCGGGAGCGCCGTCCGGCAGCCTCACCGGTCTCCCCGCGTCATGACCACCACGGTAGTGGCAGCGTCTCCCAGGGATGCACCGACGGCACGCGGTTCGATGTCGCGCATGCCGGCGGCGTGGAGTTCGGGGAGGAAGGCCGGCAGCTCGGCCAGCGCGCGGGCGCCGACCAGGGCCACCAGCTGGGTGCCTGGCCGGAGCAGGCCGCGGCACCAGCCGACGAGCCGGGGGAGTGGGGCGACCGCCCGTGCGGTGACCACGTCGACCCGGCCGACGGCGGTCACCACCGACCGGTCCTCGGCCCGTCCGCGCACCACGCGCCAGGTGGCGGACGGACCCGCGAGGTCGGCGACCGCCTCCTCCAGGAACTCGACCCGCCGGGCCATCGGCTCGACCAGGGTGAGGGCGATGTCCGGGCGGGCCAGCCCGAGCGGGATGCCGGGGAGGCCCGCGCCGCTGCCGACGTCGACCACCCGGGCGTCCCGGGGGACGGCCTCGGCCACTGCCGCGCTGTTGAGGACGTGCCGCTCCCACAGCCGCGGTACCTCGCGGGGGCCGATCAGGCCGCGCGTCACCCCATCGGAGGCCAGCTTGGCCACGTACCGCTGCGCCGCGGGCAGGGCGTCGCCGAAAACGGCGACGGCCGCCGTCGGCGCGGGCACCTCGGGGGCGGCCGGGGCGTCGGGCCCGGGACCTCCGTCGCTCACCTGTCGGGCAGGACCACGACGCGGCGGCGGGGCTCCTCGCCCTCCGACTCACTGTGCACGCCGGCCACCGAGGCGATGACGTCGTGCACGACCTTGCGCTCGAAGGGGTTCATCGGGCTGAGCCGCTCCGGCTGGCCGCTGGCGGAGACCCGGCGCGCGGTCTCGCCGGCCAGCGAGGTGAGATCCGCACGGCGCTTGGCCCGGTAGCCACCCACGTCGAGCATCAGCCGGCTGCGCACACCCGTGGACTGGGCGACGGCGAGGCGGGTGAGCTCCTGGAGCGCCTCCAGCGTGGCGCCGTCGGGACCGATGAGGTCGTCCAGCCGGCCGCCGACGATCGCGACCGACGCCCGGTCCCCTTCCACGTCGAGGTCGATGTCGCCGTCCACGTCGAGGATGTCGAGGAGCCGCTCGAGGTAGTCCCCGGCGACGTCGCCCTCACGGACCAGCAGGTCGTCAGCGGTCCCACCGGCCCCACCCGTCTCGGCGGTCTCGACGTCGACGGGCTCCACGACGGCGTCGTCGCTGGCGGCGTCCGCGTCGGGCAGAGCGGGCGGGTTGTCTGTCACGGGCTGCTGCGGAGCACTCACGGGTGTTCCTCCCAGTTCGGTGCGGCGGCCGGGTGGCCCCGGTGGACTGTGTGCCGGGCGGGCCGGCTGGAAAGCGGTCGGGCGAGGGTCAGCGACGCTTCCGCTTCCCGCGGTTGGCCGGCCCCTGGCCCGCTCCGGAGCGGGAGTTCCGGCCGGCGCCGGACCCCGCGCTGCGCGAGCCGGTGGACCCGGTGGCCGTGGACCCGGTGGCCGTGGACCCGTTCCCCGTGGACCCGTTCCCCGTGGACCCGTCGGACGTCGGGTCGTCGCCGACGCGACCGTCGCCGTCCACGGTGCTCGACGGCGCGGCCGTGGTGGAGGCGGGGCGCCCCTGCTTGGGTCGCACCGGCTTCGCGCCCGGCTTCGGGGCGAGCGTCTTCGGGTCGACGGCCGGCTTGTCCGCATCCGCCTTCGCCTTCCCGGCGTCGGAGCCGGGCGGCGGCAGCTTGCGGAGGATGAAGAACTGCTGGCCCATCGTCCACAGGTTGTTCGTCATCCAGTAGATGAGGACACCGATGGGGAAGATGAAGCCGGAGACGAAGAGGCTCAGCGGCACGCCGTAGAGCATCAGCTTCTGCACCATCGCTGCCTGACCCTCGACGGGGCCCGAGCGCGCCATGATCTGCTTCTGCGTGAAGTACGTCGTGAAGCACATCACGACGATCAGCGCGAAGGCGACGATCCGGATGGTGGTGTAGCTGGCGATGTCCAGGATCGCCTGCTCCTTGGCGCCGCTCATGTTGAACGACGCGGAGATCGGCGCACCGAAGAGCTTGGCGCGTGCCGCCTGGTCGGTGAGCTCGTCGGTCCACGAGTAGAGGCCCTGCTTGTCCGGGGCCAGCCGGCGCAGGACGTGGAACAGCGACAGGAAGACCGGGATCTGCGGCAGGATCGGCAGGCACCCGGCCAGCGGGTTGACCCCGCGCTCCTTGAACAGCTTCTGCTGCGCCTGGGCCATGCCCTGGCGGTCGCTGCCGTACTGCTTGCGCAGCTTCGCCATCTCCGGCTGCAGCTCCTGCATCGCCCGCTGCGACTTCACCTGCTTGACGAACAGCGGGAAGAGGATCAGCCGGATGGTGACGACCAGGAAGACGATCGCCAGGACCCAGCTGAGCCCGGAGAGACCGGACTCGGCGGGCGGGTCGCCGAAGATCCAGTTCCAGAGCGAGTGCCACCGGGCCATGACCCAGGAGATGGCGGTGTACAGCCAGTCAAGCAACGGAGGACTCCTCCTGCGGGGTCCGGCACGCGGCCGGCGGGGTGGCCTCGCGGCCGGGGTCATCGGACGGCGCGCCGGGAGGACGTGCCGCTGTGCTGGACGAGCGGGCACCCGTCCCGGTTCCACGCGCCGGCGGGACGAGATCCACGCCGCCCGGGTGCCACGGCGCGCACTTGGCCAGCCGGACCAGCGCCAGCCAGCTGCCGCGAGCCGCTCCGTGCGTGCCGACCGCCTCGGCGGCGTACGCGCTGCAGGTCGGGTGGAACCGGCAGCGCGGCGGCAGCGCCGGGCTGATCGCCCGGGAGTAGAAGCCGACGGCGCGCAGCAGCAGCCGCGCGACGGCGGAGCGCCGCGGGCTCGCCCCGGCCGGCGCGCTCATCGCCGGGAGGCCCGGTCGCCGAGGAGGCGGTCCAGGCCCGAGGCCAGGTCCCGGTGCAGCACCGCCGAGTCGGCGTCGGCTGCTTCGGGGCGGGCGCGGACCACCAGGTCCGCACCGGCGGGCAGGCGGTCGAGCTCGGCTCGCACGACCGCACGCAGGCGACGGGTCACCCGGTGTCGGACCACCGAGTTGCCCACGCTCTTCCCCACCACGAAACCGGCCCGCGCGGCCGGCGGCGACGCGGGGTCGCCGGCCGGCTGCTCGGGCCGTTCGGGGAGGTAGTGCAGCACCATGGTCGGCCGCCCGGCGCGCCGGCCGGATCGGACGACCGCGCTGAACTCCGGGCGCCGGCGCAGGCGTGCCTGCGCAGGCAGCACGTCAGGCGGAGAGCTTCTCGCGGCCCTTGCGCCGACGGGTGGCGAGGATCGCCCGGCCCGCGCGGGTCCGCATCCGCAGCCGGAAGCCGTGGGTCTTGGACCGGCGGCGGTTGTTCGGCTGGAAGGTGCGCTTGCTCACGAGGTACTCCCACTACACGACATCGGCGGTGCGCTCCCGTCGGTGGACGGACGCGCGCAGGGCGTCGGAGCGGCACGGTGACCGTCCCCGGAGCCCTGGAAGCTGGCACTGCGGACCGGCGCACCCAGGCCCGACCGCGCAGACTGGCGTGGCCGGGACACGGGCAGACCCGTCCACAGACTCCGGCCAGCATAGCCGAGGACCGGCGGGTGCCGGTGACCGACCGCCCATGGTGGCCCGAGCGGCCCGGGCGGAAGTCCGCGGCGCGCCGGGGAGCTCCCCCCGGGCCCGACACGCTCGCGCCGCGGGGAACCGGCGGTTCCGGCCCCGCAGCGTTGCCGGGCTGTGGACGGGGCTGTTAGCGTCGCCGTCGCTCCGCGTCGGGCGTCAGGGTCACGACGCGCGGGCCGACCCCGTCGGTCGACCGACCGCCGAGCCACTCCTCCAGCCGCCCGATCCGGGCCGTGACCAGCGAATATGCTGCACCGGCCGTCGTCCCGTGCGGAGCCGGCGCAGCACCTCTGCCGGCCGTGCACAGCCTGTGGACACCGATGTGGACCACAAGCGTTCGGATGTCCACAACCGGGGCACCCCACCGGTGGACGGTCCGCGGTTCGCGGAGGCCAGGTGCGGCCGGGACGGACGCAACCGGGGACGGCCGCGGGGTGGACAGCAGGGGAGGACGAGACGGCATGGCCGATGCCACGCTGGACCTGGCGACGGTCTGGGACCAGATCCGGGAGCGACTGGCGACCAGCCTCTCCCCGCAGCAGAACGCGATGCTGAACCTGACGCGACCCGTCGGGCTGTTCGAGGACACCGCCGTCCTGGAGGCCCCGAACGAATTCACCCAGACGGTGCTCGAGTCCCGCATGCGCCGGGTGCTCGCCGAGGCGCTGTCCCAGACCTACGGCCGCGACATCCGCGTCGCCGTCCAGGTGGAGGACTCCCCGGCTCCTCCTCCGCCGCCCGCCGAGCCCGAGCCGACCCGGCGACCGTGGTCGGCCGTGGAGGCGCAACGGGCCGAGGAGGACCAGGCGACCCGCGACCGTGCCGACGACGGGCGCAGCGCGTTCGGCGTGCGGACCGACGTCGTCGGCACCGCCGCCCCCTGGGACCGGTCCGCATCCGCCGACCGGTCGGCCACCCCCGAGTTCCCCGAGGTCCGCGAGCTCCACCCGGCCGACGGCCCGCAGCGTCCGCCGGCCGACCGTGGCGCTCCGGAGGACTGGAGCACCACGACGTGGGGCCCGACCGGGCCCGCCCCCGACTCCGGCAGCCGGGACTGGGGCGGCGAGGACGAGCGGACCGCCGACGTGCTCCCCTTCGACGTCGACGCACCAGCGGGGGAGCCCCGCCGTTCCGGTGGCGGCTCGGCAGCCCGCCCCCGGCGCGCCGAGTCGGGCCGACCGGGCGGGCTGGATCCCGGCCTCAACCCGAAGTACGTCTTCGACTCCTTCGTCATCGGGAACAGCAACCGCTTCGCGCACGCCGCCGCGGTCGCCGTCGCCGAGGCCCCCGCCCGGGCGTACAACCCGCTGTTCATCTACGGCGAGTCGGGGCTGGGCAAGACCCACCTGCTGCACGCCATCGGCCACTACGCCGCCCGGATGTTCCCCAACGTCCGCGTCCGGTACGTGAGCACCGAGGAGTTCACCAACGAGTTCATCAACCTGGTGCACTCCGGCCGGGCCGAGGAGTTCCGGCGCCGCTTCCGGGACATCGACTTCCTGCTGATCGACGACATCCAGTTCCTCGAGCGGGCCGAGCGCACGCAGGAGGAGTTCTTCCACACCTTCAACACGCTGCACAACGCCAGCAAGCAGATCGTGATCACCTCCGACCGGCCGCCGAAGAAGCTGACCACGCTGGAGGACCGGCTGCGCACCCGCTTCGAGTGGGGGCTGATCACCGACGTCCAGGCGCCGGACCTCGAGACCCGTATCGCGATCCTCCGCAAGAAGGCGTGGGGCGAGCGGCTCCAGGTGCCCGACCAGGTGCTGGAGTTCATCGCCAGCAAGGTGCAGACCAACATCCGCGAGCTCGAGGGCGCGCTCATCCGGGTCACCGCGTTCGCCTCGCTGAACAAGCAGCAGGTCGACCTGCCGCTGGCCGAGCTTGTGCTCAAGGACCTGATCAGCGACGAGCAGGGCCCGCAGATCACCGCGGCGATCATCATGGCCGCCACGGCGGAGTACTTCTCCGTGACGATGGAGGAGCTGCAGGGCACCAACCGCAGCCGCACGCTGGTCAACGCCCGGCAGATCGCGATGTACCTCTGCCGCGAGCTGACCGAGCTGTCCCTGCCGCGCATCGGTGCCTCGTTCGGCGGCAAGGACCACACCACGGTCATGCACGCCGTCAAGAAGATCACCAACCTGATGAGCGAGCGGCGGGCCACCTACACCCAGGTCACCGAGCTCACCGCCCGCATCAAGAGCCGCGCCCGGCAGTAAGAGGACCCCTCCCTCTCCCCACTCGCTCGCTCGTGGCGAGCCTTGGGAGGGGCCGGCCGGACCGCACCGCGCCCACAACCGGCTCCCCGGAGCACTCCGCGCCCGCCAGCCGCTCGCCGGTTGCGCGGGATCCGTCCACCTCGGGGGCCCTTCACGCGCCCGCTCGTGGCCTTCCCCGGCTCACCTGGCGGGGGTCCTGGCTCACCTGGTGGGGTCCTGGCTCACCACCGATCGTGAGCCAGGACCCAGAACGATCAGGTCACCTGATCAACATCGCGGAGGCCTGGTCCGGGGACGCCGGCGGTGACGGCGCGCGGCCGGAACGGTCACCGTCCGGACAGCTACCGGCCACCGTCCCGTGGTGGTCGACAAGTGGTTGTCCACACCTGTGTGGATCCCTGGGGACGACGGATCCGCAGGTTCTGGGCGCGATGACCCGCGCAAGGGCGCCGGAGGACGTCGACTCGTCGAGAAGTTGTCCCCAGGAATGTGCACAGACTGGGGGAAACCGCGACGACGTCGTTCCCCGCCGTCACGGGACGCCGCCGCCGGCACCCGGTCCCGCCGGCTCCGCCCGCTCAGCGAGCGCCTGACCTGGGAGAACACCGTGCCGGGCGACGCCGGGCTCACTCCGCCAGGGACGCCCACCGCACGCCACGCACAGGACCTGGGGACGGACCGGGGAGACGCAGGGGACAGCAGGTGGACCGCCGCGGGTCACGGTGCACAACCGTCGATCTGTCCACGTGTCGACAACAGGAGGACGCCGACCACCCACAGTCGGCCAACACCCCCGATCGGCCGCTGACCTGCGGGAAGGGCCTCGATCCCCAGCTTCCACACCAGTGATGACGAGGATGAAGGAGTTATCCCGGAAAATTCTCGAACCACACTCTGGGTGGGGACGCTGCGCTGCGAGGCCCCCCGGAGCGCAGCGGCAGGATCCGGATCAGCAGCCCATCGAGGGACCGGGGTTTCCCCACCGGGGGCTGCAACAGGCACGATGAGCACCGCAGCGGAGCCCTGGCCTCGCAGCAGTACGAACGACGAGCTCCGTGCCCGCGCCGTCCGCCCTCCCGGTGGCCGCAGGGCCGGACCGAACATGGGTGGGTCGAGAGATGAAGTTCCGGGTGGCACGTGAGGTGCTCGCCGACGCCGTCGCCTGGACGGCGCGCAGCCTGCCGCCGCGGCCGTCGGTACCGGTGCTGGCGGGCATCCTGCTCGAGGCCGAGGGGAACCAGCTGTCGGTCTCCGGCTTCGACTACGAGGTGTCGGCCCGCTCCGAGGTCGACGTGCAGACCAGTGAGAGCGGCCGCGTCCTCGTCCCGGGGCGGCTGCTCGCCGAGATCACCCGCGCGCTGCCCCCGCACCCGGTCGAGATCAGCGCCGAGGGCCCGCGCCTGGCGATCACCTGCAGCAACGCTCGGTTCAGCCTGCCGACGCTGCCGGTCGAGGACTACCCGTCCCTGCCCTCCATGCCCTCGGCCGCCGGGAACGTCGACAGCGACGTCTTCGCCGAGGCCGTCGCCCAGGTCGCGGTCGCAGCCGGGCGGGACGACACGCTGCCGATGCTCACCGGTGTCCGGCTGGAGATCGACGACGACCAGATCACCCTCGCCGCCACCGACCGCTACCGCCTCGCCGTGCGCGAGTTCGCCTGGCGCCCGCAGACCTCCGGGCTCTCGGCCGCGGTGCTGGTCCCGGCGCGCACGCTCGCCGAGGCGGCCAAGACGCTGACCAGCGGCCCGGAGATCACGCTCTCGCTGTCCTCGGGCAGCTCGGGCGAGGGCATCCTCGGCCTCTCGGGCAAGGACCGGCAGACCACCACCCGGCTGCTCGACGCCGAGTTCGTGAAGTACCGCGCGATCATGCCCAACGAGTCGCTGGCCAACGCCACCCTGCCGGTGGGCCTGTTCACCGACGCAGCGAAGCGGGTGGCCCTGGTCGCCGAGCGGGGGACGCCGCTGCGCTGCGAGTTCACGCCGGGGCAGGTCACCCTGCGGGCCGGGGGCAGCGACGACGAGGGGCAGGCGGAGGAGCGCTGCGACGTCGAGTTCGACGGCGAGCCGCTGACCATCGGGTTCAACCCGACGTTCCTGCTCGACGGGCTGGCCGCCGTGCACACCGAGCGCGCGCGGATGGACTTCACCAGCCCGCTGAAGCCGGCCGTGCTGTCCGGCGTCGAGGAGCCGGCGGCCGACGACGACAAGCCGGCGCCGGTCGAGCGTCCCGGGAGCTACCGGTACCTGATCATGCCGGTGCGGCTGCCGGGCTGAGCCACTTCCGCCCCAGGGCCCCTGCGCGGGCCCGGGGTCGGCCGCCGGGCGGGAGCCGCCCGGCACGAGCACGATGGATCGCGACCACGACGGCGAAGAGAGGCGGGACCGTGCAGCTGGGGCTGATCGGGCTGGGCAAGATGGGCGGCAACATGGCCGAGCGGCTGCGCCGCGCCGGGCACGAGGTCGTGGGATACGACCGTGCTCCCGGCAAGCGCGACGTCGACAGCCTGCCCGCACTGGTGGAGGCGCTCACAACGCCTCGCGTGGTGTGGGTGATGGTGCCCGCGGGTGAGCCGACGAAGGCGACGATCAAGGAGCTGAGCGAGCTGCTCAGCCCCGGCGACGTCGTGATCGACGGCGGAAACTCGAAGTACACCGACGACCAGGTGCACGACGTCATGATGCGCGAGAAGGGCATCGGCTACATCGACGCCGGCGTCTCCGGTGGCGTCTGGGGCCTGGAGAACGGCTACGCGCTGATGGTCGGTGGCACCAAGGAGGACGTCGCCAAGGCGCAGCCGATCTTCGACGCGCTCAAGCCGCCGGCACCGCACGACGAGTCCGGGCAGGAAATGCCCGGCGCCGGGTTCGTGCACGCCGGCCCGGTGGGCGCCGGCCACTTCAGCAAGATGGTCCACAACGGCATCGAGTACGCGCTGATGCAGGCCTACGGCGAGGGCTACGAGCTGCTGGCCGCCGTCGACCTCGTCGAGGACGTCCCGGGCGTCATCGCGTCCTGGACGCAGGGCACCGTCATCCGCTCCTGGCTGCTGGACCTGCTGGTCCGCGCGCTGGAGGAGGACCCGGCGCTCGAGGAGATCAGCGGCTACGCCGAGGACTCCGGCGAGGGTCGCTGGACCGTCGAGCAGGCGATCGAGAACGCCGTCCCCGTGCCGACGATCGCGGCCTCGCTGTTCGCCCGCTTCTCCTCCCGCCAGGAGGACTCGCCGACCATGAAGGCGGTCGCCGCGCTGCGCAACCAGTTCGGCGGGCACTCGGTGCGCGCCGTCCAGGCGCAGGAGGCCGAGCGGCCCGCGTGACCGGGGAGGGCCTGAGGTGTACCTGAGGCACCTGCAGGTCGGCTCCTTCCGCAGCTGGGACCGGGTGGACCTGGCCCTGGGGCCGGGGCCGACCGTGTTCGTCGGGCGCAACGGCGAGGGCAAGACCAACCTCGTCGAGGCGGTGGGCTACCTGGCGACCATGAGCAGCCACCGGGTCTCCAGTGACGCTCCGCTGGTCCGCCACGGAGCGGCCCAGGCGGTGGTCCGCGCGGCGCTGCGCCGCGGTGACCGGGAGCTGCTCGTCGAGATCGAGATCAACCCGGGCAAGGCGAACCGGGTGCGGGTGAACCGGGCCGCCCTGCCCCGCCCCCGCGAGGTGCTGGGCCTGGTGCGCACGGTGCTGTTCGCGCCCGAGGACCTCTTGCTGATCCGTGGCGACCCCACCGAGCGGCGTCGCTTCCTCGACGAGCTGCTCGCCACCCGGACGCCCCGCCTGGCCGGCGTGCGCAGCGACTACGAGCGCGTGCTCAAGCAGCGCAACGCACTGCTGAAGACCGCCCGCCTGGCGCGCGGCAAGGCGATGGAGACCCTCGACGTCTGGGACGGGCACCTCACCGACCTCGGCGGTCAGCTGCTGGCCGCCCGCCTACGGCTGGTCGCCGACCTGGCGCCGCACGTCGCCGAGTCCTACGCCGGCGTCGCCGGGGACGGCGCCGCGACCGCGGGCCTGGGCTACAGCTCGACGGTGCCGCTGGCCGGGGACGGCGCCGCCCTGCGGGCCGACGACGAGCTGCCCTCCGGGGCGGAGCTCACCGAGGCGATGCGGGCGCGGGTCGCCGAGCGCCGCGGCGACGAGCTCGACCGCGGCATGACGCTGGTGGGGCCGCACCGCGATGACCTGGTGATCCACCTCGGCCCCGCCCCCGCGAAGGGCTTCGCCAGCCACGGGGAGAGCTGGTCGCTGGCCCTGGCGCTCAAGCTGGCCACCTTCGCCCTGCTCCGGAGCGAGGGCGAGGACCCCATCCTGATCCTCGACGACGTGTTCGCCACGCTCGACGCCGAGCGGCGGGCGGCCCTCGCCCAGGTCGCACGGTCGGCCGAGCAGACGCTGATCACCGCGGCCGTCGTCGACGACGTGCCCACGGAGCTGCGCGGCACCCGGGTCGAGGTGGGCGGTGGCCTGGCGCTCGTGGTGAAGGACGCCGTCCCGGCCGGTGAGGGAGGAGCCCGGTGAGCGAGGACCGGCCGGCGCGGCCGAGCGACATCGCGCGAGCCGCGCTCGAGGCGGCGCGGGCCGCCTCGGCGGCCCGGCCGCGGCCCACCCGTCGCCGGATCGCCGGCCCGCGCCGCACCTGGACCGGGCCGCGCCCGGGCGCCGACGACCCCCAGCCGCTCGGCAACCTGGTCGACGCCCTGGTCAACCAGCAGGACTGGTCGGCCCGGACGAAGGTGGGCTCGGTGTTCGGCCGGTGGGACGCGATCGTCGGCCCCGACATCGCCGCGCACTGCCGGCCGCAGACCCTCAGCGAGGGCGAGCTGCTGGTCGTCGCCGAGTCCACGGCGTGGGCCACGCAGCTGCGGCTGCTGGCGCCGTCCATCCTCGGCAAGCTGCGCGCGCAGGTGGGCGGGGACGTCGTGACCCGGTTGCGCGTTGTCGGACCGACGGCTCCCAGCTGGAAGAAGGGTCCGCGCTCGGTGCGCGGCCGGGGGCCGCGCGACACCTACGGATGAGGCGCCCGCCCGGCGGGCCGGCGCCGGGGAGGACGATGCAGGTATGAGCACCCCCCGCGACGGTGACCGGGACGGCTTCGACGACGGCGACGGCCGCGGCTGGCGCGAGCCGCCGCACCTCGGCGCCGGTGGGGCCGAGGACGAGGACCGCCCCAACTTCGCCGACCGGCGGAGGACGCCCCGCGACGAGCCGCCGGCCAACCAGCCCTGGCAGCCCCCGGGGTGGGACCTGCCCGCCGCGGAGCCCGAGCGTCCGGCTCCGTCCCGGGAGGACGTGCCGCCGGCGGGCTACCCGCCACCGCAGGGCCCGCAGTACCCGCAGGCGCAGCCCCCGCAGGAGCAGCACCCCCAGCAGCAGTTCCCGCCCCAGGAGTTCCCGCCACCGGAGCAGCCGGCGCGACGGGGGCTGTTCGGCCGCCGCCGGCGCACGCCGGGCGCCGTCGAGCAGGTGTTCCGCTACGAGGGCGACCTGGTGGGCGCCCAGGGATGGGCGCTGCAGAACGGCTGGACGGTGTCCGACGGCACCGCTCCGGAGGACGCCCCCCTCGCCGACCTGATCGCCAGCGCTCCCGTGCGCGCCACCAAGGACCACCGGGCGGGGAACGTGCTGCGCGGCCGGGCGGGCACGCTCGAGCTGGTCGCGTTCGACGTCGTCTACGCGTCGGGCCGCTACCTCGTGCCGGAGTACGCGGTCACCGCCGTCCCGATGCTGGGCAGCGTGCCGGGCTTCCGGCTGAGCCCGGCCCGCTTCTGGCGGCACCGGACCGGCGGCCTCGTGCCGATGCCCAGCGGCGACGAGGCCTTCGACGCCCGCTGGCTGCTGCTGGCCGCCGAGGACGACCCGCGGCTGCGCCGCCTGGCCCAGGACCCGGCCGTGCACGCGCTGCTGCTCGGCAGCGACGACGGCGACGAGTTCTGGTCGGCTGCGGGGCACGTGGCGGCGGTCCGGCCCGACGGGCACCGGCCGCAGTTGCTGGAGCACCACACGCGGCTGCTGACGGCGATCACCGCCGGCCTCACCGCCGGCGCCTGACGGCGTCGCCCGCGGTGACAGCTCCGGCGGACGGCCCTGCCCCGGCCGCGCGGCTGGCCGACCTGCTGCCGCTCCTGCGCCCGCACCGCCGCCAGCTCCTGCTGGCCGCCGGGCTGTCGCTGGTCGGCGCGGCCGCTGCGCTCGCCCAGCCGGCTCTCGTGGCGCGGGTCATCGACGTGGTGGGTGCCGGCGACCCGCTGCTTCCCGCGGTCGGGCTGCTCGTGGTCGTGCTGGTGGCCGCGTCGGCCCTCTCGGCGGTGCAGCAGTTCGTCCTGCAGCGCACGGCCGAGGGGTTCGTGCTCACCACCCGGCTGACCCTGGTCGACCGGTTGCTGCGGCTCCCCGTGGCGGAGTACGACCGCCGCCGCACCGGCGACCTGATGTCCCGGGTGGGCTCGGACACCACGCTGCTGCGCGCCACCGTGACCGCCGGCGTGGTCGAGGTCGCCGGCTCGGTGGTCGTCGGGGTGGGCGCCCTGGTGGCCATGGCCGTGGTCGACGTCTGGCTGCTGCTCGTCACGGTGCTGGCCGTCGCCGTCGGTGCGGTCGCCGCCGTCCTCGCCTCCCGCGGCGTGCGCCGGCTGTCGCAGCGCGCCCAGGAGGAGGTCGGGGCGATGACGGCGGCGGTCGAGCGGGCGCTGTCGGCGGTCCGCACCATCCGGGCCAGCGGGGCCACGACGCGGGAGGTCGCGGCCGTGGGCGCCAGTGCCCGCCGCGCCTACGCGGCCGGCGTGCAGGTGGCCCGGCTGGAGGCGCTGGTCTCGCCGGCCGGCTCGATCGCCGTCCAGGGGGCCTTCCTGGCGGTGCTCGGCGTCGGCGGCTACCGGGTGGCGAGCGGCTCGATCACCGTGGCGTCCTTGGTCGCCTTCATCCTGTACCTGTTCCTGCTGGTCATGCCTCTGGGTCAGGCGATCAGCGCGTGGACCCAGCTGCAGACCGGCCTGGGCGCGCTCGCCCGGATCCAGGAGGTGCTCGCCCTCGCGCCGGAGGACGACGAGCGCCCGCAGCGCACCGGGTCGGGATCAGTGGTGCCGGTCGCCGGCGCACCGCTGCTGGAGCTCGACGGCGTCTCGTTCGCCTACCCCGACGGCACCCCCGTGCTGCACGGGGTGTCCCTCCAGGTCCCCGCCGGCAGCCGGGTCGCGCTGGTCGGCCCGTCGGGTGCGGGCAAGTCGACGGTCCTGGCGCTGATCGAGGGCTTCTACCCGCTCTCCGGCGGGGCGATCCGGTGGGCGGGCACCGACGTCCGGGACCTGCCCCGGGCGGCCCTGCGCGCCCGGCTCGGCTACGTGGAGCAGGAGGCGCCGGTCCTGGCGGGGTCGGTGCGCGACAACCTGCTGCTCACCCGGCCCGACGCGACCGATCCCGAGCTGTGGGCGGTGCTCGCCGACGTGGGCCTGACCGAGGTGGTGCGCCGGTCCCCGCGCGGCCTGGACGTGCTGGTCGGCGACGAGGGCGTGCTGCTCTCCGGGGGTGAGCGGCAGCGCCTGGCCATCGCCCGCTCCCTGCTCGCCCGGCCGGAGCTGCTGCTGCTCGACGAGCCGACGGCGAGCCTGGACGCGCGGAACGAGGGCCTGCTGCGCACGACGCTGGCGGCGGCGTCGGCGGGCCGGGCGCTGCTCGTCGTCGCCCACCGGCTGTCCACCGTCCTCGACAGCGACCAGATCGTGGTGCTCGACGAGGGCCGGGTGGTCGCCCGCGGCACCCACGACGAGCTGGTCGGCACGAGCCCGCTCTACCGGGAGCTCGCCGCCGCCCAGCTGCTCGTCTGAGTCCGCTGATGATCAGGTCACCTGATCGTCAGGGGTCCTGGCTCACCGTCGACGCTGAGCCAGGACCCCGCGCGGTGAGCCAGGACGGCGCGTCGGCCCGTCCGCTGCGTCGCTCGGCCGCTCGGGTGATGCCGCGCAGCATGCCGCCGAAGACGAAGCCGTGGAAGAGGGCGACCGCCCACCAGTACAGGTGCCCGGCCAGTCCGCGCGGGGCGAAGGTCGCCCGCTGGCGCAGGGTCGTACCGCCCGCGGCCGGGTCGTGTTCCACGTGGAACTCCAGCCAGGCGAGCCCGGGCAGCCGCATCTCGGCGCGCAGCCGGAGCAGCCGGCCCTCCTCGCGCTCCTCGACCCGCCAGAAGTCCAGCGCATCGCCGACGTAGAGCTCGTCGGGGTCGCGCCGTCCCCGCCGCAGACCCACCCCACCGACCGCCCGGTCCAGCCAGCCGCGGACCCGCCAGGCCAGCGGCCAGGAGTACCAGCCGGCGTCCCCGCCGATGCCCTCCACCACCTGCCACACGGTCTCGGCCGGAGCGGTCGTGGGCCGTACCCGCTCGTCGACGTAGAGGCTGCCCCCCGCCCAGTCCGGGTCGGTCGGCAGCGGGTCGGAGGGCGCGCCGGGGACCGACGCCGACGCCCAGCGGGTCACGACGTCGGAGTCGTGCACCCGCTGGATGGCCAGCCGCACCGCCTCGTCGAAGCCGAGCAGCCCCTCCGGCGGATCGGGCACGTAGCGGGCGATGTCGTGCTCGGTCGCGACGACGGTGTTGCGCAGCGACTCGACCAGCGGGCGCGCGATGGACGCGGGCACCGGCGTGATGAGGCCGACCCAGTGGCTGGACAGCGACGGGGTGAAGATCGGCACCGGCAGGATGCGCCGCCGCGGCAGCCCCGCGACCCGGGCGTAGCGACGCATCATCGTGGCGTAGTCCATGACGTCGGGGCCGCCGATGTCGAAGCAGCGGTGCACGTCGGCCGGCAGCCGGCCGCAGGCGACGAGGTACCGCAGCACGTCGCGGATCGCGATCGGCTGGATCCGGCTGTGCACCCACCGGGGCGTGACCATCACCGGCAACCGCTCGGTCAGGTGCCGCAGCATCTCGAAGGACGCCGACCCCGAGCCCAGGACGACGGCGGCGCGCAGCACCACCGTCGGCACGCCGGAACCGAGCAGGATCGCCGCGACCTCGGCCCGGGAGCGCAGGTGCGGGGAGAGCTCCTCGTCAGCCGGCGCCATCCCGCCCAGGTAGACCAGCCGGCCGACGCCGGCCGCGCGCACCGCCGCGGCCATCACCGTCGCGGTGTGCCGGTCGGCCGCCTCGAACTCCGGCCCGGTCCCCAGCGCGTGGATCAGGTAGTAGACGACGTCGACCCCGGCGCACGCCGCTGCGACCGACGGCGCGTCCCCCGCGTCGGCGCGCACGATCTCCACGTCCCCGGCCCACGGGTGGTCCCGCAGCCGCTCCGGCGAGCGGCTCATGACCCGCACGCGGTGGCCGGCGGCGAGGAGCGCGGGCACGAGGCGGCCCCCCACGTAGCCCGTGGCTCCGGTGACGAGGCAGGTGAGGGGTGGGCCGGACTGGTCGTTGCCGGGGGCGGCGGGTGGTGCCATACGGCCGAGTCTGCGGCCCCTCCGACGGCCGCGCGCGGCACGGAACCGGCCAGCGTCGCCCTGACGGCGTGTCGGGGTGGGGGCCAAGCAGGATGGTGGCGGAGCTCCCGCGAGAGGCGCAGACACGGCGTGAGGGCGTGCACGACGCTGTTCCTGTCACACCTCGCGGTATCGTGGGAGACGAAAACCGCCAGCAACCGGCTGAGCGCCCGCCTGCGCCGTCGAGCCCCCCGCACCGGCTGGGGCCGCGATGCGCCGGTTGCTCGAGAGGAAGGCCCCACGTGGTCGCAGCACCCCAGACCGAGTCCGCATACTCGGGCAGCTCCATCACCGTCCTCGAGGGTCTCGAGGCGGTGCGCAAGCGCCCCGGCATGTACATCGGCTCGACCGGCGAGCGCGGCCTGCACCACATGGTGTGGGAGGTCGTGGACAACGCCGTCGACGAGGCCCTGGCCGGCTACTGCGACACCGTCCGGGTGACCCTGCTGGCCGACGGCGGCGTCCGGGTCGAGGACAACGGCCGCGGCATCCCGGTGGACATGCACCCGGTCGAGAAGCGGCCCACCGTCGAGGTGATCATGACCGTCCTGCACGCGGGCGGGAAGTTCGACGGGAAGAGCTACGGCGTCTCCGGTGGTCTGCACGGCGTCGGCGTCACCGTCGTCAACGCGCTGTCCACGAGGCTCGACGTGCGTGTCTGGACCCACGGCAAGGAGTGGTTCCAGGAGTACGCGGAGGCCAAGCCCGGTCCGCTGCAGGAGATCGGTCCCACGAAGAAGCGCGGCACCGCGATCACCTTCTGGGCCGACCCGACGATCTTCGAGACGACGACGTACTCGTTCGACACGATCAGCCGGCGCCTGCAGGAGATGGCCTTCCTGAACAAGGGCCTGACCATCGTGGTGCGCGACGAGCGCCCCGGTCACGGCAAGGCCGAGACCGGCATCGGCGAGGAGTCGCTGGCCGAGGCGGCCGCGCCGGTCGCGGGCGAGGAGGAGGCGTTCGAGCCGACCGAGGTCACCTACCGGTACGACGGCGGCCTGGTCGACTACGTGGCCTACATCAACCGGCGCAAGACGCCGATCCACAAGTCGGTCATCGGCTTCTCCGCCGACGGCGTGGGCAAGAACGACACCGCGATGTCGGTGGAGATCGCGATGCAGTGGTCCGACGCCTACTCAGAGTCGGTGCACACCTTCGCGAACATCATCAACACCCACGAGGGCGGCACCCACGAGGAGGGTTTCCGCGCGGCGCTCACCTCCATCGTGAACAGGTACGCGGTGGAGAAGAAGCTCCTCAAGGAGAAGGACGACAAGCTCACCGGGGACGACATCCGCGAGGGCCTGGCGGCGATCGTCTCGGTCAAGCTCGGCGACCCGCAGTTCGAGGGCCAGACGAAGACCAAGCTCGGGAACACCGAGGTCAAGGGCTTCGTGCAGCGGGTGTGCAACGAGCAGATCGGCCACTGGTTCGAGGCCAACCCGACCGAGGCCAAGACGATCATCACCAAGGCGGCCTCCGCGGCTCGCGCCCGCCGCGCGGCGCAGGACGCCCGCAAGCTGGCTCGCAAGAGCCTGCTGTCGGTGAGCGGGCTGCCCGGCAAGCTGGCCGACTGCCGCTCCACCGACCCGCGCAACTCCGAGGTCTACATCGTCGAGGGCGACTCGGCCGGCGGCTCGGCGAAGTCCGGCCGCGACTCGATGTACCAGGCGATCCTGCCCATCCGCGGCAAGATCATCAACGTCGAGAAGGCGCGCATCGACCGGGTGCTCAAGAACACCGAGGTCCAGTCGATGATCACCGCCTTCGGCACCGGCATCCACGACGAGTTCGACATCTCGAAGCTCCGGTACCACAAGATCGTGCTGATGGCCGACGCCGACGTCGACGGCCAGCACATCAGCACCCTGCTGCTGACGCTGCTGTTCCGCTTCATGCGGCCGCTGGTCGAGGGCCAGTACGTCTACCTGGCCAAGCCCCCGCTCTACAAGATCAAGTGGGGCGGCAAGATCGGCGACGAGTACGCCTACAGCGACAAGGAGCGCGACGCGGTCGTGAAGGCCGGCGTGGAGAACGGCCGCAAGATCAAGGACGAGATGATCCAGCGGTTCAAGGGGCTCGGTGAGATGAACGCCAGCGAGCTCTGGGAGACCACGATGAACCCCGAGACCCGGATCCTCCGCCAGGTCACCCTCGAGGACGCCGCAGCCGCGGACGAGATCTTCAGCGTGCTCATGGGCGAGGACGTCGAGGCGCGGCGCAGCTTCATCACCCGCAACGCCAAGGACGTCCGCTTCCTCGACGTCTGAGGCCCCGTCCCGGGTCCCGCCCTGAGCTCGCGAAGGGTGGGAGGACGGGGTCCTTTAACGGTCGACTTGGCCTTTTGTCCACCCCTGTGCACCGACCTGTGGAGATCTGAACCGTGACGGAGACCCCACCCCGCGACCGCGTCGAAGCGGTCGACCTCCAGCAGGAGATGCAGCGCAGCTACATCGACTACGCGATGAGCGTGATCGTGGGCCGCGCGCTGCCCGAGGTGCGCGACGGCCTCAAGCCGGTGCACCGGCGCGTGCTGTTCGCCATGTACGACCAGGGCTTCCGCCCCGACCGCGGGTACGTCAAGTGCGCCCGCCCCGTCGCCGAGGTGATGGGTAACTACCACCCGCACGGTGACTCGGCGATCTACGACGCCCTCGTGCGGCTGGCCCAGCCCTGGTCGATGCGCTACCCGCTGATCGACGGGCAGGGCAACTTCGGCTCCCCGGGTAACGACCCGGCGGCCGCGATGCGGTACACCGAGTGCCGGCTCACGCCGCTGGCGATGGAGATGCTGGCCGGCATCGACGAGGAGACCGTCGACTTCCAGGGCAACTACGACGGCCGCACCGAAGAGCCCGTCGTCCTGCCCTCGCGCATCCCGAACCTGCTGATCAACGGCTCGGCCGGGATCGCGGTCGGCATGGCCACCAACATGCCCCCGCACAACCTGCGCGAGGTGGCCCAGGCGGTCTTCTGGATGCTCGACCACCCCGAGGCGGAGGCCGAGGAGGCCCTGACCGCGTGCATGGAGCGGATCAAGGGCCCCGACTTCCCGACCCACGGCCTGATCGTCGGCCGCGAGGGCATCGAGGACGCGTACCGCACCGGCCGTGGCTCCGTGCGGATGCGCGCCGTCGTCACCGTCGAGGAGGACAGCCGCGGGCGGGTGCAGCTGGTCGTCACCGAGCTGCCCTACCAGGTCAACCCCGACAACCTCGCCGAGGCGATCGCCGAGGGCGTCCGCGAAGGCCGCCTGCAGGGCATCAGCGAGATCGCCGACGAGTCCAGCGACCGGGTCGGCCGCCGGCTCGTCATCACGCTGCGCCGCGACGCCGTTGCCAAGGTCGTGCTGAACAACCTCTACAAGCACACCCAGCTGCAGACGTCCTTCGGCTGCAACATGCTCTCCATCGTCGACGGCGTCCCGCGCACGCTGCGCCTCGACGAGCTGGTGCGCAACTGGGTGCTGCACCAGATCGAGGTCATCCAGCGGCGCACCCGCTACCGGCTGCGCAAGGCCGAGGAGCGCGCGCACATCCTGCGCGGTTACGCCAAGGCGCTGGACCAGCTGGACGCCGTCATCGCCCTCATCCGGAGCAGCGAGTCGGCCGACGCCGCGCGCACCGGCCTGATGGAGCTGCTCGACGTCGACGAGATCCAGGCCGTCTCGATCCTCGACCTGCAGCTGCGCCGGCTCGCCGCGCTGGAGCGGCAGCGGATCCTCGACGAGCTCGCCGAGATCGAGGCCCGGATCGCCGACCTGCAGGCCATCCTCGAGTCCCCCGAGCGGCAGCGGCAGATCGTCCGTGACGAGCTGGCCGAGATCGTCGAGAAGTACGGCGACGACCGGCGCACCCAGTTCGTCGCCAACGAGGGTGACGTCTCGATGGAGGACCTCATCGCCGAGGAGGAGGTCGTCGTCACCATCACCCGCACCGGGTACGCCAAGCGCACGAAGAGCGACCTCTACCGGTCGCAGCGCCGGGGCGGCAAGGGCGTCATGGGCGCGCAGCTGAAGCAGGACGACATCGTCGACCACTTCTTCGTCGGCTCCACCCACGACTGGATCCTGTTCTTCACGAACAAGGGCCGGGTCTACCGGGCGAAGGCCTACGAGCTGCCGGAGGCCAACCGGACCGCCCGCGGTGCGCACGTAGCGAACATCCTCGCGTTCCAGCCGGACGAGAAGATCGCCCAGGTCATGCAGATCAAGGACTACACGGTCGCGCCGTACCTGGTGCTCGCCACCGCGAAGGGCCAGGTCAAGAAGACCCGGCTGACCGACTTCGACTCCCCGCGCCAGGGTGGCGTGATCGCCATCAACCTGCGCGACGGCGACGAACTGGTCGGCGCCGCGCTGATCGGCCCCGACCAGGACCTGCTGCTGGTCACCCGCAAGGCGATGTCGATCCGCTTCAAGGCCGACGACGCCGCGCTGCGTCCGATGGGCCGGGCGACCGAGGGCGTGCGCGGCATCTCGCTGGCCGACGACGACCGGCTGCTGTCGATGATCGTCGCGCAGGAGGGGGTGGACGTCCTCGTCGCCACGGAGCGCGGCTTCGCCAAGCGCACCGGCATCGAGAACTACCCGAACCAGGGCCGGGGCGGCAAGGGCGTGCTCACCGCCGACCCGAAGGCCCGCAAGGGGGCCCTGGTGGGGGCGCTGGCCGTGACCCTCGGCGACGAGCTGTACGCGATCACCTCCGGGGGTGGCGTGATCCGGACGCCGGTCAACGGCGTGCGCCACAACAAGGATCGGGCCACGATGGGTGTCAAGCTGATGAACTTGCCGGAGGACGTCTCCATCGTGGCGATCGCGCGTACGACGGACAACGACGAGCCCTCGGCCTAGGGTGAGTAGCTAGGCACGCAGGAGACTGCGGCTCCGCGGCGGTCACGAGCCGTCGCGGAGCCCGGGACCGAAGGAGCGGCACAGCCGCTGCGGAACGGGAGACAGGCATGAGCGACCGGACGGACGGTTCGGTGCGCACCGACTCCCGGGCCGGGGACGGAAGCGCGGCGGAGGGCACGCCCACCCACGGCAACCCCGCCCCCACGCAGTCCATCCCCGCGACCGGCAGTCAGCGGGTCCAGTCCCCTGGCACCGGGGCGGCCCCGGTGGTCCCGCAGCCGCTGGCCCCGGACACCGGTTCCTCCCCGGCGCAGCCCGGGTCGACTCAGCAGGGCTCGGCGCCGAAGGGCTCGACTCAGCAGGGCTCGGCGCCGCAGGCCTCGGCGCAGCAGGCTGCGACACAGCAGGGTCCGGCGCCGCAGGGCTCGACGCCGCAGGCGCAGGCTTCCGGCGCGGAGCCGCCCGCGGGCGCCCCGGACGGCGCAGCCGGTCCGGTCGGCGTCAGCGTCGGGGGAGCCCGCTCCGGTCGGGGCAAGGCCGGCCGTGGCCCCCGCCGGGCCCGGCTCCAGATCCGCCACATCGACACCTGGTCGGCGCTGAAGATCTCGCTGATGCTGTCGATCGCCCTCTTCTTCATCTGGATGGTGGCGGTCGGCCTGCTCTACATGGTGCTCGGCGGGCTGGGCGTCTTCGACGCGGTGAACGACCTCTTCGGGCAGATCGGCAGCGCCTCGGGGAACGAGTCCTCCGGGGACGTCGTGACGATCGGAGTCGTGTTCTGGGGCGCGGCGCTCATCGGCGCCATCAACGTCGTCCTGCTCACCGCGCTGTGCACCGTCGGCACGTTCATCTACAACCTCTGCTCCGACCTGGTCGGGGGGCTCGAGGTCACGCTCTCCGAGCGCGACTGAGCACTCCGTCCTCATCCGGAGGACGCCGCGGCCAGGTGCCGTTCCCCGGTCGGGCGGAGCGTGTCCGTCGTCCCTGCGCGGACCCTCCGGGCCTATTCGGGACGACCGGGCAGGCGCGCTGTAGGGGTTCATCTCGCGCTCTGGTGGGCCTGCAGGGTCCCGGGAGCACGGACAACACCCCCAGAGCGCGGGCCGGCGCGGGGGAAGCGGGGGTCCAGGGGCCGGCGCAGGGCCCGAGTTCGCCGAAGGCGGGCCCGTGAGCCGGCGCGGACGGGGGAGCACTCCGTGCGAGTGGGCCCCCTGCAGGGAGCGCTCCAGGGGTCAGGTACGCTTTTCGAGGTTCACGGGCCTGTAGCTCAGGCGGTTAGAGCGCATCCCTGATAAGGATGAGGCCGGAGGTTCAAGTCCTCCCAGGCCCACCCGTGCATCGGAGCCTCACGGTTCCGAGTGACCCGCACGTCGCCCCCGCGGCGAGCGAAGCGCCCGAGGAGGTTCTCCGCGTGCTGAAGAAGCTGGCGCTCGCCGCCGCTGCGGCCGGTGCACTCGCCGCCGTCCGGAAGCGGTCGGCCGGCCGCACCGAGGCCGACCTCTGGCGCGAGGCGACGAGCGGTCCGGGCGCGGTCAGCACGCCCACCCGCTGAACCACCGGCCGACCACGGCCGCCCGGGGACGTAGCTCAATTGGCAGAGCACCGCCTTTGCAAGGCGGGGGTTAGGGGTTCGATTCCCCTCGTCTCCACCCCTGGCGCCAGCCCGGCGTCCTGGCTCCACGTGAAACCGGCCCCGCGACACCCGGCCGGCACGGCGGTGGGAGAGTGGAGCCGTGACTGAATCGACTCCCGCCCGCCGCGCGGTCCTGCACACCAACCACGGCGACATCACCGTGGACCTCTTCCCCGACCACGCCCCCAAGACGGTCGCCAACTTCGCCGACCTCGCCGAGGGCGCCCGCGAGTGGACGCACCCCGCGACCCGCGAGAAGACGACGGACAAGCTCTACGACGGCACGATCTTCCACCGGATCATCCCCGGCTTCATGATCCAGGGCGGCGACCCGCTCGGTCAGGGCATCGGCGGTCCGGGCTACCAGTTCGGCGACGAGATCCACCCCGACTTGGCCTTCACCAAGCCCTACCTGCTGGCCATGGCCAACGCGGGCCCGGGCACGAACGGCTCGCAGTTCTTCATCACCGTGGCCCCCACCACGTGGCTGACCGGCAAGCACACGATCTTCGGTGAGGTCGCCGACCAGCCCAGCCGCGAGGTCGTCGACCGGATCGCCGCCGTGCCCACCGGCCGCAACGACCGCCCCGTCGAGGACGTGGTGATCGAGTCCGTCGAGGTGCAGCGCAGCTGAGCACGGAACCGCACGGCGGGGGCGCGGCCGACCAGCCGCCGCCCCCGCCGCCGGCCTGCTACCGGCATCCCGAGCGGCCCACGGGCATCTCGTGCGCGCGGTGCGGCCGGCCCATCTGCCCCGACTGCATGATCCCGGCGTCGGTGGGCTTCCAGTGCCCGGAGTGCGTGCGCGCGGGCGCTGCCTCGGTCCGCGCCCCCCGGCGCACCTCCGGCGTCTCCGCCGCGGCGTCGCGCTGGGGCAGCGTCACGCTGACGCTGATCGCGGTCAACGTCGTCATGTTCCTGGTGACGGCGGTCTCGGCCGGCCTGGTCGGCAACGCCCCGCTGGAGAACTACCGCTCCCCGGTGTTCACCGCCCTGTCCCAGTACCCGCTGCTGGTGGAGCTGGGGGAGCCGTGGCGGCTGCTGACGGCCACCTTCCTGCACATCGGCCTGGTGCACCTGGTGCTCAACATGCTGGCCCTGCTGATCTTCGGCTCCGAGCTGGAGCGCCAGCTCGGCCGCCTGCGGTTCCTGGCGCTCTATTTCGTGTCGGCGCTGGGCGGCTCCACGGCCATCCAGCTGTTCGGGGACTTCACCCGGCCGGTCGCAGGCGCCTCGACGGCCATCTACGGCCTCCTGGGGGCCCTGGGCGTCCTCATGGTGCTGCGTCGGCAGGACGTGCGCGGCATCCTCGTGCTGCTGGGGATCAACATCTTCATCAGCTTCCTGCCCGGGGTCTCGCTCCTGGGCCACCTGGGCGGCCTCGTCACCGGCGCGGCCGTTGCCGCCCTGTTCGTCGGCACACGGCGGAGGACGGCGGTCCAGGCGATCGGCATCGGGCTGCTGGCCGTGCTCCTGGTCGCGCTGGCCCTCGGCGTCTCCCACGTCGGGGCGGCCTGACCACGACGGCGCCGGCGCAGCGGCGGCCCGGCGGCCCGGCGGTCCGCGAGATCACGTCGCCGGGCCGCCCCGTGGGTGCAGCTGCGCCAGCTCGCCGGCCACCGTCGCGGGGTCCGCGCCCAGGTCCCACCGGCCCAGGATGACGAGCACCCCGTCGTCGTCGCCCGCGGCAGGTGCCTCCAGCTCCAGGGTGCGCACCGTCGTCCCCCAGCGGCGGGCGCTGCGCACGTGCACGCGCAGCAGCCCCCACGGGAGCACGCGGGTGCCGGTCAGCGTGCGCACCGTCACGCCGTCGGGGCCGGTGGCCAGCCGAGGCCGCAGCAGCGCCTCGCGAGCGGCGAGCCCGAGCAGCAGCAGGGCCGCGCCGCCCACCAGCAGCCGGCCGGGCGCATCCAGCAGCAGGGTGGCCGCCCCGAGCAGCGCGGCGCCCGCTGCGAGGACCGCCGGGACGTAGGCCGGAGGGGACCAGTGCACGCCGCCAGCCTGCCAGGGGTGACGTGGAACATACGATCGCGGCGGGGTGGCCGGTCCCGGCCGCGCCGGATCGTCGTCGACGAGGAGTGGGTCCATGCGTGATGCCGTCATCTGTGCCGCCGTCCGTACACCGGTGGGGAAGCGCGGGGGAGGGCTGTCCGGCGTGCACGCGGTCGACCTCTCCGCGCACGTGCTCAACGCACTCGCCGAGCGCTCGGGGATCGACCCGGCCGTCGTCGAGGACGTCTTCTGGGGCTGCGTGAGCCAGGTCGGGGAGCAGACGTTCAACATCGGCCGCAACGCACCCCTGGCCGCCGGCTGGCCCGAGTCGGTGCCCGGCACCACGATCGACCGGCAGTGCGGGTCCTCGCAGCAGGCCGTCGCCTTCGCCGCGGCCACGGTCATCAGCGGCCAGGCCGACGTCGTCGTCGCCGGCGGCGTGGAGTCGATGAGCCGGGTGCCCATGGGGTCGGCCCGGGCGGACGGCATCGCTGGCAAGCCACTGGGCCCGCGCTTCCTCGAGCGGTACGACGGCGTCTACCCCAACCAGGGCATCGGCGCCGAGATGATCGCCGAGCGCTGGGGCTTCTCCCGCACCCAGCTCGACGAGTTCGCCCTGGCCTCCCACGAGAAGGCGGCGAAGGCGCAGGCCGACGGCGCCTTCGACGAGGAGATCGCCCCGGTCACCCTCGACGACGGCACGGTGGTCAGCGCCGACGAGGGCATCCGGCCCGGCGGCACCCTGGAGAAGCTGGCCTCGCTGAAGACCCCGTTCAAGGAGGACGGGGTGATCAGCGCTGGCAACGCCAGCCAGATCTCCGACGGCTCGGCGGCACTGCTGGTGACCACCAGCGAGAAGGCGCGCGCGCTGGGGCTGCGGCCCCTCGTGCGCATCCACACGACGGTGATGGCCGGTGACGACCCGGTGATCATGCTGACCGCGCCGATCCCGGCGACGCAGAAGGTGCTGGCGCGCTCCGGCCTGTCGGTCGACGACATCGGCGTGTTCGAGGTCAACGAGGCGTTCGCCCCGGTCCCCCTGGCCTGGATGGCCGACACCGGGGCCGACGCCGGCCGGCTGAACCCCCTCGGTGGTGCGATCGCGCTGGGCCACCCGCTGGGTGGCTCGGGCGCCCGCATCATGACCACGCTCGTCCACCACATGCAGGCCACGGGCACCCGCTACGGCCTGCAGACGATGTGCGAGGGCGGCGGCACGGCCAACGCGACGATCCTGGAGCTGCTCGACGCCTGACCGGTCCCACCTCTGCGCCGATCCCGGTGCCTCCGCGCCAGCCCCCGGCCCTCCGGCTGGGGGCTGGCGTCGTCCCGGGCTGGTGGTCGTCCACCGCCGGGACCGCTGTCCGTGCTCGGCCGGTGACGTCCGGTGACCCGGACGGGTCCGTCCAGAGAGCGCCCCGACCGGGTGTATGCGCAGGTCAGGGCGGGTACGACCGCCGCACGGTCGGCGTCGGTGACGCACGGACATGTCGACTCGTCCACAGCTGAGTACACAGCTGGGGACAGACTCACACGTCTGTAGTTACGCCGTTGGACGTCCTGTCACACGAGCACCATCGGTAGAGAAACCGCAGGTCAGGCGCGTTCCCGCCCGCGCGCTCCCTCCACACTCGGTGGACAAGCCTGGGGGCGGGGCGCCATGTCGACCTGTGGACGGAGCCGATGGCTGTGCACAGCGTCCACATGGCGGCCGGAAGTGCTCCACGACGACCGAGGCCCCCGTCCCTGGTGGGGGACGGGGGCCTCGAACGGGGCCTCGCGGGCGCGGGACCGGTCGGTCCGCTATCGCCAGCGCATCGACATGATCAGACCGGCCACCATGACGCCGAAGCCGATGGCGAAGTTCCACGCCGACAGCGAGACCATCAGGGGGATCCGGTCGCCGGCCACGTAGTAGACGACGATCCAGAGCAGCCCCAGCAGCATGAGGGTCACCATCACCGGCGCGTACCAGCGCGGGCTGGGCTGCAACGCCTTCGACTGCGTGCCCCGGGAACGGAGCACGTCCTCCGGCGGCGTGTACACCGACTTCTTGCGCACCTTCGACTTGGGCACGTGCCTACTCCCTCCCGGGGGCCGGGCTCGTCCTCCCCGACCGGAAACTGTCACCCAGACTAAACTTCGGAACGACGTCGGCACCGGTGCCTCACCCGTACGCGCCGACGTCGGTCCCGGCCGGAGGAGGTGCCCGTGGCCCGCTGGTCGTCGTCCGGACACCGCGTGTCGCCCTGGAGCGCGCTCGTGCCCGTGGTCGCTCTCGCGGCCGGGCTGCTCTTCGCCACGTCGGGCCGGACCGCTCAGGGCAACGACCTGCGCGCCGGTGAGGTCACCCAGCTCTCCCAGCTGGTGGAGGAGCGCGACGCCGCGGTGGCCCGGCAGGAACGCCAGCTGGCCGAGCTGCAGGAGCAGGTGCAGCGGCTCACCGAGCAGGTCGCGAGCCGGGACGGCGCCGTCGCCGAGGCTCAGGCCCGCGGCGAGGCCGGCGCCGAGGCTGCGGGCCTGACACCGGTCGCGGGCGCGGGGGTGGTCATCACCCTCGACGACGCGCCGCAGCGGTCCGACGGCACCCTGCCCAGCGGCGCCCGCCCCGACGACCTGGTCATCCACCAGAGCGACGTGCAGGCGGTCGTGAACGCCGTCTGGGCGGCCGGCGCCGACGGCGTGGCGATCATGGACCAGCGGCTCATCTCCACGAGCGCTGTGCGCTGCGTGGGGAACACCCTGCTGCTGCGCGGGCGCACCTACTCCCCGCCGTTCGTGGTCACCGCCGTCGTCGACGCCACCGCCGTGGAGGCGGCGCTGGACGCCTCGCCGCAGGTCGCGGTCTTCGAGCAGGCGGTCGCGGCCTTCGGCCTCACGTTCGAGGTACGCGAACGGCCCCAGGTGACGGTGCCCGCCTACGATGGCGGCCTCACGCTGCAGTACGCCACCGCCGACTGAACCGGCTGCCGTACTGCCGCTGTCCCGTGCCGCCGACCGCCCAGCGAGGAGCCCGACCGCGATGACCGCCGCCGACCGTCCGGTCCTCGTCGTCGACAACTTCGACAGTTTCGTCTACAACCTCGTGCAGTACCTCGGGCAGCTCGGTGTGCGCTGCGTGGTGCGGCGCAACGACGCGGTGACCGTCGACGAGCTGCCCGACCTGGACGTCGCCGGTGTGCTCCTCTCCCCAGGCCCCGGCGCCCCGGTCGATGCCGGCGTGACCGTGCCGATGGTCCGGGCCGCCGCCGAGCAGGGCACCCCCGTCCTCGGGGTCTGTCTCGGGCACCAGGCCATCGCCGAGGCGTTCGGTGCGGAGATCGTGCGGGCCCCGGAGCTGCTGCACGGCAAGACCAGCCAGGTGGTGCACGAGGGCCACGGCGTCCTCGCCGGTCTGCCGTCGCCGTTCACCGCGACCCGGTACCACTCCCTGGCCGTCGACCCCGCCACGGTGCCGGACGAGCTGGAGGTCACCGGGCACACGCCTTCGGGCCTGGTGATGGCGCTGCGGCACCGGGAGCTGCCCATCGAGGGCGTCCAGTTCCACCCCGAGTCGGTGCTCACCGAGGGGGGGCACCGGATGCTCGCGACGTGGCTCGCCGCCTGCGGTCTGGCGCCCGAGGAGGACGTGGTGGCCGCCGCCACGGCGAGCGCCGAGCGGCTGAGCTCCGCCACCGCCTGAGCCACGTACGCGAGCAGGGCCCCTCCCGGTGGGAGGGGCCCTGCTCGGCGTCCGGGTGGCTGGTCGCGCTAGCCGCCGGTCTCGTCGTCCTCCGGGTCCTGCGTGTCCGGCGTCTCCGGCTGTGTGGGCGGAACGGACGGGGTGGTCGTGGTGGTGGGCGTGGCCGGCTGCTCCGGCGGCGTGGGGACGGCCACGCGGAGCGTGATGGTGTCCCCCGAGCCGACGTCCTGCCCGGCCGACGGGTCGGTCTCGACGACGGTGCCCTGCGGGACGTCGTCGCGCTCGACGTTCTGGATCTCGATCTGCCCGGCGCTGAAGCCGGCCTCCTGCAGGAGGGCCCGCGCCTGCGTCTCGGTCCGGTTGACGACGTCGGGCAGCTCGATGGTGCCGGTGGAGACGCTCAGCGTGATGACGGCATCCGGGTTCGCCTGGCTGGACTCGGCGGGGCTCACCGCGGCCACCCGGCCCTCGTCGTACTCGATGGAGTCGACCTGCCGGCTGGAGATGTTGGTGAACCCGGCCTGCTCCAGGTTGGCGCGCGCCTGGTCCTCGGTGAGGCCGACGACGTTCGGCACCAGGATGGTGTCGGGCCCGGCGCTGACGACCAGGTCGACCGGGGTCTCCGCATCCACCCGCGCACCGCTGGGCGGGGTGCTCGACACGACCTGCCCTTCGGGAACGGTGGCGCTCGCCTCGGTCGTGACGTCGCCGACGGCGAGCCCGGCCTCGGTGATCCGCTGTTCGGCCGTGGCCTGGTCCAGCCCGGCGAACGCGGGCACGGTCACCTGCGCGACCGGCGGCGCCTCGTCGTCCTGGGTCAGGGCCACGGCCGCGGCGATCACGCCACCGAGAAGGAGCACGGCGAGCACCGAGACGATCGCGATGATCCGGCGCTTGCGGCGCCGATCGCCGTCGTCGTCCCAGTCGTCGTCGCCGTGGCCGCTGGCGTAGGCGCCCACGGGTGCGCCGATGATGGCGGTCTTCTCGGCGTCGCCCATGACCGGCGTCGCCTCGACCCGCTGCCCGGCGAGCGCCCGGAGCAGGTCGTTGCGCATCTCGGCGGCCGACTGGTACCGGTTGGCCGGGTTCTTGCTCATCGCCTTGAGCAGGATCGCGTCCAGCTCCGGGGGCACGTCGGGGTTGATCGACGACGGCAGGCGGGGGTCCTCGCGCACGTGCTGGTAGGCCACCGACACCGGCGAGTCACCGGTGAACGGCGGTGCCCCGGTGACGAGCTCGTAGAGGAGGCAGCCCAGCGAGTAGACGTCGGACCGGGCGTCCACGCCCTCGCCGCGCGCCTGCTCGGGGGAGAGGTATTGGGCGGTCCCTATCACCGCAGCCGTGGAGGTCATCGTGGCCGCGGAGTCCGACACGGCCCGGGCGATGCCGAAGTCCATGACCTTGACCGTGCCCTGCGGGGTGATCATGACGTTCCCGGGTTTCACGTCCCGGTGCACGATGCCGTTGCGGTGGCTGAAGTCCAGTGCGCCGCTGATGTCCGCGGCGAGGCTCATGGCCCGCTCGATCGGCAGCCGGCCCTCCCGCCGGAGGACGTCGCGCAGGGTCTCGCCCTCCACGTACTCCATGACGATGTACGGGGTGGCGCCGCTGGGCGTGCGGTCCTCGCCGGTGTCGTAGACGGCGACGATCGCCGGGTGGTTGAGGGAGGCCGAGGCCTGGGCCTCGCGGCGGAAACGCACCTGGAACGAGGGGTCGCGGGCCAGGTCGTGGCGCAGCACCTTGACCGCCACCTCGCGGCCGAGGCGCAGGTCGCGGCCGTGGTGCACCTCGGCCATGCCACCGCGGCCCAGGACTCCGCCGATCTCGTAGCGCTCACCGAGCACCTGCGGCGTGGTCATCGACGGTCCTCTCGGGCGGTTCCGTGCGGCCTGCGCGGCCCGGTGGTGCGGAGCGTGCCCGCGGCGATCTGCGCCGCGGACTGCTGGCCGTCGGCGAGCCTAACCGCAGAACGCCCCGCGATCCGGGATCCGAGTGCCGAGCTGGTCACTGTCCGTCACCCTGGGTCGGCGCGGCGCTCGCTCCGGCATCGGTCTCCGGCGCGGGCGGTTCGGTGGTCGTCGGCGGCGGGGGTGCCGTGGTCGTCGGAGCAGGCGTGCCGCCGGCGGGGGGCGTCGTGGTCGTCGACGAGCTCGTCGCGCTCGTCGATGTCTCCTCCGCAGGATCGGTCGTCCCCGTCGGGGCCGTGGTGGTCGGCGGCGCCGTGGTCGTCGGGGTCGCCGTCTCCTCGCCCTCGTCGCCCTCGTCGCCCTCGTCGGCCTCGTCGCCCTCGTTGCCCTCCCCGGCGGCGGGGTCGTACTCGTCGGGGGAGTAGTAGAGCGTGACCGGGGTGTCCGGGGTCGCCTCGACGCCGGACGGATCGATGCCTGCGACGTCGCCCTCGTCCAGGGCCTGGCCGAGGGCGGTCAGCAGCCCCGCGCTGGCCTCCTGCTGCGAGACCGACGTGAATCCGGCCTCCCGCAGCTCCTCCTCCACCTCGTCGGCGTCCCGGCCGATGTACCGGGCCGGGTCCAGCAGGATCCCGGCGGGCTCGGCGCTGGTGGTCGGTGCGCCGGTGGTGGGGGCGGCGTCCTCGTTGCCGGGATCGGCTCCCGTACGGGACAGCAGCACGTACGTGGTGCCGGCCACCAGCAGCAGGACCACGACGGCCGCGGCCAGCCAGGCCCAGCGCCGGTTGCCGCCCCGGGCGGGAGGTCCGTCGCCGGCCGTCCAGTCGTCGTCGTCGTCCGGAGCAGCGTGCAGGGGCGGCATCGGACGGCCAGCGGTGGCCGGCGACACCGCGGGCATGCCGGCGGCCGGCGTGGCGAAGACCTGGGTGTGTCCGTCGCCGACGTCCACGATCTGCGTCGGGGCGGTCGCCGGGGCGACCACGGAGGCGGCGAGGGAGTCGCCGGCGGCGACGCGGCGGACCGCCTCGGCGAACGCGCCGCCGTCGGTGAACCGGTCGGCCGGGTCCTTCGCCAGGGCGCGCTCGACGAGCAGGCGGACCGCCGGCGGGATGTCCCCCGGCAGCGGGGGCGGCGGCCGGTTGATGTGCGCCAGCGCGATCGCCACCTGGGAGGCGCCGTCGAACGGCCGGGCGCCGGAGAGGCACTCGAAGCCGACGACGCCGAGCGAGTAGACGTCGGAGGCGGCGGTCACCTCCATGCCCTGGGCCTGCTCGGGGGAGAGGTACTGCGCGGTGCCGACCACCATGCCGGTGCGGGTGAGCGGTGCGGCGTCCCGGGCCTGGGCGATGCCGAAGTCGGTCAGCTTCACCACGCCGTCGGGCCGGACGATCAGGTTGCCGGGCTTGATGTCGCGGTGCACCACGCCGGCCCGGTGGGCGGCGGAGAGGCCGTCCGCGGCCTGGCCGAGCACGTGCAGCGTCCAGTCGACGGGCAGCCGGCCCTCCTCGTGGAGGATCGTCACCAGGGGCTGGCCCTCGACGTACTCCATGACCAGGAACGCCAGGGTCTGCACGCCGCTGTCGTCGGTCGTCTCGCCGTAGTCGTAGACCGAGGCGATGTTGGGGTGGGACAGGGCCGCGGTGTGCCGAGCCTCGTTGCGGAAGCGGGCCAGGAAGCTCGGGTCGTTGGTGTACTCGCTCTTGAGCACCTTGGCGGCCACGATGCGGTCGAGCACCTGGTCGCGGGCCTTCCACACCTCCCCCATGCCGCCGGTGGCGATGGGCGCGGTGATCTCGTAGCGACCGGCCAGCAGGCTCCCGATGCCGAGTGCCATCAGCCCCGCCCCTCGAACCAGGCCGCCATGACGTCGCGGGCGATGGGGGCGGAGACGTCGCCGCCGGTACCGCCGCCGTTGGCCACGAACACGGCGACGGCGATCTGCGGGTCGTCGGCGGGCGCGAAGCCCATGAACCAGTTGTGGTCGGGCACGCCCTCGCGCACCTGCGCGGTGCCGGTCTTGCCGGCGACCTCGATGCCGGAGAGGCGGGCGGCCCGCCCCGAGCCGCGGGCGACGACGCTGACCATCATCTCGGTGAGCTGGTCGGCGACGGTCGCCGAGATGGGCTCGCGGAGCTCCTCCGGGTCGGTCGAGTCGATGACGGTGAGGTCGGGCGCGCGCAGCTCGTCGATCAGGTAGGGCTTCATCTGCACGCCGTCGTTGGCCACGGTGGCTGCCAGCATGGCCGCCTGGAGCACCGTCATGCGCACGTTGCGCTGGCCGATGGACGCCTGGGCCAGGGCGGCGTCGTCGGGGATCTCACCGACGGTGCTCGCCGCGACCTCCAGGGGGATCTGCAGGCCCTGGTCGTCCAGCCCGAACGCCTCCGCCATCTCGCGCACCTGCTCCTCGCCGAGATCGAGGCCGAGCTGGGCGAAGGCGGTGTTGCAGGAGATCGTCAGCGCATCGGTGAGCGACTGCTCGCCACTGGGGCTGCACGCCGAGCCGCCGAAGTTGGGGATCACCCGGGTGCTGTTCGGGAGGGGCAGCTCGCGGGGGGCCGGCACGACGGACTCGGGGGCCAGCCCCTCCTGCAGGGCGGCCGCCGCGACGATCACCTTGAACAGCGACCCGGGCGGGTAGTTGTCCGCGATCGAGCGGTTCACCCGGGGGTCCGGATCCTGCGAGGTGATGGCCTCCATGTTCTCGCGGATGGCCTGGGGATCGTGGCCGGACACCAGGCCCGGGTCGTAGGTGGGCGTGCTCGCCATCCCGAGGATCGCGCCGGTCCGCGGGTCGAGGGCGACGACACCACCGGTGACACCCTCCAGGCCTGCCATGGCAGCCGCCTGGACGGCGGGGTCGAGGGTGAGGACGACGTCGCCGCCGGCCGGGTCGCGCCCGGTGAACAGGTCGGCGATGCGCCGGACGAACAGCCGGTCGTCCTCCCCGGAGAGCACGTCGTTCATGACCTTCTCCAGGTACCGGTTGCCGTACACCAGCGAGTGGTACCCGGTGACCGGCGCGTACATCGGCCCCTGCGGATAGGTGCGCAGGTACTCCAGCCGGCCGTCGGTGGGCACGGACATCGCGACCTCGGTGCCCGCCACGATGATCGAACCGCGTTCCCGGTCGTAGGACTCGGCGATCACCCGGGTGTTGCGGGTGTCGCTCCGGAGATCGTCCGAGCGGACCACCTGGATGACGTTGACGTTGACGATCAGCAGCGTGAACAGCACCAGCACGCTGATCGCCACCCGCCGCAGCGGCGCGTTCACGGGGTCACCACCTCGGTCGGGGCGTCCCCGAGCCGCACCGGGGCGGCGTGCTGCGTCGCCGGGCGGCGCGCGGCGTCGCTGATCCGGACCAGCAGCGCGACGAGCACGAAGTTCGCCACGAGCGACGATCCGCCGTAGGCCAGGAACGGCGTGGTGAGCCCGGTCAGCGGGAGCAGCCCGGTGACCCCGCCCAGCACGACGAACACCTGCCAGGCGATGGCGAACGCCAGCCCGGTGGCCAGCAGCTTGCCGAAGGCGTCGCGGACGACGAGCGAGGTGCGCAGGCCGCGCTCGACCAGGATCAGGTACACCACGATGACGGCGACCAGCCCGAAGAGGCCGAGTTCCTCGCCGACGGCGGCAGCGATGAAGTCGCTCTTGGCCACCGGCACCTGGTCGGGGCGCCCGCCGCCGAGGCCGGCGCCGAACAGCCCCCCCGTGCCGAGGCCGAACAACGACTGCATCAGCTGGTACCCGGCGCCGTCGTAGTGGGCGGACGGGTCCAGCCAGGTGTTAACGCGGGCCTGCACGTGGCTGAAGATCTGGTAGGCGATGAACGCGCCGCCGGCGAACAGGCCCAGGCCGATGAACAGCCAGCTGGCGCGCTCGGTGGCGACGTAGAGCATCACCACGAAGATGCCGAACAGCAGCAGCGAGCTGCCCAGGTCGCGCTCGAAGACGAGCACCAGGATGGAGACGATCCAGGCGAGCAGCACCGGGCCCAGGTCGCGGCCGCGGGGCAGTTCGATACCGGCGACCTTGCGGCTGGCCAGCGCCAGCACGTCGCGCTTGTCCACCAGGTAGGCGGCGAAGAAGACGACGAGGCAGATCTTGGCGAACTCGCCCGGCTGGATGGAGAAGCCGGCCACCCGGATCCAGATCTTGGCGCCGTTGACCTCCGAGATCGACGCCGGCAGCACGGCCGGGATGGCCAGCAGCACCAGCCCGATCAGCGCCAGCGTGTAGGCGAACCGGGAGAGGATCCGGTGGTCGCGGACGACGACGAGGACGGCCACGAAGAGCGCGACGCCCAGGGTCGCCCACACCAGCTGCACGGGTGCGTCCTCGCGGGTGACCGTGCTGCCGACCTGCCCGGCCGCCAGGTCGAGGCGGTGGATCACGGCCAGGCCGAGGCCCACGAGCAGGGCGACGGCCGGGAGCAGCAGCGGATCGGCGTAGGCCGCCCACCGGCGGACGACGAGGTGCGCGACCACCCACAGCGCGGTGATCCACACGCTGAAGCCGGCCATCTCCGGGCGCAGTTCGCCGGTGACCGTGAGGTCGACGATCGCCTGCGCCGCGACGGTGATGAGGACGGCGAAGGCGAGCAGCAACGCCTCGGTGCCCCGCCGGGTGGGCGTCTCGGCCGCGGCGGTACGCGGGTCGGTGACGGGTCCGGGCATCAGTCGGCCTCCCGGCAGTCCACCCCCGGCACGGGCGACGTCGTCGTCCGCGCCGGCGACGGCACGCTCGTCGGCTCCTCCGCGGGTGCCTCGGGGAGGGCGGGCTCCCCGGGCGCCGGTTCCTGGGCGGTCGTCGGTGCGGCGGCCGGCGGCACCGCCGGCTCCTCCGTGGGCGAGGCGGTGCCGCTGTCGGCGGTGCGGCACAGCGGCAGCCGCTGGTCGGTCAGCGCGGAGACGATCCGCTCGGCGTCCTCGGAGTCGTCGGCGGTGATGGTGTCGAGGACGCGGTTGCGCGCGGCCGGGGTCAGGTCGCTGAGCGCGAGGTCGGTGCCCCGGTCCAGGCGGGAGAGGTCCATCCCGAGCAGCGAGGCGTCCAGCCCGCGGAAGACGGCCACCTGCCGGTCGTCACCGGAGCCGTTCACGCCCACGAACCAGTGGTTGAGCGCCCACACGTACGTACCGATCGCCCCGGCCACCAGCACGGTGAGAAGGGCCCCCGCCACCAGGAGGATGCGCATCGGGCGGCGGCGGGCGGAGGGGCCGCCGCCCGTCGGCAGTGTGGGCGGCGGCGGGGGAGCAGCGGCCTGGTCGGCGAGCGCGGCTCGGCCGGCGGCCGAGCGCGGGTCCACCTCGCGCTGGCCGATGTTGTCGCCGGCCGCGCCGTCCACGACCGGGTCGAACCGGCCGTTGCCACCGGTGTCCTCGAGGACGTCGGCGACGATCACGGTGATGTTGTCCGGGCCGCCGCTGCGCAGCGCCAGCTCGATCAGCCGGTCGGCGGTGGCCTCCGGGTCGGGGTCCTTGAGCGCCTCGGCCAGGGTCTCCTCGCTGACGACGCCGGACAGGCCGTCGGAGCACAGCAGGTAGCGGTCGCCCGCGCGCGCCTCGCGCATCGAGAGGTCGGGCTCGACCTCCTGGCCGTTGAGGGCGCGCAGCAGGAGGGACCGCTGCGGGTGCGTGCTCGCCTCCTCCTCGGTGATCCGGCCGTCGTCGATCAGGCTCTGCACGAAGGTGTCGTCGTGGGTGATCTGGGTGAACTCACCGTCGCGCAGCAGGTAGGCCCGGGTGTCACCGACGTGGCACAGGGCGAGCCGGCCGCCGGCGAACAGGATGGCGGTGAGCGTGGTGCCCATGCCCTCGAGCTGCGGCGACTCGCGGATGACCTCGCGCAGGTGCTCGCTGCCCTCGTGCACGGCGGACCGCATCGACTGCAGCATGTCGCCGCTCGGCGTGTCCTCGTCGAGGTGCTCGAGGGCGGCGATCACCACCTTGCTGGCGACGTCGCCGGCGGCGTGGCCGCCCATGCCGTCGGCCACGGCCAGCAGCCGGGGCCCGGCGTAGACCGAGTCCTGGTTGTTGCCGCGGATGAGGCCGCGGTCGGAGCGCGCGGCGTAGCGGAGGACCAACGTCACGAACGCAGCTCCAGTGCGGTCTGGCCGATGCGGATCGGCTGGCCGGGGGCGACCTGCAGCGGGCCCTGCACGCGCTGCTGGTCCAGGTAGGTGCCGTTGGTCGAACCCAGGTCCTCGACGTACCACTGGCCGCCCCGGTTGGTCAGGCGGGCGTGCCGGGAGCTGGCGAAGTCGTCGGTTAGGACCAGGGTCGAGTCGTCGGCCCGGCCGATGAGGATGGGTTGGTCACCGAGGGTGATCTTGGTGCCGGTGAGCGGCCCGGCGGTGACCACCAGGGACTTGGGACCGCGGTGGCCGCGCTTCTTCGGCGTGGCCGAGCGGGGCGGCACGGTGGCGACGCGACCCGGACGCCCGCCGAACAGGTCGGCGCGCACCACGCGGAACGCGGCGAAGATGAACAGCCACAGCAGCAGGAGGAAGCCGAAGCGGAAGATCTGCACTACGAGTTCGGTCACGGCCGCACCCCGGCAGACACCTGCCCGGCATCGCGGCGGGAGGTCTGCTCCCGGATGCCGGATTCTCCTGACCGCACGGAGCCGGTCACGCCCCGTCCTGCCGGTAGACGAGGACGGAGTGACCGATGCGGATGACGTCGCCGTCGCTGAGCGGCTGGCGGCTGACGCGCCGGCCGTTGACCAGCGTGCCGTTGGTCGACCCGAGGTCCTCCACCGTGGCGACGTCGCCGTCGAGGACGACGTCGACGTGCTTGCGGCTGACGCCGGTGTCGGGGATGCGGATGTCCGCCTCGGTGCCCCGGCCGATGACGTTGCGGCCGGTGGAGAGCTCGTGCCGCGTGCCCGGGCCGTCGACGACCAGCACGTGGGTCATCGTCGTGCGGGAGCCCGCGCGGCCGAGCACCGAGGGGTTCTGCTTCCCGGTGTCGGTGGCCATCCGCCCGCGCAGCGGCGGGAGCGGAGGCAGCGGGGGGTGGCCGGCGACCGGGGCGGAGGCCAGCGGCGGCGCGTCGGCCCGGACCGGTGGGCGCGCGGGGTCGGCGACCTGCGAGCTGACCTCGAAGACGCCGGTGGTCAGCTCGTCGTCCCGCTCCAGCGCGACGGTGACCTTGTCGAAGACCTGGTAGCCCTCGTCCTCGATGTGCTCGGTGACCATGTCGGCGAGCTCTCCGGCCAGCTGGTCGGACCACTGGCCCAGGTGCTCGAAGTCGGTCTCCCCGAGGCGGACGACGTAGACGTTGGGCGCCAGCACCCGGCCCTCGCCGAGGATGGAGCGCTGCTCGTCGGCCTCGCGCTGGAGCGCCTTGGCGATCTCGGCGGGGTGGACCTTGCCCTTGAAGAGGCGCGCGAAGGCGAGGCCGACCATCCCCTCGAGCCGGCGCTCGAAGCGCTGCAGCACACCCACAGTCGCTCCCTTGCGCTCGCCGGACGTCCCACTCTGCCACCCGTGATCGTAGCCGGGCCGGGCGCGCATGACCGCCCAGGAAGACGCGACGCCCCGCACGTCGTCCGCGGGGCGAGCGGTCTCGGAACCCCCCGGCGGCGGTGGGCGTGCCAGCTGATACTGTTCTCCCTCGCCAGGGCAAGTGGCGGAATGGCAGACGCGCACGGTTCAGGTCCGTGTGTCCGAAAGGACGTGGGGGTTCAACTCCCCCCTTGCCCACTCCAGACCGGGAATTCCCCGGTCCCTCCAGATGGCCGGGACCCCGTCCCGCGCCGTCGACGGCAGGCCACACCGGCCACCGCACCGCCGCCATCCGCGCGCCCACCCGGGCACCTGGGCGCTCCACCCGAAGGCCGCGCCGCACAGCGCCGGTGGCGGTGCCGCCGCCGAGGTGCCGGCCCCGTCGTGCACATCTCCGACCGCACGCCGCGGCTGTCACGTGACGGCGCTGTCCGGCACGCGCACGCACCGCGCATCGACGCGCAGAACCGGGTCAACCTCGGCGAGGCGCTGGGCGCACTGGGCTGGACGCCGCAGACCCTGCTCGTCGCCTCCCGGGAGAACGGGCACGTTGTCATCCGCGCCGCCGCCGACAGCCCGCTGCTGACCCGGGTGCCCGTCGACGTCCACCGCCGGCTGACCCTGCCGCCGGCCGTGCTCGTCGCCCTGGGACACGGAGCGGTGCCGACGCGACGGCGGCACGATCGGCCCACCGGCCGGCGTCACCGGCTGAATCGTGAGCTGAGCAGGGTCGGGGAAATACCCCGGCGGGGTATAGGGTTGACGGCGGTGCAGGGCCGCCGCGCTGCCACTCACCCGTCTTCCGCGGGATTCGGCTGCCGGTCGGTGGAGCAGCGCGAGGCAGAGGAGACGGTCATGTCAGATCCGACGACCCGCCCGGGCCGCCACACGGGGCAGACGGACGCGGCAGCGCCCGGCCACCACCACCACCACGACCCCGGCCACGGGCCGACGCACGGACAGGGACTGCCGGTCGCTCCCGGCGACAGCCACCTGGGCGTGGAGGACCCGCTGCGCGCCGTCGCCGGCTCCGCCCCCGACGGCCATGGCGACCGCGCGGTGCACGGCGGGCATGAAGACCACGGCGGCCGGGGGGACCACGGCGGTCACGCGGCGCACGGCGGGCACGCCGGTCACGGCGGTCACGGCGGTCACGGCGGTCACCACGTGGCGATGTTCCGCCGGCTGTTCTGGATTATGCTGGCGCTGGCGGTGCCGACGGTGCTGTTCAGTGGCATGTTCGCCGACATCGTCGGCTACCCGCTGCCCGACGTCCCCGGTCTGACCTGGGTGTCCCCGGTCCTGGGCACGGTCATCTTCGTCTGGGGCGGGCTGCCTTTCCTCACCGGCGCGGTCGGGGAGATCCGGACCCGCAGGCCCGGGATGATGCTGCTCATCGGCATGGCCATCACCGTGGCGTTCATCGCCTCCTGGGGTGCCACGGTCGGCTCGCTCTCCCACGAGCTGGACTTCTGGTGGGAGCTGGCGCTGCTGATCGTGATCATGCTGCTCGGGCACTGGCTGGAGATGCGCTCCCTGGCCCAGACCTCCTCGGCGCTGGACTCGCTGGCCGCGCTGCTGCCCGACGAGGCGGAGAAGGTCGTCGGCGACCAGGTGGTCACCGTGCCGCCGGCCGAGCTGGCCGTCGGTGACGTGGTCGTCATCCGTCCGGGTGGGCGGGTGCCGGCCGACGGCGAGGTGATCGAGGGCACCGCCGACGTGGACGAGTCGATGATCACCGGAGAGTCCAAGCCGGTCCGCCGCGGGGTCGGCGACACCGTGGTGGCCGGCACGGTGGCCACGGACACCGCCATCCGGGTGCGGGTGACCGCGGTCGGGGATGACACCGCGCTGGCCGGCATCCAGCGGCTGGTCGCCGAGGCGCAGTCCTCCACCACGCGCGCGCAGCTGCTGGCCGACCGGGCGGCCGGCTGGTTGTTCTGGTTCGCCGTGGCCGCCGCGGGGATCACCGCCGTCGTGTGGAGCCTCTACGGCGCGCCGGACAGCGCGCTGGTTCGGGTGATCACGGTGCTGGTCATCGCGTGCCCGCACGCCCTGGGCCTGGCGATCCCGCTGGTGGTGTCCATCTCGACCGAGCGGGCCGCGCGCGGCGGCGTGCTGGTCAAGGACCGCGGGGCGATGGAGCGGATGCGCACCGTCGACACCGTGCTCTTCGACAAGACCGGCACCCTCACCAAGGGCGAGCCGGCGGTCAACCACATCGCCGGGGTCGGCCGGACCGAGGACGAGGTCCTGGCGCTGGCCGCCGCCGCGGAGACCGACAGCGAGCACCCGCTGGCGCGTGCGATCGTCGCCGCCGCCCGGCAGCGGAATCTTCCCGTGTCCCCGGCGACGGAGTTCCGCGCGTCGGCCGCGGTCGGGGTCACCGCCACCGTCGAAGGGCACACCGTCGCCGTCGGCGGCCCGCACATGCTCACCGAGCACGGCCTGACCCCGCTGCCCGACACCCGGGCCTGGGCAGAGGAGGGCGCGACGGTGCTGCACGTGCTCGTCGACGGGCACGTCGTCGGGGCGCTGGCCCTGGCCGACGAGATCCGGCCGGCGTCCCGGGAGGCGGTCGCCGCGCTGCACGCGCTCGGCATCGACGTGGTCATGATCACCGGTGACGCCGAGCCGGTCGCCCGCGCGGTGGCTGCGGAGCTCGGCATCGACCAGGTGTTCGCCGGGGTGCGCCCCGAGGACAAGGCCGAGAAGGTCGCCGCCCTGCAGCAACAGGGCCGGGCGGTGGCCATGGTCGGCGACGGGGTGAACGATGCCCCGAGCCTGGCCCGCGCCGATGTGGGCCTGGCGATCGGTGCAGGCACCGACGTCGCGATCGGGTCCGCCGGGATCATCCTGGCCTCCTCCGACCCGCGTGCGGTGGTGTCGGTGATCCGGCTGTCGCGGGCCAGCTACCGCAAGATGCAGGAGAACCTCTGGGCCGGCGCCGGCTACAACCTGATCGCGGTCCCGCTGGCCGCCGGGGTGCTCGCCCCGATCGGCTTCGTCCTGCCGATGGAGGTCGGTGCGCTGCTGATGAGCCTGTCCACCGTCGTCGTGGCGTCCAACGCCCAGCTGCTGCGGCGGCTGGACCTGCGCCCGGAGGCCAGCGTCGCCGAGGTCACCACCGGCCCGGCGGCCCCGGCCCGGCGCTCTGGGGCGGCCGCGGAGCCGACCGCCGCCGGCCGGCACTGACCGACCCGGTCGCCGTAGCCTCGCTCAGGAGGGGGTGGGCATGGCGGCACGAGTTTGGACAGCGCTGCTGCTGCTGGCCGCCGTCTTTGCGATGCACGGCCTGCAGTGCACCGCCGTCGGGACCGGGCACACAGCCGGTCCCGACGGCGCCGCGGTCGCCGCAGCCCCCACCGGGGTGCTCGAGGGCGGCCTGCGCACCGGCGCGGTGAGCCACGGCCTCGATGCGCACAGCACCGTCCACGACACCGCCGCGATGGTCGCCGCCGCCCCGCTGGCCGGCCTGCTCGCCGCCGACCACGGCAGCGCGCCGGCCGGAGCGGTCGGGCACCTGTGGGCGCTGTGCCTGGCGGTGCTCGCCGCCGGGCTGGCGGTGCTGGTCGCCCTGCTGCTGCCCCGCCTGCTGACGCTCCTACCGGCGGCGTGGGCGCGGCTGCGCACGCACGCCTCCGCGGGCCTGGCACCGCTGCGCCCGCCGGACCTGCACGCCCTCTGCCTGCTGCGGATCTAGGCCGACCGCCTGCACCGCCCCGCCCTCAGCGACCGGACTGGCCCGGCGGCGGTGTACGCGCACGTCCACCGGCCCAGTTCCGCAGTTCCAGGAGAGACCCACCATGACCCGCACCACCGCACGCCTGACCGGCCTCACGGCCGCCCTGCTCGCCGGCGCATTCGTCCTCGCCGGCTGCGCCGACGACGACACCGACGCCGTCGGGCACGGCTCGATGATGAACGGCAGCAGCTCCTCGGCCGACTCCTCGGCCGACTCCTCGGCCGTGCAGGCCGAGTTCAACGACGCCGACGTCGCCTTCGCCCGAGGCATGATTCCGCACCACCGGCAGGCGATCGCCATGGCCGAGCTGGCCGAAGGGCGGGCAGCCGATCCCCGCGTGCTCGACCTGGCCACCCGCATCCAGGCCGCGCAGGACCCCGAGATCGAGACGATGTCCGGCTGGCTGGAGGACTGGGACGCCGACGGCGGCCACATGGACCACGGCATGGGGGGCGGCATGGGCGGCATGGATCACGGCGAGGGCGGGATGATGTCCGAGGGCGACATGCACGCGCTGATGTCCGCCACCGGCCCGGAGTTCGACCGCCTGTTCCTCGAGCAGATGATCGTGCACCACCAGGGCGCGGTGGAGATGGCGGCCGAGCACTCCGCGAACGGCCGCAACAAGGAGGCCCTCGAGCTGGCCCAGTCCATCCGCGACAGCCAGAACGCCGAGATCGCCGAGATGCAGCAGCTGCTCACCGAGCTCGGCGGCTGACCCGGCCGCGGCGGGGCGGGCCCCACCGGCCCGCCCCGC